>NZ_JBYQFJ010000021.1:0-57751 GCF_057836705.1 Virgibacillus carmonensis | reverse complement strand
CGCGGAAAGCGACTATCCACAGCGGAAATCACGGCGCTGTTACGTCGCAGTTTATGTCAGTTGCGACAAAGTAACTAGCAACAAGTTTTATGAAAAGATATTTGTAATTCGTGTCAAGTACCATATTTCAAGTCCTATAAGTATGACAGTTTATTGAATTCATCATGATTCTCTATGTGCGAAAGTTGAGTAGTTAACTATGGTAGTTTCACCTACACTGCTTGATATAAAACGACTAGTCCAATTACGGACACAAAAATTGATGCTACTGCAAAACTGGATGTGAAAAGAATTATCCAATTCGCAGTGGTTTGTTTAAAATGGTTTAGGTCTTCGTCATTTGCAAATTGTTGATCTGCACGTTTAAGTGACCTCGACCTTGTTATGGGCATAAAAGATTGCCCCATCATCCGAAATCCCTTCGTAAACAAATCCAAAAATCTTGTTTGCCAAATCTTGATGCAGGCGGTGACTATGGCGGAAATCAAACCGAATAGAAATGTATAGTTTATCCATTCCACTAATGCCCAGTCAAATAGTAGTTTACATACTATCCAAATAACTATAATACTACTACTAAGTAAGGAATACCTTTTCATATCATCACCTCAAAGAACGATAGAATACTCTACTTTTCTATACAACTAAATAATAAAGGAATAAAGCCCCTTATATCCGTAACGCGATTAATAAACTGTTGGATTAGGGACTTTATTCACTATTAAAGATAACTCTTTAAAATTCTACTTCCTAGTTATTCTGGGACTTTCTTAGCCCATTTCATTGATGGATAACGGTTTACATAATAAACTATGTCTTCATAATCTGTATTTACTAAATAATTATTTTTGTAAAAATACACTGGCATAAACGGCATGTCATCCATTAAAATTTCCTCAGCTTGGTGAAGTAGTTCATAACGTTTTTCCTGATCCTGCTCTACTTTAGACTTTGCCATGATTGAATCAAATTCCTCATTTACCCAACCTGTGCGGTTGTTTGGACTATCGCCTAAGTAATAGTCTAGGTTTACTACTGGGTCGAGGAAGATTCCAATCCATCCCATGCGAGCCATTTGAAAATTGTGTTGTTTCGTTGTTTCTAAGTAGGTTCCCCACTCTTGGTTGCCCAAACTAATATTTACACCTAGATTTTCTTTAATCATTTCTTGTACTGCTGCAGCCATTTTTTTATGGTTCTCTGAAGTATTATACATTAATGTTACTTCAGGTAATTCATCCCAGCCTTCTTCCGCCATGCCTTCTTCTAATAGTTTCTTAGCTTTCTCTACATTTTCTTCAAATTGTGGTCCACCTACTTCACGAAAGTCTCCACTTGGAGTCTTTGCTCCTGGTGGAACCATAGCATAGGCAGGTGTTTCTCCACCTAACGAAACATTTTTTGTTAACGATTCGCGATCAACAGCCATTGCAAATGCCTTACGAACTTTTTTATTTGTAAATGGTTCTTTATCTACATTAAACATATACATATATGTTCCATAGTATGGAACTTCTTTATATTCTGGATTCTCTCTCTCAGATGCAATTACATCAGTCGGTAGAGTCATCACAAGATCAAGTTCACCCGTTTGGAACATTTGGTAATATGTGGTTGCTTCATTTACAAGTTCAAACGTAACCTTTTCTAAATTAACAACATCTTTATTGTAATACTCATCGTTTTTTTCAATGACAACATAACTATCATGTTTCCATTCTGTCAGTTTAAACGGCCCATTACTAACATAAGTATCAGCTTCTGCCGACCAGTTTTCATTTCCTTCTACAAGTTCTTTTTGCACAGGGTAGAAAGTCCATAATGTTAGTAAACTATCAAAATATCCTAGTGGTGCATTCAGCTCAACTTCAAATGTGGTATCATTTATTGCTTTTATTCCAACATCTTCAACGGAACCATTACCTTTATTATATGCTTCAGCTCCCTTGATATAGTAAAAGTAAAAAGCAAATGCACTTCCTGTATCAGGGTTTAATACACGCTTCCAAGCAAATTCAAAGTCTTCTGCTGTTACTCGCGATCCGTCTGACCATTTCGCATCTTCGCGTAATGTAAACGTGTATGTTGTTCCATCTTCAGATACCTTTACATCTTCGGCTGCCCCTAGAACAGGCTTGCCTTCTTTGTCACGTGTGTACAATCCTTCAAAAATGTGGTCTAAAACCCACCCGGATGTTGTGTCAGTTGCTAATGCTGGATCAATTGCTGGTGGTTCAGTCATTGCATTAACTACAATCTCCTGTTTAACTCCGTCACTATTTTCGCTATCTCCTGAGGTTTCCTCATTTCCTCCACCACCATAACAACCAGCTAGGACAGTAGAAATTGTAAGTACAATTACTAATGATAGCAACCGTTTTTTCATTACCTTCACTCCTCATTAATTTTTAATTTAATGCATATACTTAAAACAGAATATAGACCTTGATCGTTCACCCCCTAAATTTAATATAAATGGCAAGCTGTCCAATGATCCGTTTCTACCTCCATCCATTCTGGTTCCTGGTGTTCACAAATACTCATTGCATGCGGACACCTTGTACGAAAACGGCAGCCACTTGGCGGATTCGTTGGACTTGGTGGATCACCAGCAAGAACAATACGATCCCGTCTAGCAATACGTGGGTTTGCTTGTGGTATTGCCGATAGCAATGCCTGTGTGTACGGGTGTAATGGTCTTCTGAACATATCATCGCTATTACTTAGTTCCATGATTTTCCCTAAGTACATCACCCCAATCCGATCACTTATATGTTTCACCATTCCAAGGTCATGGGCGATAAAAAGGTAAGTAAGTTCCTCCGATTCTTTTAGATCTTCCATTAAGTTGATTACCTGAGCCTGAATGGAAACATCTAATGCTGAAATCGGTTCATCCGCAACAATAAACTTCGGTTCGACTGCTAATGCCCTAGCAATACCAATCCGCTGTCTTTGACCACCGCTAAATTCATGTGGATAACGTTTTGCGTGTTCTGGACTTAACCCAACACGTTCTAATAACTCATAAATTCGGTTAAATCGTTCTTTTCCTTTGAATAGTTTATAAGCATCGATTCCCTCAGCAATAATATCTCCTACCCGCATTCTTGGATTAAGCGATGCCTGTGGATCTTGAAAAATAATTTGCATTTCCCTATTTACATTTCTTTTCATTTCTTTATTAAATTGCATTACATTTTGACCGTTGTAGAATATATCTCCTGCAGTAGGTTCTTGCAGGCCAACAAGTGTTTTTCCTAACGTAGATTTTCCACTTCCACTTTCACCAACAAGTCCAAATGTTTCCCCTTTTTTTACAGTGAAAGATATATCATCAACAGATTTAACCGTTTGATCCTTTTTAATTGAGAAGTATTTTTTCAAGGATTGGATTTCAACAAGCTGATCAGTCACTATTCTCCCCTCCCAAGTGCAACTGGTTCTTCTACTTCTGCTGCACGCGGATCATTCAGCCAGCACTTTGCAACATGTCCATCGTCAATTTCATATTCGCCCGGCATTTCCTCTAAACATACTTCCATTGCGTACTTACACCTTGGTGCAAAAGGACAACCTTTTGGTGGTGAAAAAAGATCTGGTGGCGCTCCATCTATCGGTTCTAGTTGTTTTTTTTCTTCTTCACCAATGTTCGGTACCGAGTTTAATAATCCCCATGTATACGGATGTTTTGGGTTTTCGAATAAATCAAAAACCGTTCCACTCTCAATCATCATCCCACCATACATTACAATAACTCGTTGAGCTGTTTCGGCTACAACACCCAAATCATGAGTAATTAAGATAATAGACGTATTTGTATCTTCTTGAATATTTTTCATCAATTCCAATACTTGGGCTTGGATCGTTACGTCTAATGCTGTTGTTGGCTCATCAGCAATTAAAAGTTCTGGATTACAAGCAAGCGCACTTGCTATCATTGCCCGTTGTCGCATTCCTCCACTAAATTCGTGAGGATATTGGTTATATCGCTCTTCTGGATTTGGGATCCCTACAAGCCTAATCATTTCGATAGCTCTTCTTTTGCCGTCTGATTTTGATAATCCTTGGTGAAGAATTAGTCCCTCTTCGATTTGCTTTCCAACCCTCATGGTGGGATTCAAAGACGACATAGGGTCTTGGAAGATCATACTTATCTTTGATCCTTTAATTTTTCGTAATTCTTTTTTTGGTAGTTTTAAGAGTTCCCTGCCATGAAATTGGATACTCCCCCCTTTAATGATACCTGGTGGGGTCGGGATAAGGTCCATAATAGATTGCACGGTTACACTTTTTCCACTTCCACTTTCACCGACAATCGCTACTACCTCCCCTTTATCAATATGGAAAGAAACATCTCGAACAGCTTTTACTTCCCCGCCATATGTTTTAAAATTAATCTCTAAATTCTTCACTTCTAATAAATGACCCATATTATCTGCCTCCTAATTACGGGATTGTGGATCAAGAGCATCTTGCAATCCATCACCAAATACATTGAATGCAAACATGGTTATAGAGATCATGACGGCTGGGAAAAACAGTCTCCACCATTGTCCGCTTAAAATAACACCCAATGCATCATTCGCCATTGTTCCCCAGCTAGCAAACGGAGCTTGAACACCCAGACCCAAGAAACTTAAAAATGCTTCAGCAAAAATAGCTGTTGGAATGGTAAATGTTAAATTAACGATAATAATTCCTATAGTATTAGGTAGTAAATGCCTGTAAATTATTTTTGCATGCCGTGTTCCAAGCTTTTCTGCAGCCATAACAAATTCCTGTTCTTTCAGTTGCAAAACTTGTCCACGAATAATCCTTGCCATACCCACCCATCCAGTAACAGATAAAGCGATGATAATCGTCGTTATCCCAGGTTCCATCATCACCATTAGAAGGATAACTACAAGTAGATAAGGAATACCATATAAGATCTCTACTATTCTCATCAATATGCTATCAATACGGTCTCCTCTCTTTCCCCTACCTGCCATATAACCAGATAAACCACCGACAACTACACCAATTATCAGATCAATAAAAGCCGCGAAAAAGCCTATGGTTAAAGAAACTCTAGCACCTTGCCATGTTCTGGCCCACATATCACGACCTAAATCATCTGTTCCAAACCAATGTTCACTGGAAGGAGGCAGATTTGTTGCGGTTAAATTCTGATCCGTTGCATCATACGGGACCATAGATGGACCAAATACTGCAAAAAATGTAATAGCCAACAGGAGTATTAGTCCAAAAACCGCTAATTTATTTTTAAGAATACTTAGTAGTGTATCCTTCCAAACGCTTAAGCTTGGACGTTGAATGGAATCCGTTTGTAATTTTGCTGGATCCACTGGTCGGAACAAGGAACTATCCAGTTGTTTTCCCATGGTCAATCCCCCTTACTTGTCAATTTAATTCTTGGATCAATGAATCGATAGGATATGTCAATTAAAAACAATGTTAAAACTAAGATCACACTAAAGAATACTGTTGTTCCCATAATAACTGGATAATCACGATTAAAAATACTATCAACAAAATATTTGCCAATACCAGGAATAGCGAATATTTTTTCAATAACAAATGTGCCTGTGATCAGTGCCACAAATAACGGACCAATAAAGGATACTACTGGTAATATTGCATTTCGTATCCCATGTTTAAAAACAATTTTAAATGAAGATAATCCTTTTGCATCTGCTGTTTTAATATAATTTTGGTTCATGACTTCTAGCATGCTTGATCGCATAAACCGAGCGACAACTGCTAGAGGTGTAGTTGCAAGTGCTAAAGAAGGTAATACTGAATGTTGCCATGTCCCCCAAGACGCAACTGGAAGCATTCCCCATTTAACTGAAAAATAACTAATGAGTAATGGTGCTAAAATAAAGCTAGGTACAGATATACCAACTATTGCTATAATCATAGAAAGATAATCTAAAAATCTATTGTGATATAAGGCTGCAATGATTCCTAGTAGTAATCCAAAGAAAAGTGCAATAATCAGAGATTGGATCCCCAGTGTTGCAGAGGCTGGGAAACCCGATGCGATAATGTCATTTACGGAGCGAGTCTCTGACTGAATCGACGGTCCAAGGTCCAACATAGCTAGATTTTTAAGATAAAGCACATATTGGATAGGGATAGGCTCATCAAGATTATATTTTGCTCGCATATTCTCTACGACTTCTTCAGGGAGAACATCTGCATCGGATGCAAATGGATCACCTGGTATAAACTTCATAATGACAAAAGTTAAGGAAGCAATCACCCAAATAGTGAACAACATCGTTATAAACCGTTTTACAATATACATCGCTTATGGCACCTCAATTCTATGTAATTATGCATTAACACTTCCTAATACCCCGTTCGTTGCCGTCATTGCAATGATTACACAAGCCCACATATGTTTGTAAGCCGTAACAACATCATCAAAAGTAAAGCGAATTTGTTTTGGGTTGATTAGTTCTACAGTTGGGATTGTTGTTGTCATTTTCGCCTGTTGAGGCCCTTTAAATTCTATTTCAAAGGTAATTGGCCCTGTTAATATTACTGGATTCTGTTCTTTTGCTCTTTTTACAGCGCCTTCCGCTTTTTGTCGTATTTCGTTTTGTGCTGCTTCAGGATGAATTAGTTCTGCTGCAAAACGATCTATTGCACGTTTTGTAACAGCCCCCTCAATATTCGGTAACGTTTCTTGCACCTCTTTCACGTATGCATCGTCTCCACTAATAAACAACGCTGGAACCCCAAAGGCACCCGCAACATAAGAATTCATCTCGGTTTCACCGACAACTTTCCCATTGATTTTCATCTCATTCACGCAAACCCCTGCCAACGTGTGGCTGATAACAGTTAGATCTGAACCACCCTCACGACCATGATGCCCAACAAACATGATTCCATCAAACGATTCATCCAATCCTTCTAATTGACACATCACACGATTATTTCCTGATACTAGCCTTGCACGTGGATCTAATTCCTCTATTAAAATATTAGACATATTTCCATGCCCATCCGCGACCACTACTTCTGTTGCCCCAGCGTTAAATGCACCATCAATTGCAGCGTTCACATCAGCGGTCATTAATTTACGAAAACGTTGGTATTCATGCGGCGTTTTTAATTGTTGATTTGTTGCTACTCCTGAGATACCTTCCATATCAGCTGAAATAAATATTTTCATAACTATTCTCTCTCCTTAGGCTATTGGTTTGTTTTTCATTTACAACATATAATCAAATGTATTTTTATAAACTTCCAGTTGTACAATTGAGTTAACCTCGGTAACTTCTTCAAGTTCATTAATGTCACATAAAACTTCGGTTATTTGATTTTGATCTTCTACTGTAATTTGTACGAGGATTGGAAAATTACCAGACGTTAATGTCACATAACGAATCATCTTCATTTTCCTTAGCGCTTCAATAACGGTTGTGATACCCTGCGCTTTCACTTTCAGCTGCATAATTGCTCCTGCCTTCAGACCTAAAGCAATTGGATTTACGATACCAACTACATCTATAATTTCCTTATCCATTAAGCTTTTATAGCGTAACCGGATTGTTTTTTCAGTAACACGTAAACGAGTAGATAATTCTGTAAAGGACATCCTCCCATCATTTGATAGTAGTTTAATAATACTGCGATCTAATTCATCAATTTTGTAGTTCATAGATTACCTACTTTCGATCATCTTTTATTTATTTAATGGATAAATAAGATACTTTTTAAAAGTTTTCATACTACTTTACAATATTCAAAAGATAATCTATTATTAAAAAAGGGAATTATGTTAAAGGCAATTATATAGTAAGTATTTTCAGAAATCAATGATTTTTTTAAAAATTTAGAGGAGGTTTTTAATTGCTCGCAATAAAGGGTACAAAAATCTATGACGGCAAAGGTAATATTTTGGAAAATCAGGTCTTGTTAGTTAAAGACGGGAAATTTTCATCTATTCAATCTACTGAAAATATCCCAGATGGGTACGAAGTAATTGATACGAAAGGCAAAGTTGTCACGCCGGGTTTAATTGATGTTCATACACATCTTGGCGTTTCTGAGGAAGGGGTCGGAAAAGAAGGCAGTGATTTTAATGAAACTAGCAATTCGGTCACACCAGAAGTACGTGCGATAGATGGCATTAATCCAATGGAAATTGGCTTTGAAGATGCTCGCAAAGCTGGCGTTACGACTGTTCAAATAATGCCGGGGAGCGCAAACGTCATTGGTGGGGAAATGTCTGTGTTGAAAACAGTAGGAAAAATTGTTGATGAAATGATAATAAAGTCTCCATCAGGAATGAAAGCAGCAACTGGGGAAAACCCCAAAAGATTTCATGGGGATAAAGGGAAAATGCCTGTCACAAGGATGGGTGTTGCTGCCAGACTACGAGAAAAACTAATAGAGGCTCAAAATTATTTAGACGGAGAAAAAGTGGAAAGAAAATTGGATTTAGAAAACCTGGCAAAAGTATTGAAGAAAGAAATTCCACTGCGGGTTCATGCCCACAGAGCAGATGATATTTTGACAGTGCTTCGCATCAAACGTGAATTTGATATCAATGTAACTATTGAACATTGTACAGAGGGACACCACATTGCTGACTATATTGCTAAGCATGACGTAAGAGTATCATGTGGTCCGACAATGTCTACACGCTCCAAGGTAGAACTGAAGGATAAAGGGTGGGCAACAGTAAAGAAACTCATCGATGCTGGGGTTTCATGTTCTATTACAACTGATCATCCTGTCGTTGGAATTGAATATTTAGTTACAAGTGCAATTCATGCTGTTAAAAACGGTTTAACAGAACAACAGGCACTACAGGCCATTACACTTGATGCTGCAAAACACCTGGGTGTAGAAAACCGAGTTGGATCAATCGAAATAGATAAAGATGCTGATTTTGTAATTTGGAGTGGCAATCCATTTGATCTTAGAAGTAAAGTTGAGAGAGTGTTTATTAATGGCGAGGAAGTCTGACTAAGAATTAGATCAAAAAACATGGTATTTTTGGGAAGATATGTTTGGTACCAATAAATCCAACTGATTAACCAACCAGTTGGATTTAGTAATAAAAATGATAGTTTTACACCCTTTGGCAAGTGTTAGTCATGGCTTTACTCTTTAATCTCCTGCTATTTTTATTTAAAGAGAACTGTCACTGTCGGATACTACTAACTAAACTGTTGCCATCGTCTCTTGACCATAAACGGGTTGACCATCTATAAAAGTAGCAACCACTTTTATATCCTTAATTTCTTTCGGGTCAACATTTGTTGGATCAGCTTCGAGAACCGTAAAATCGGCCTGCTTCCCAACTTCAATACTTCCCGACAAACCTTCATCAAAATTTAACTTTGCTCCATAAATGGTCATTGACTTTAGAGCAGTTTCCACGTCAATCCGCTGTTCTGGCCCTAAAACTTTTCCCTCTCTTGTTATACGATTAACCGCAGCCCAGACAGAAAATAATGGCGAAATTGGGGTTATTGGACAATCGGAGTGCAGCGTGAATAATAATTTTTGCTTTACCGCTTCGGCTAAAGGACTAATACGCCTTGCCCGATCTGGTCCTAAAAAGATCTGTTCATGTCTGTCTCCCCAATAATAAACATGATTAATAAAGAATGATCCAGCTACATCTAGTTCTTTCATTCTAGCCAAATCTCCTGGTGTTGCGGTCTGAACATGTTCAATTCTATGTCGATGATTAGTACGTGGGCTTTTCTTTAAAGCATAGCTATACGCATTAAGAATGGATTCGATGGCGCGATCACCATTTCCATGAGTGGTAATGCGAAAGCCACGATTATGCAAGTCAAGAACTTCTTCTTGAAATGGTTCTTGATCATGAATAAAGTCTCCATAGACATCAGGCGCATTATGATAGGGTTCTCTCAACGCCCCAGTTAGCCCTTGGATGGAACCATCCTGAAACATTTTAGCGCTATCTAGTTTAGCTAGTCCATTTGAGCGCTCTTTTATCTCTTCATTTAACTGATCATGAGAATAGTCACCAAAAACCTCGCCATGACGAAGAAGAAAGTGCATAATCATTAATTGAGTTCGCATTGGATTTATTCGTTGCTCCGCTGCTTTCAGATGCGCTTCAAGTTCTTCTAAACCAATAACGAGTCCAATTCCAGCATCAGAGTTCGTTGTAATACCCCGCGCGACATATTCTTCTGAAGCTTTCCCTAATTCAGTAACCATTTGTTCTACTGTCTTGTTTGGAATTTGATTAGAAATAGGATTCATCGCTCCTGGCTCATATAAAACACCATTAAGACGACCGGCATCATCACGCCCAAGATGCCCTCCTTGAGGATCAGATATCTTATCATGTAATCCCGCATACTTTAGCGCAAGTGAGTTGACTGCTGCCAAATGACCGGAAATATGTTTAATGATAACAGGATTGTTGGGGGAGACTTTATCTAAATCATATCGTGTTGGATGACGTTTTTCATATAGAAGTGTATCATCATACCCATAACCTTCTACCCATTCTCCATTAGGTGTTTCCTTTGCCTTTGAACCTATTAACTCTAATATATCTTTAATTGTTTTATTTGGAGGGGTACTACAATTTACTTGATCACGCGTGAGTGCATACATCAGTATATGGTTATGCGTATCAATAAATCCAGGTAACAATGTAGCACCCTGTAAATCAACTACATTAGTCTGTTCCGTAATTTTAATGATACCTTTTGGTGGCTCCGGACCATCCCAAACACCACATATTTTACCATTTGAAACAGCCACAGATCCTGCACGATTGTTTTGATTGTCTAATGCCAACACGTTAGCATTTTTAAATAATAAATCTATTTTCTTCATATAAATCCCCTTTTCCTTTTAGAATTATTAACCTCTCAAAGAAAGAATTGCTCTAAATTAGAACTCGCTTTATACAACGTTCGGTTTATCATTATTAGATGAATTGTTAGCTGGATCCTCAACTTTTTTCAAATCAAAATAATATGCAACAACTTCCTCATCAGACGAATGTTTTGTATTGAGGCTTACACCTACCAGAAGTAGGAAAGATACGATTAGTCCTGGAATAATCTCATGTATCCCAAACGGTCTTCCAATAAAGTTCCAAATCAAAGCAATGATTAATGAACCTATAACACTCGTAAGTACACCCTGTTTAGTAGCTTTTTTCCAAAACATAGCAGCCATAACAGGCATAACCAATGTCACTGCAGTTAAAGATAATGCATAAGTGTAGATTATAATGATATCTTTAATAAATAATGCAACGCCCAAACCTAAAACCGCCAATCCAACAACGGAAAGTCTGGAAGCTCTTAACACCTGCTTATCACTAGCATTTGGCGCAATCCATTTATGATAAATATCCTTAGACATATTTGTTGCCCCGCTCAGTAAAAAGGACGTGGCACCAGTTAATACAGCTGCAAAAAGCGAAACCATAAACAATCCACCTAAAGCCGGATGAAAAACAGCAGTTAAAAATTCTGTATATACTAAATCTGGACTTGTTCCAAGAGGCAAAGATTGTCTTGCTATAATCCCAATAAGAATGGCAACAAATCCGACCAAACCGGACATCAAAAATCCTATGGCCACACCCCTTACGGCTATCTTCTCAGTCTTGGCTGCTGCCATTCTTTGCCAAGATGTTTGCCATACTAGATAAAAGGGTCCGTAAATAACCATGAAATTAAGCATATCGGTCATATTTAAACTAGTAAAACTAAATAATTCTTTTGGAGTGTTTTCAATCACTACATTTATTCCTCCAACGTAATTCACTCCTACAATCAACATGACGATAAGTCCAGCAAGAATTAAGACAGATTGTACAGCATCTGTCCACGCAACACTTGGCAGCCCACCCATCAATGTAAATGCTACACAAACTACAAATCCGAGTAACATAGCTGAGTAAAGTGAAATATCGACAATAGAGGTTAAAATAGCCCCCATTCCTACAATTTGCATCCCAAAAGTTGGAGCCATGTATAGAATACCAATTACTAAGGCTGGAATAAGACCAGTTGCTTTTCCAAACCGGCGAACAAATAGATCTGGAATAGTGTACAATTTCAACTTACGAATTGTGGCTCCAAGTACTATTGCAAATATAATGGAAGTAATAACATAGGGTGAAGTTGCTGTAAACCATGAATTTCCCATTGTAAATCCTTTACCCGATCCACCAATAATAGCCGCAGAACCCAATGCGGTCGCAATGATACTTCCGCAAATAGGGAAAAAACCTAAACTAAAATCAGCCATGACAAAATCATCTGCGGTTTTTATTTTGCGTGAGTAGAATATCCCAACACCTGTAATACTAGCAATAAAAACTACTAACCATACAATATACCAAACCATATGTCTCACACCTTAATTTCTTATTTTAGAAAACTTGTCCCAAACCTTTGTTACTAAGCATAATCACTATCTAGGTAATAACTCAGAAAGATAACCATTTTCTTCTCTTTAATAGAAATAAGTTGAATGTGTAAAGACTTTAAGTTAATGAAGTGTCCTCCTTCCAAAGCTTTTTCAAACCGAAATTGTAAAAACGCTTCCATTTATTCGGATTTCTATTTACCCTCTTCGCCATATTAATAATAGTAATAAGACTATACAAAGGAAATTGAAAAGTCAATACTATGTGAATAATCAAATTATTATAAATGACAATAATAACTATTTAAATTTTTTATAGATAAATGGCTAAGTAATATAAATTCATACCCTGAATCCTTAACTAACTATATGTAAATGCCCTCGTATCAACTCTAGTTGGGGTTACTTACCTGTTTTAGTATATTAAAAAGAGCAGTTAGGGGTAAGCACCACCCCTAACTGCTCTTTTCAATGTTATCTTTCTGTTAATGGAATGTCATCATAATCATCAGCATTTATATCACGTACGTCACCCGTTGCGACACCGTTCAAAATTCCGTATAAACCCGTTTCAACTGCTTTTCTCAATTGTCCCATTTTCTTTTGACCATAGCTTTGAGTTTGACCAGTTACTTCGAAAAGTACTGCACCGCTGCCATTTAATGCAAAAGAGCCTAGGGCAGTTCCAGGTAAATCAAGATCTTGCGGGTAAAGTGAGATATTACCGAATGGCGAATTACCCATTTGTTGCAGCGCATTATAAGCAGCCACATTTAATTTTTTAGAAAAATCTACATTATACTGATCCTCGTACTCACTATATTCGTCACCTTCTTCTGTGCTTGGATCGGGAACAAATACACCGGATAATGATAATGTTACTGGATCATCGGTACCTTCAATCACATATTCTCCCTGGTGGTGAAGATCAATAAATACATCAACGGTTCCAAACTGTTCTGTTAAATCCTTATACACATCACGAACAGTTTGTGCTTCTGGTGTTATATACCAACCAGGCTCTGCTGAATTACCAGGAAAGTCCTGGGGTTGAGGAGTGTAATCTAAATCTGGATTAAAATCACGGTTGACGTCAAATCCAGGATTTGATTCATAGTCCCAATATCGGTTTTCGTATGTGTAATAATTCCACGATGGTTCAGCACTTTTTAATTGAGGGAATTCGTCAATAACCTCGTTCCATGACAGGTCGTTTCCCCGACGATTTAATTCCGTAGCATCTGGGTTGACCATTGGCATCACAACAATTGTTAACGATTCCCTAAGTTGTTTCATTTCTGGAGAGTCAGTTGAACCGATTTGTTTTAGCATGTTTAAAAGCGCTTTTGTTCCTACCTTCTCATTTCCATGAATTTCACTTTCGACTAGTACAACTTTGTCTCCTGTTCCAACAGTAGCCGTATAAATCTCACGACCCTGATTGGAATATCCTGCGACTTCAACAGCCACATTTCCTTTGCTTGTTTGTTCGACCTGCATAAGTTTTCTAGTAAGTTCGTCGTGGCTGATAAAACCAGATACGGACGGTTTTTTAGTGACAGAATGTTCTGCAGCATTTACTGCTGTACCTGCATACACGGGTGTTAGCATTCCTGCACTTAACAAGACCGTACTACAAAATAAGGCAACTTTACTCTTTTTCTTCATCGACAAATCCCTCCATAATTATTAAATTTATGCTACACTGTATCTATTCGTTTTCTGAATTGTTTTTACCTTCAAAGAATTAAAAGATGAACAGAACGGCTTATGCACAGCATTTGGCATAGTAGGTACTTTATCTTATTTGTACTACTTTTATCATGTCTACCAGTTCTTGATTAGCTAAAGACACCATTTTTAACGACATAAAAATTATTGATTTTACGAAATGTTTGATGCATTCTTTTAGATTAAGCATAATCATTATACATATAATTGCCGGAGGACATCATGAAGAAAATCTTGAAAATTGCAAGTGCTTTTATTGGAATCATTGTCGGTGCGGGATTCGCATCGGGACAAGAGGTTTTACAGTATTTTACAAGCTTCGGGCTTATTGGGACAGCAGGAGCTATTATTGCAACAGCGTTATTTGCCTATCTCGGAATGACGTTGACGAGGCTTGGGAGTCGTTTGCAGACCAGATCTCATAAAGATGCAGTTTATAGGATTAGCGGGCGTTACCTTGGAGTTATCGTGGATTATATCATCATCTTCACCCTTTTTGGTGTAGGGGTCGTCATGATTGCCGGGGCAGGTTCTATCCTTGACCAGCAGTTCGGATTACCTTCATTTGTGGGAATCATACTGATGACGGTTCTTGTCATTCTTACCATCATGATGAATGTCGATCGTGTGGTTGCGGTTATCGGGAGTATCACGCCCTTTCTTATCCTTGGTGTCATACTGGTTTCCATTTACAGTTTGGTAACAATGGATGCGTCGTTTGCAGAACTTAATCCAATTGCCAAAGAACAAGCCTCATCACTGCCGAATTGGTTCATCGCTGGAATCAACTATGTTTCCTTTAATATTGCAGTAGGTGCCTCCATGTCACTTGTCATGGGAGGAGCTGAACAGGATGAAAAGACAGCAAAAATTGGAGGACTTCTCGGAGGTCTTGGCCTTGGCATTCTTATACTATTAAGTCATCTTGCCATCTACTCAAATGTTGATGTCGTTGCGAACTTCGATATGCCGATGTTAAAAATTGTTGATGATATTTCTCCTGTACTTGGAATTATTTATTCCTTCATCCTGTTCGGTATGATTTTCAATACTGCAGTAAGCATGTTCTTTGCATTTGGAGCACGCTTCACAGAAATAGGAACAAGTAAGTTTAAAGTGTTCGTTAGTATAACAATGATTATTGCATTCGGCGCAAGCTTCGTTGGTTTCACAGAACTTGTTGCCTTATTCTATCCACTCATTGGCTACCTAGGCCTGTTTCTTATTGCTGCTCTCGTTTATGCATCATTAAAAATGCCAGCTGCAAAAAAACAAAGACAAAAAGAATCCTAGAGGAAAAATCAGAGGCTATCATTCGATGTGGGTGGAGCCATTCCATAAAAAATTACTGCTTGAAAAAAGAAGAAAGAAAGCTTATAATAAACCTCTGATTGACTGGGGCATTAACTCAGTTTGGAGAGTGGAGCATTAATCCACTGATACTTGTGTTTCCGGGGCTATGGTATAATGGGATTACACTTGAATGGCATTCAAGTAATCGGGGTTCAATTCCCCGTGGCTCCATACTAAGTGACGAACAATAGCTAAAAGAAAAGCCTTCCCTTTTTGTCCTAGACAGTAAGGGGAGGCTTTTCAATTCATTACATATACACGGATCCTATACTCCCCGTTTATTCCCCCATAAATAAGTATGGAGCTGCGGCAGAACACGAACATCCTTCAATACATGGCTTTCCATTACTAGATCAATTAGCTGTTCATAGTTACGCAGCATATGATCCAGTAACTTTTCATTATTCATTGTTTCTAGATCATCATTTCCAACCTGAAGGAACAATTCAACATCTGGATATCTTTGATGCATATTTACTGCGTAGGTCAAATCATTCTCATCAAAAATAACTACTTTTAAACTGAATGTTCCTTTTTGATCCTGACGTAAACGATCAATAATCTGATCAAGTCTTTCAAAATTTGTTTGCATTCCTGAACTTGGCGGCTTCGGTGAAAGCGTCAAATCATCAATGTCTATAAACCATGGCTGCCACTTACTCCCTTGAGTTTCAAGTGCTATGTTCATATCCTTTTCGTGTAATAGCTTAACAAGTTCACTTAAATGGGGCAGCAACCCGGGATTTCCACCCGATATGGTTACATGCCCAAAGCGATCACCGCCTTCTTCTGTTAACGCATTCCAAATTTCTTCCGTCTCCATCAGTTGAATCTTATTTTTTTCGGACCCATCCCACGTAAATTTAGAATCACACCAGGAACAGGAATAATCACAGCCGGCAGTTCGAATAAACATTGTCTTACGTCCAATTACCATTCCTTCTCCTTGGATGGTCGGGCCAAATATCTCGAGAACAGGGATCTTCATTATTTATCCCCCTTTCTCGGGCGATAAACACAATAACTTGTCGGTGTTTCCCGTAAATATACCTGTACACACAACGGCTTATTTTGTAACGTATTTAAATGTTCCTGGATAATTTCATACATCGTACGTGCGATAACCTCAGTCGTTGGGAAAAATTCCGGCTGCTCATCAGAAAAAGCCGGATCCTCGTTTAAAATCCCATGGTCAAAACGCCGTTCGATTAGCTCTTTTACTATCTTAAAGTTTACCAAAAATCCAGTAGACCCAAGTTCATCTCCAGCAATTGTAATGTTTGCAAAATACGTGTGTCCGTGTGTTTTCCTGCATTTTCCAGCATCCGCGTGGGCAATATAGTGTGCTGCCGCAAAGTGAAAGTCTTTGTTTATTTCAAAAGAATAATCGTGGAGTGCAGTGGGATAAATTTGCTGCATCATACCACTTCACCCTTTTTCTTATTTTCATAGTTCTCAAGACCTCTTAGCCTTAGAATACATGCTGGACAATCCCCGCATCCACTACCTTTCACACCGTTATAACAAGTTAGTGTATGTGTTTTTACAAACTCAAAAGCATTAAGTTGGTCACTTAGCTCCCATACCTGCGACTTATCCAGCCACATCAAAGGGGTATGAATGACAAACGTATCGTCCATGGATAAATTTAATGTAACATTTAATGATTTCATGAAGCCATCCCGGCAATCTGGATAACCACTGTAGTCAGCTTCACCCACTCCTGTAATCAAGTGTTTTGCACCAATCTGTTTTGCTAGCACACCTGCAAAAGATAGAAACAATAAATTTCTGCCTGGTACAAAAGTTGACGGCAATTCACCCTCATCCTCCGTAATCGCAATATCATCTCTCGTCAATGCATTCGGCGCTAATTGATTCAATAAAGACATATCAAGTTCATGGTGAGGCACACCAAGCGTCTGGCAGATCTCTTTTGCGCAATCCAGTTCAGCTATATGCCGCTGACCGTATTGAAACGTGACAGCTTCCACCTCTTCAAATTGTTCCAATGCCCAGAACAGACAAGTAGTACTATCCTGTCCGCCGCTGAATACAACAACCGCTTTTTTATTCATTTTCATTTCCCCTCTCTCTTAGCAAAAAAAGAAGAGATTCATTCTATTTCCATCAAAAAAACAACACCAAAGAGAATGTTGTTGACTCCTTAGTTTTTTATCGAGGGATGGAATTGCGAACCTCTCCTGCAGAAATGCAGATTTCTTTTTTTGATCATAGTTTGACTCTAACATATAATTTCATTTTATGTTGGGTGAATTTTCACCGCTAATGAACCTTGATTTATCAGTACGAGTTATTTCTTATAATCCCAAAGCACTTTCCATTCCCCTTCAACCATTGTTGCATAGACATCCTGTACAATATCAAAATTTCCATATTTCCCTTTAAATACCTGTGTTGCAGTTACCCTATAAACAAGTGGAATCGGTTCTGCACCCTTTTCAATTCTCCAGTTCCTTACTTCCACTGCTTCCGTAAGTGAATAGGAGAAAGTGGTGACACCAAGGTGGTTCATGAACACATGGGCGCGATCCTGTAAGTAATGCCCTTTGGCGAACTTTTCCTTCATTAATGGGTGGAACATCGCCCACGAATCAGAAAATGCTCCGTCTTGTTCATATGTATAAAATGCATCAACCACTTCCACGGCTTGTTCTTCTGGAGGTTTGCTGAAAAAAAAGAGATAGTAAATGGTTATAGCAGCAGTCACCACGGTAAATAACAGTACAATTAGCGTCGTGCCTCGACTGTTTCTCTTCATTTACTATCAGCTCCCTTTTTATAGCAGTCACTGCTATGTTTATTCAATACTTGGGACAAATAGTCTAATCAATAATTACCAAACCCGAATCATCGTCTGTACATAAAGTTGTACGATAATATAAAATACAATAGCGTACTTTAAGTTAAACTTTATTCCGTTCTTAAATAGGCTTAATCCATTGGAAGCACTTAATACAATGACTGGCATGATCACTGGTGACAAAAGAATGGAAATGACACTGCCTGAAGTTATCGTTAGCACAATCAATTCTGGGGGGTATGGAAGTGAAATATTTTCTAATAACCCTGCAACCAAAACCATCACGGTTAATGGACCTAACCCCAAAAATCCAAGAAAAATAACGATAAACGGAAGCAAATACAAAAAGTTTATGAACGGTAAAACCTCTTGTGTGTATTGTATGCCGCCTATAACAGCTATTCCAAACCCAGATTGGTTTAACCCATAAATCAGTACGCCTGCTGACAGTAAAATACATAGCTGATACGACTGCTTTACCATATCCTTGGCAAAGTATAACCTTGATTCTTCAACTAATTTTTTCGGTCTTTTTTTCACTGAATAATAAACACAAGTCCAAATAACCACTACAATAGGAATAGTCATCATAAGGTCGACAGAATAGACTGCATGCAGTAAAAATATGGTTCCGAATAACGTAACAAACATTAACAAGAATTCAACCACTTTCTTTTTTATCTCTTCCTTATTGGAATAACTACGAAGAACTGTATCAATTTCAGTTTGTAACGCAGCTGTTAAATCAATTCCATATCTTTTTTCCTGAAAGTAAGAGAATATGACTGCTACAACAGATCCTAATATGGCCATCCCAAACCCTTGCAAAACGGCTATCCACAAAGAGGCTTGCAATGTGTCCACTGCAAAAATAAAACTAGGGATACTGATAACCCACATAGTTGACAAGGCAAATGCACGTAATAGCGCAGTGCCTTTAAAGTTTTCCCACGCTTCACCTTTTTGATTTTTCAATATGACAGTGATAAATTGATACATCATTGGTATAGACCCAAAAAGTAAAAAGTAAGAAATCACTTGGGTAAAGGAAACAATCCCAAAATAAAATTTACGGCTTGAATTGATTCCTTTGTGGGCAAACGCCATAATTTCCTCAATATAAGGTTCTTCCCTCAAAACCCACCCAATCATCGGAACAATAATTAATAATCCAATGATACTCCGCATTTGAAGAAAGCCATTGTATAAGCCATCTATCATAGATCCTTCAGAAAAAATCAAAACCGTTACACTGGTGAGAAATAGAAAAAGTGGTAATTTGAATTGCTTAACAGTTAACCTTATTCCCGCAAACAATAGCGTCAGCAACCCGCTAATGGAAAGAAGATACAGCAAAATTTCCACCTCATAAAAATAGGTGAAAAAGTGCAAAAGTGCATAGAAGGAAATGGACACTTTCAATCCCCAGATAGTAAAACGCTCCATACACAAAAACTCCTCATAACTTTATAATACGATTAGAATATCAGAATAAGATTACCGAAAATTGGTGGCTTTTACAATAGAATTGTTTCAAAGAAGTACTCATACCTTCCTCATTTTTTGACAAACTAAAGATTACTACCTATATGAAAGGAGAATCATTAATGGAGGAAAAAAAGAAATCAACAGACACAAGGAAACCAGAAATTGAAAGGGAGCATATTCCCGAGATTGAACACAAAACATCCCATCCACAAGACGAAGAAGTTAATCTCCAGAATGTCAACTTTGCACCAGGGGAAAACACCTATTTAACTAATACTAGACAGGATCAACCAAATGAATAGGAAGCAAAATAAACAAGAAAAGGATCAAGCAACAAATAAAAAAGATCATGCGTTTTCCGAAGAATTATCAGATGGCGGAATAAGAGATGAAATTATTAGAAAACAATCCCCGAGAAGCTAAAAAGGTGGATGACAAGAATAATGGAGACACCTTGTAAATTTTGGTCCGATATCCTATATTTTTATGATAATAAAATTTATTCTACTTCTATAATCTTAAACAGTAGTAGGTTAGGTGGCGTCTTTTTTGAAAAAGTTACAAATAACTATTTTTCTGTAACCTAAATACACCAAAAACAGAGTAACGGCTAAATGCCGTTACTCTGTTTTATAATATTTAACTAAACATATTTATACTAGTGATAATTATTGGCATTGCAAAAACATCTATTAAGAATGCTCCAACAATGGGTACAATTAGAAATGCTTTACGAGATGGACCGTATTTATTTACAATAGCATCCATATTGGCAATCGCGTTAGGTGTTGCACCTAGGCCATGGCCAGTGAATCCGCCTACCATTACTGCAGCATCATAATCTTTGCCTAACATCCTAAATAAAACAAAAATACCAAATAATGCAATGAATAGTACTTGGACAAAGATAATAATTAGTAATGGAAAAGCAAGATTAGCAACCTCCCATAATTTAATGCTCATTAGCGCCATTGATAGGAATATTCCCAGTGTTATGTCCCCTATAATGCTAATACTTTTCATTTGAATAATACTGCTATCATATTTGTCAATAATATTTCTTACTATTACCGCAACAAACATTGCACTTACATAACTAGGTATCGCAAACCCAGTTGTACTAGTAAATAACTCACCTAAAAACGACCCTACTGCCATACATAATGTTATAATAAATACCTGAATCATAAATGTTTTTGATGTTAAATTAGAAGTTGAAGCTTGAATATTTGCCAGTGGTGAACTATCATCTTCAACGTCAGTTTCTGTCGGTTTTAAATTATATTTAGTAATCAAATGCTTTACAATCGGACCACCGATTAATCCACCAGCTACAAGTCCAACTGTGGCTGCAGCTAATCCTATTGATAATGCTGATTCAACTCCAAGTCCTTCAATAGTGGTTCCGAATGCCGTAGCTGCCCCATGGCCGCCTTCCATTGATGTTGCCCCAACCATTACACCGATTAACGGATCAAGATTTAATATCTTTGCAAAAGAAATTCCAATTACACTCTGTACTAATGCTAAAAAACCGCAAGAAAGCCAGTATATAACTAGTAGCTTTCCACCTAACTTAATTAATCCAAAGCTAGCCCCAAGTCCAACAGTTGTAAAGAATGTCAACATAAATAGTCCTTGTAAAGAGGTATCTAAACTTATTTCTAGTAGTTGGAACCCTTTTAATATAGTAGCAATAATTGCAAATAAAAGCCCTCCAACAACTGGTGCTGGTATACAAAATCTATCTAGAAAATGGATCCTTTTATTTAAGTAACTACCAATCATAAAAACTGCTACTGCAATAAATATGGTGGTTAATTGATTTATTTCCAAACTCATATTATTTCCTCCCCGTTGTTAAACATTAGATCCCCTAAAATATTTCATAACCACTGCAATTAAGTGTGCAGCTAATTTTGTTGTCTTATTACCTTCATCCAATAATGGATTAACTTCAGATACATCAAAACTTACAATGTTTGACCTTGAAACAATGTAGCGTAATAAATTTCTAACCACTTTTGATTCCAATCCAAAGACAGATGTTGCACTAACCCCTGGCGCTTCAGATGCAATAATAGAATCTGTACATAATGTCAACATAATATAATCATGCTTATCGGAAAATTCATCTATAGTTTGGAATGTATGTTGATAATTGTCAGAGGTAATATCTTCTTCAAGTATATAGGTGCAATTAAGTTTGCTTGCCTTTTCAAACAAAGCCTTTGTATTCCCAAACTCTTGTATTCCTAGACATAAATATCCAGCATCAGTATCCTGCTCAAGTATTTGTCTAAACATTGTTCCAGAAGAAGGGACACAATCGTCTCTCATATCAAAATGTGCATCAATATTTATAATACCTAATGATTGCTCATGCCCAATATACTCCCTTACCCCTAAATAATGACCATATAATGTTTCATGACCTCCACCAATAATAATTGGTATATTGGAATGGTTAAGTATTTTTGTAATATGGACCCCTAATTCCTCCTGGGCATCTTCCATCTTGCCATTTTCACATACAACATTTCCAACGTCTATTATGTTAGCATTATCGCCTATATTATAGGGTAAGTTTGATAATAACTTTCTGATTTCACTTGGAGCCGAAGAAGCACCAACTCTTCCTTTGTTTCGTCTAACACCCTCATCACATTCAAAACCAATAACACCAAAAGCGCTTTCATTTTTTGTTAATTCATCTATACCTTTAAACTTAACAACTTGATGAAAACGAAAACTGTTTAAGTCATCTTCATAATCAACTCTTCCAGTCCATAATTGTTTATCGGGGAAGTTATAGATAGTAACACCTCACTTTTATAGTTTATAAATTCAGAAAATAATAGCTTTCCATTTCATTATAATTAAGATAATATATAATTACTAATACATATTTTTTATATTTCTATAGTTTTTAACTATAAATAAGGTGTGATTCTAATGGAAATACGTCATTTACGTTACTTTATAACCGTTGTAGAACAGGAGACATATACTAACGCCGCTTCAATGTTACACATATCCCAACCCTCACTAAGTACAACCATTAAAAAACTAGAAATTGAATTAGGTCTAACCCTAATGGATAGGAGTACCCGCGATTCAAGTTTAACTAAAGAAGGGAAAATACTATATCAAGAAGCTAAAAAATTGGTAAACCATTTCGATCATGTGTCCGAAGAAATGACACGACTAAAACAACAGGGACCGTTAGAATTATCCTTCGGTTTAATAGAATCCTCTAAATCTTGGGTTCCAAAGATAATAAAAGAGTTTAAAAAGGAATATAATGATGTCCACATAAAAATATTTGATATTTTAAGCTTAGACGAGGTAGTAAAATCCTTAAGTAATTTTGATGTACATCTAGCCATTACAAATCAATATATTAACAATGAAGAAATAGAAACTATACCGATTTATGAGGAGAATTTAGTTGCTATACTACCGCCTTTGCATCCTTTAGTTACAAAAAGCTTTAAGATAAGCGACTTAGAGAATGAGGATTTTATAGTATGTAAAGAAGGGTTCCAAACTCGTGAAGATATTTTAAATGCATTTCGTAAGTCAGGTGTAAAACCAAACATTCAGTTTGAAATTGAGAGATTCGAAACCGCCTGCAGTATGGTGGAAGAAGGTTTAGGTATTACTGTGGTGCCTGAAAACTATGTTAAGTATTCAAAGAAATTTCCGTTTCATGTTAAAAAAATTCAGGATTCAAATATATCAAGAACTGTATATCTAGCTATAGATAAAAACAGATATTTACCACCCTTAGTTAATCGGTTTATAGAGTTAATAAAGAATTTCTTTGATGAGAATGATAGCAAAAACAATAACACTTAATTAATATTATAATACATCGACACTACAAATACTTAGTTCCTTATTTTTGCTTAATGCTGTTTTAAATAGCTAGGAATAACATAAGACAAAAAGCTTGTAGAACACTCACATGAGTGTTCTACAAGCCTTTACTTCCAACAAGAAAAGCCAGCCAAACCGACTGCCTTTCACGTTTATTGAACAAAACTAGTATCAACTAACCCCTCTAAATCCGGCTTCTCTTTCAAAAACTCAAGGTCATAAGAAGAATCAGCAAAATCTTGCAGGACATCTCCGTTCACTTCATACGTGAAATCTATACGTTCCCATGCGTTATCAATGACTGTTTTAGAAAGCTTCTGATCCGTAATGTCTTTGATTTTATCAATGGCAATTTTTTTTGCTTCTTCTGGGTTATCCTGAATAAATTCTGTTGCCTTTTTATGTGCGTCTACAATACTTTGAACCGTGTCAGGATTGTTTTTGACTAAGTCTTGTGATGTTACAAATACAGCCGCTGGTAAAGTTTCACCATAGGCAACGTCAGGTGTATCTACGAGTACTTCACCACTACCTTCTGCTTCGATAACGGAAGCCCATGGTTCTGGGACTGTTGCCGCGTCAACGTTTCCTGTGACAAACATGCTTTGATAGGTAGCTGGTTTTCCTGTGACATGTTTCATGGATCCGTCAATACGCTTAGATGTGATGCCGAATTTTTCTTTCATCATCGTTTCGAACTGAACGTCGTGGGTGCACCCAACACGCGGAGAGATAAAAGTCTTGCCTTTTAAGTCTTCTGCCGTTTCGATATTAGCACCTTTTCTAGCCATAATAACAGTACCGCCTGTTGACCCTGCAGCTACGATATTAATTTTTGCTCCGCTTGTAAAGTGGTTCATAGCTGGACCTGGTCCGACGAGTCCGCCTTCAATTTCGCCTGTTTCAATTGCTGTCATAAAGGCTGATCCATCAGGAAAATATTGATAATTCACCTTTGTTCCGTCTGGTAATGTTTCTGCATACAGTTTTTTCTCTTCGGCTACCATCCCCGCAACGTGATTAATGTTCGGAAAGTATCCAATTGTAATTTCTTTTGCCCCATCACTACCAGCAGCTTCCTCGCTACTTCCACATGCAGCTAATACTATGCTAAGTGTAACGAATACCATCATTAATAAAAGTTTCTTCATATACGTTTTTCATCCTCCCTTTTATTTGACCAAACCCCAGCGTTTCATAACGTTTTTCTCTAATTTTGAAAATACAAGCTGATCAACGATTGCACCAATCAATCCGATAATGATGATAATGCCGACGACTTGATCCATACGGGCGTAATCTTGGGCGTATCTTAATGAGTACCCAAGCCCAGGTCCGTTACTGAGTAATTCACCAGCCATTAATGCGCGCCAGCTGAATGCCCAGGCAAGCCTGACACCTGACATGAAATACGGAATACTCGCTGGGACTTCAACTCGGTAAAATAACCCGACTCCTTTCGTTCCCATCGTTCTTGCTGCACGTACGAGTTGAGGTGGGACATTGTGAATAGCCGATCGAACATTTAAAGCCATGACGAATGTTCCACCTAAAACGACAACGAAAACAACTGCAAATTCCGTGAATCCAAAAAGCATAATCGCTAACGGAACCCAGACAATGCTTGGAATACTTTGCAGGGCAATTAAATACATACCCGCTGTTTCATCTGCTTGCTTAGATTTACCAAGAATCACGCCTAAAATCGTTCCAAACAAGATCGCCATCGACAATCCACTAAACAGATGTTTAAAGCTCGCCCCTAATGCCTTGACGAAATCGCCACTTGCAAATCCTTCATATAAAGCTGTAAACACTTGAATCGGCGATGGAAAAATAATAACTGGAAACACGTTTATTGTATAAATAAACTGCCATAATCCAATGATTGCAACTAGAAATAATACACGTTTAACGACTATATTGAATTTCATTTGATAGCTCTTCCTCTAAGACTTTTTTAATTTCACCTTCAAGCAAATTCATCACTTTCTTTTCAAGTTCAATAACCGCTTGTTCCTCTCGTTTTCTAGGTCTAGGTATATCAACTTCAAAGTCAGATATGACACGGCCAGGTCGCGTCCCCATCACAACGACGCGATCCGATAGTTTAATAGCTTCTTGTATGCTGTGTGTAACAAAAAGAATGGTCTTTTGCGTTTCTTGCCAAATCTTAATCAACTCATCTTGCAAAATATGACGTGTTTGTTCATCGAGTGCCCCGAATGGTTCATCCATTAACAAGACTTTTGGGTCCATCGCAAGGGCCCTAGCGATGGCTACACGTTGTTGCATTCCACCTGATAGTTCATATGTGAAACTGTTTTTAAATCTGCTTAAGTGGACCATTTTTAAAAAGTGATCTGCCCTTTTGCTCGCTTCTTTTTTACTCATAATCCCTTTCAACGGAAAAATAACGTTGTCGCGAACATTGAGCCAGGGGAATAAGGAAGGCTGCTGGAAAACCATGCCACGATCAGGCCCAGCCTGCTTAATTTCCTTTTCCTGAAGCAAAATGGATCCTTCTGTGGCGCTTTCAAGCCCAGCCACCATTGATAGTAAAGTTGATTTCCCACACCCAGATGGTCCTAGGATAGATACAAATTGGTTTTCAGAGACCTCTAAGTCAATACCAGAAAAAACGTCAAAAGATGATTGCTTCTCCTGATTGGTAAAGGTTTTTCCAACATGATTTATTTCAAGAAACAATGCACTACCTCCTTATCATGACAATTCCTATAAACAAACTTGGTTATATGATAGTATACTCACCCATTGTTATTTGTGTCAATTGTCTTTCAGTCCCAACCATTACCAAATTATGCCCTACTACTATGGAGATGAAAGGGTATAGCGCATAATAAATTATTTCCATTCGAAAAGGGCCTATTTTATAAAACAGACGCCTTTTTAAAGAGTAATATAGGAAAGTCGAGCTAGACCAACTCTATATCACGCATAAAACTGAATTATCGCGCACTATCCACTCAAATTCGCGCAATAAAGGTTCATAATCACTTCAGTGCGCTTTTTGGCTGATATGTTGCGCGATTCGGTCGTGTTACCGCGCGATTAGCACCTTCGATTGCGCGATTTCCAGCCGAACTTGCCAAACTACCTAAAATGTACACACCCGTTCGATTATTCATCAATCAAGTCCATACTAAGATACCGTTCGCCACTGTCAGGTGCAACACATAGCACGCGTTTCCCTTTTCCCAATCGTTTTGCAACTTCAATTGCGGTATAAATGGATGCTGCTCCAGACAACCCCACAAATAGGCCTTCTTGTTTCGGCAACTTTTTAAACATATCAATCGCAATCGCGTCTTCTATTTGCATAATTTCATCATAAATGGTCGTATTTAATATGCTCGGCACGAAACCTGGACTAGTCCCCACTAGCTTATGGCTACCAGGTTGGCCACCTGATAAAACTGGCGATCCTTTTGGCTCCGCAATTGTAATCACAAGTTCCGGAAGTTTTTCCTTTAACACTTCGCCTGTTCCCGTCACGGTTCCACCTGTTCCTGCCGTGCATACAAATGCATCTAATTTCCCGTCCATTTGTTCATATATTTCAAGAGCTGTTGTTATTCTATGTACGTCCGCATTTGCTTGATTCTCAAATTGCTGTGGAATGAAACTGCCAGGATTTTCTGTTCGTAATTCCAATGCCTTTTTAATAGCTCCAGGCATTTTTTCTTCGCTTGGAACTAATACAACTTCCGCACCATAAGCTTTTAAAATATTTCTTCTTTCCATTGTGCTGTTATCAGGCATGATCATAATTGCCTGGTATCCTTTCGCAGCTGCGGCCATGGCGAGTCCAATCCCCGTATTCCCACTAGTCGGTTCAATAATCAGGCCACCTGGTTTCAATAATCCCGTTTCTTCTGCAACCCTGATCATATTTATCGCTGCGCGGTCCTTGACACTTCTGCTTGGGTTAAACATCTCAAGTTTAACAAAAACTTCTGCGGCATCATCCGGGACAAGCTTGTTCAACTTTACGATTGGTGTATCTCCCATCAACTCTGTTACATTATTTACAACTTTCATTCAAGACACCTTCCCAACTTAATTCCGAGTATTCCTCTCTATATGTTACTAATTAACTTCTGGTCTTTACAAACTATTTGTCTTGCTACTTTATTATGAGTGATATTAAGAAAAGCGCAAGCGCCTTGTAAGACACGACAAGCATAAGCAGAGCGGTGCAGTGTGAGTGCTTTGCTCGCCCGGAAGCGAACTGCTTATGTCTCGAGTGTCTAGGCGCTGGAGCTAGACAGACACGAAAAGCGTAAGCGCCTTGTAAGACACGACAAGCATAAGCAGAGGGGTGCAGTGTGAGTGCCTTGCTCGCGCGGAAGCGAACTGCTTATGTCTCGAGTGTCTAGGCGCTGGAGCTAGACAGACAATCGCCAAATTTTTATATTTTCTTTGATACTTGAAAAAAGCTTGTAGAAAAACCTTTTTTCTACAAGCTTTTTTTCAATGCCCAATTATGCTTTCGACCGATAGCTCAAATTATGTTCTTTTAGTGTTTCGTCTTTTCCAAATAAGAAATGCTTCTCCATATCAGGGGAGTATTTTGAATTAATTGTCTCAACGCCTACCGCTTCTGCCACTGCACGAAGCATTGCTGGTGATGCCCCACAACACAAGCCAATATAATTAATGCCGATATCCTTTGCCTCTTTTGCCCACTCTGCTAATTCATAGCGATTATGGTAAAGAGGGTCCAGTGCTGTCGGGAAGGTTGTTTCTAAAGGTAAATGACAGCTGCATCCTCCATCAGGCAGATTAAAGAATGTCGGGTTTTCTTCACTTGTGCGGTATGGAATAGGCAATCCACCCACATATCCACCAACATTTTTTCGTATGTCCGCGAGATATGGTTGCATCGTGTGAGGACCCCTGAAGCAATTCATGCCAACAACTAGCGCACCTTTTTCAGATAGGACTTTACAAGATTCATCGACAGTGTAGCCGTCTCGTAAAATATTTTCTCCCATTAAACCAAATGTAATGACTGCTGGTAAATCTTGTTTTTGAATTTCCTCTAAAGCGATAAGTGCTTCTTCATGGTAATAAAACGTTTCACCATTTATGAAATCAACTCCTTCTTCCTTACACCACTTCACCATTTCGGCAAATATATTTCTTACTTTGGTCTTAGATTCAGAGTCTTCTGGATCAAAAATATTCGTATTTGATATATTTCCAGCCACCAACGCTTCTTCTTTTGTATTTTCCTTGGCAACCTCTTTTGCGAGACGGATAGCATTTCTATTTAATGGCTCTAGTAACTCTTCTTTCCCAATGATACGCATTTTTTCCCTGTGGGCATTATATGTAAAAGCTAATACAACATCAGAACCAGCATTCATATAATCCCTGTATGCTTGTTTAAGCGCTTCAGGGTTATCCAGCGCCACCTCGGGAACAAAGGAACCAGCTTGTAAATATCCCCTTCGTTCCAATTCGAATAAATACCCTTCCCCACAAATAACAGTACCTTCTCTTAAACGTTCTTCCAAACTACGCTTCATTTCTTTTCCTCCTCGTATACTTTCATTAGCCAAAAATAAAACCCCTTCTTATATAAGAAGAGGTTTAGGCACGTGGCTAGTTACTCTTCTTATCTCCAAGCTTTACACTTCTGGAATTAGCACAGTATTTAAAAAACCTGTTGCTGAGGTTTCAAAGGGCCAGTCCCTCCACCTCTCTGGATAAGAAAATTACATTATTTAATTATTAATTAGGTTACATGTGTTGCTATTGAATGTCAAGTATAGATTTATAATATTTCGAAATAACTCAGTAAATTCTTTTAGACTACGAAATTATAGAGGCCAGCTATACTCCATTGCCTGTCGGTGAGAAAACTAAACTTGAATCTCCTCTATAACCGATTCCAATTCACTAATAGATGCTTCCACTATTCTTTCATACAGGCGCAAAATAGACTCTCCATAGTCGTCTCCCGGGACGGCCCATTTACCATTTAGGGCCTGCCATGTTGGTGCGCTCCCCCGTTGAACTAGATCAAAACGCGGATCAATCAATGGATACTTATCAGGCAATGATTCCGTAGAAGCATAGGCAAACAGGTGTTGAATGTGTGCAAGAGCTCCATCTCTTGGGGTGGCAAAACTAGCACCTTGATTATCAGGTCCCGTAGCACCAATCCCAGCATAATTATTCTGCCCAGATTCAACGACACCTGTAAAACGGAAGTAGTCGGTTTCATGCAAGGCTTGTGCGAAAGCAATATCTCCTTTAATACCATAATACTCCCCGAATTCTAAATAATATCTTCCTAATGCGGGCGCATTTGGATTAATAGCATGCACATAACGATTTAACTGTTCTGGAGATAAAAGAATTGGGCCTGAAATTGGATATCCTGAAATAATAGTTTCTTCCTGATCCCGGTCTTCAACAATAAAAGCATTTTCAATCCCTGCTTCTTTAACTCTTGCTAAACGTTCCTCTGCATTTTTCCTGTTCTCAAAAGCTCCAGCTTGAACACGATACCAAGTTTCACCAGTTATATTGGTTGGGTCGACAAACGCAGGGATCCCCTTGGTATCAAGATAATTAACCCGATTGTCTGCATTTTCCCTTTCCTTAAAAGATCCTGCAATGACATGATAGGTCGTTACCATAGTAGTTTCCTCAAGAATATAAGCGTCGCCTATTCCCGCTTCCTTAACCTCCGTCAATCGCTGTTCCGCATTAGCTCGATTTTCGAAAGCACCAGCCTGTACACGGTACCAAGTATCACCAGATACAGTGATTTCACCAAAGAAAGCAGATATCCCCTTGGAATCAAGGTAAGCCACCCGTTCTTCAGCGTTCGCTTGTTCTTGAAAGGATCCAGCAATCAATTTATACAGTACATCCGATGATACTTTTTCCAGATTAAAGGCACGCTCCAGACCATTTACATGCCCCCGGGCTACTTTTTGTCGATAGGAGGGGTCGGCCAATTTCGTTGCATTGCCTGCATTATCAATAAAACCATTTTCCGTTAATAAGGCTGGCATTATCGATTCTCGCAATACATGAAAGTTAGCCTGTTTTTGCCCCCTATCCGTTAATTCATTAACAGCAGTAATTTCACTGTGCAAGATATCCTGATACTGCGCTGTCAGGGATGAATCAGATAACCCAATATAAATATAATCCTCATATCCTTGCGCAGAACCATTGAAGGCATTGCAATGAATCGACAAAAAATAGTCCGCATTCCATGCATTGGCTTCATTTGTGCGTTCTGCTAAACTTACGGAAGTATCTGTTGTACGGCTCATATTCACCTCAACATCTTTATATTCGTTGTTCAGCAGATCACGGATACGTAAGGCAATATCTAGTACAATATTCTTTTCCTTTAAACCTTGTCCGCTAGCGCCTGGATCAGAACCACCATGACCTGGATCTAAATAAATTTTAACCATTAAATTCCCTTCTCTCTAATTATTTGCCACGGATTTGTAAAAACTACTGAGTACTTGGCAAATTAGTACTCTATTTATTCTATGATTCGAGGAGAAAACCCGCTGGGGCAGCTGTGCTTAAAAACCTGAAAACAGGTGATTGTCCAAGTTTATGTTCTAGTCAGGAGATTCATAGAGTTTAGTTTAGAGGTAGAAAAATAATCAATCAAACCTATTAATTATTAATGCCTGCCACCTGAATATACTCAGGTGGCAGGCATGGTAGAAAAAATATCTATTCTGTCAACAACGGATAATATCCTTCTTCATTATGTGTTTCTCTTCCTACAAGTGGTGGGTTAAACACACACACCATGCGCATTTGCGTTCTTGCCCTGAGTTTATGTTTATCGTTATCATTTAAAAGATACATTGTTCCTGCTTTAAGCTGATAAACATCTCCAGTCTCAACCTTTTCAATTTCCCCTTCACCTTCAATACAATAAACTGCTTCGATATGATTTTTATACCAGAAATAACTTTCTGTACCTGCTTTGATAATTGTATCATTCATACTAAAACCGACATTGTCCTGTTTCAATATAAACCGACGACTTGACCATGTTTCGCCAGACTTTTCATCCTCTGTTCCAATAATATCTTCAAGTGATTTTACGATCATTTCTATTCCCCATTTCTTTATAAGTGCGTGTTCAAAAAGGCGGCAAATTAGAAACAAGAAGTTCAAGGCGCGAAGATTTTGAGGACCGGAACGTATGCTTTTAATACGTGAGGACCGGAAAAACTGCGCAACGAAGAAATTCGCCGTTTATCATTTGGTGACTTTTTGAACATCCTCTTTAAGTTAGTTTGATAAATACATTATTGCGCAAGAACATGTTTAATACTCTCATCGAGTATTTTCAATCCCTTGTTAAGACCATTCTCATCAATAATAAGTGGTGGGAGAAATTTAATAACTTCATCGTTCGGTCCCGACGTTTCCACAATTAAGCCACGCTCGAATGCTTCCGCACAAATTTTACCTGCGAGACCATATGTATCAATTGCTAGTCCCTGCATTAAACCTCGTCCGCGGGCCTTTCCTTTTAGTTCCGGGTACTTTTTTATGATAGCTTCAATAGCGTCATTCAAAATAACAGCCTTTTGCCCGATTGCTTTACTAAAATCGGCTGTTTCCCAGTTTGTTAACGCTTCTGTTGCAGCAATAAACGCTAGGTTATTTCCGCGAAATGTTCCATTATGCTCTCCAGGCCCCCACTTGTCATACTCAGGTTTAATTAACGTGATTGCCATTGGTAATCCGATGCCACCGATTGATTTCGAAAGACAGACAATATCCGGGTTAATTCCAGCGGGTTCAAAACTAAAAAAAGTACCAGTTCTTCCACAGCCAGCTTGAACATCGTCAACGATCAATAGAATATCCCAGCGTTTACACATACTGTCTATTTTTTTCAACCATTCGAATCTAGCGGCATTCATACCGCCTTCCCCTTGAACTGTTTCTAAAATAATAGCAGCCGGTAACGCTACACCGCTTCCGTTATCCTCCAGAAACTTTTCCAAATAGGCAATCTCATCCTGACCTTCCACATAGTCATCAAATGGCATTGATACAGTATGATGAAGGGGAATCCCTGCTCCATGTCGTTTAAATGAATTTGCTGTTACAGAGAGGGAACCGATTGTCATTCCATGAAATGCATTCGTAAAACTAATTACCGTATCACGCCCTGTTACTTTTCTAGCTATTTTCAGTGCACTTTCAACTGTATTCGTGCCAGTTGGTCCAGGAAACATTACCTTATAATCGAGTTCCCGAGGTGTAAGAATTACCTCTTTAAAACGCTCAAGAAATTCTTTTCTTGGAGTTGTTCCCATATCCAGGCTATGAATAAGTCCATCATTACGAATATAATCGATCATTTTTTCCTGCATCACGTCATTATTATGACCGTAATTTAGTGCACCTGCCCCTGCAAAAAAGTCAATATATTCTTTTTCGTCTATGTCCCACAGCTTATACCCTTTGGCCTTTTTAAAAATGGTTGGCCAGCCTCGGCTGTAACTTCTCACTGCTGATTCCATTTCCTCAAACGTTTTCATCTTTGCGTTACTTAATACTGCAGTTGTCATCAAATCGCCCCTTTTTTCAATTTGTTTTCTTCTTGAATAGGTCCAATCTTATACAATAATTCATCTTCATGTCCTGTTTGCGGAAAGTCAGTTGCTGAAAAATAATCCTCTGTTACACAATTCGTATCGAGCTTTTCCGCAAAACCATGAAACAAGTTTTGTGATGGCGTATTTGATGGTGAGACAGTCGCTTCCACATAGTGAATGTTTTCACAAGACTCACGTTGCAATAGTTGAAACAACATCTTCGTTCCAAACCCTCTGCCCCGTTCCGATTCATGAACAGCTACTTGCCAGATAAACAATGTATGCGGTGTACCTGGGTGAATAAAGCCGGAAATAAACCCAACCGTTTCCCCTTCATCTATAGCCACAATCGATGTTTCCGAGAAAATTTCACACCACATAAGGTAGCTATAGGAGGAATTAAGGTCAAGAACACCTGTATGTTTAATAAGTTCCCAAACAGCTGCCCCGTCTTCTTTTTTAGGCCTACGAAAATGAAATTCAGTTTTTATATCTTTTGTATTTGTCATTTCACTAGTTCCACTTTTAATGCTCTCACCTCCTGATCAATTTTAACGCACTATAATAGCATAGATTGAATTTACTGATTTCGTCAAAACCAAATAAACGTTGTATAGCCCGTTTAAGCATGATTCTATACGATTAGCGATACGTAATCGGCTTAGCCTACAATCTACTACCAAATAGTACATAATAAACAGAATTTCAAGTATAAGTACACTGTCACCTGAAACTATTTTGAATAGTACCAGGTGACAGGTATGCGCGTTTTCAAGAACCCTTATAACCCTTCCTGAATATCTCTTGTACAGTGTGAACTGTTACATAGGCATTCGGATCAATTTCCTGAACGATTTTCTTTAACTGGACAATTTCCTGTTTATTGATAACAAGATAGAGAACTTCTTTATTCGCCTTTGTATACCCACCTCGCCCTTCTAAAACGGTTATACCACGTGCCATTTTATTGGTAACTTGATCAAGGACTTCTCCTGGATCTCTGGAGATGATCATAACGGCTGTCTTTTCATTTGCTCCTTCGACGATGATATCAATTATCTTAGCACCAACATAAACGGAAATTAATGTGTACATCGCCTTTTCCTGTCCAATAATAAAGACGGATCCTGCGATTACGATAATATCAACAACCAGCACACCTTTCCCAATGCCCCAGCCTAATCGTTGATTCGCTACCTGTGCTATTATGGCTGATCCACCAGAAGTTCCGCCCGCGCGGAAAATTAATCCTAGGCCGAAACCAATTGTGACGCCTGCAAATAAGGCAGCTAATAATGTATCACCATTTAAATATTCACCTACTTCTACCGTAAGATGCAAAAAGATGGAGGATGCCACAATGGAAATAATGGTGTACACAATCACTTGCTTATTAAACAGCTTATAACCTATCGCTACTAAAATTGCATTAAGCACAAAGTTAACAATACCAGGCGACCATTCAAATAAATAATAGGTAACAATCGTAATACCAATTATTCCACCCTCAGATAAGCGATTAGGGATAGCAAAGTAATTGATACCAAACGCGAATATAAAGGAACCAATAATAATTAAAAGGATTTCTTTTATTTCTTTTGCTGATATTTTGTTCACGTACGATCCCTCCTTTTCTATCATTCTACACTATTTGTGTTTCCAGCTTGACCGATATTTTAAATTAACCCTTTTAACGTTTTCGCTGTTTTATTCCACAAATTCCAGTTTTTAAAGTTCCATATAGTTTGATTTTAGAGTATTAGAGCAGATTTAGACCGATGAGCTGAAAATACCTCTAAATGACAACGCTTACCATCACTATTTCGCTTATATACACCCGACTTGCGTAAAAACCCTTGAAGTATATATAGGAAGTGTTATTCTAACTACGGCAAACAAAACCGTTCGTTAAGCATTATTAATTAAAAATAGTACATTATTATATGCAAAAATAAAATTGTATTTTCAATAACTAGGGTCTACCCTACTTGGAATGAAAATTAGAAGGAGTGTTGACTTGACACCAGAAATTGACGCAAGACGTATCGTAATTAAAATTGGGAGTAGTTCCCTAACAAGCATAAATGGAGAAGTGAGCCGTAGAAAACTCGAAAAACTAGTTGATGAAGTTGTTCGATTAAAAGAAAACGGCCATGAAATCCTGCTTGTTTCCTCAGGGGCTGTGGCAGCTGGATACCGCAAGCTCGGCTATCTCAATCGTCCAGATTCACTACCTGAAAAGCAAGCATCCGCTTCCATTGGCCAGGGCCTACTTATTGAAACCTACTCTGACATCTTCATGTCACATGGATATGTGGCTTCACAAATACTAATCACCCGTGATGATTTTTCTGATGAGAATCGTTACAACAACGCACGAAATACCATTAATGTATTACTTGAAAGAGGCATCGTTCCAATCGTAAATGAAAACGACACGATTTCGATGGATTTTTTGAAATTCGGGGATAACGATACACTTTCCGCAAAAGTTGCTGGGCTTGTTGATGCTGATCAACTAATCATTCTATCTGATATTGATGGTTTGTATGATGCGGATCCACGTAAAGACGAAAATGCCAAGCTTCTTCAAAAAGTTCATGAGATTACACCATCAATTGAAGCTGCTGCTGGTGATCCTGGTAGCGCAAATGGTACAGGCGGAATGAAATCAAAGATAGATGCTATTAAAATTGCAATGGCCTCAGGGATACCTTCCTTTTTAGGAAATGCAACAACTAAAAATATCGTGTTTGATGCTGTCCATAATGATGCAAAAGGCTCCTACTTTGAACCAAAGAAAAACATCCAAAATTTAAATCAAAAAAAACAATGGATCGCATTCAATTCAGGACCTAAAGGCAAAGTAACGGTGAATCATACAATAAGAGAAGCAATCATAAACGAAAGAATTAGTTTAAATCCAACAGACCTTCGTACGGTAACTGGACGCTTTGAAAAAGGAGCAGTTGTGACAATTATCGATGTCGAAGGCGAAGTAATTGGCTTAGGCGTGGTAAACTACTCTTCAGAGGCATTGAATAATTTAATTAACCAAAAGGAAATTGAAATGAAAGACTATGAAAAAGTTGCGATTGAAAGTAAACACCTTGTCTGCCATTTAGATGCGGAAGTACCGGTAGATAGTTTAGTAACAAATTAATTGGAGGGATTAGATGACAGTAACGACTAAAAAAGTAAATGTAGAAGAACAGGCAAAACTTGCTAAGAAAGCTGCTAAAACGTTATCTTTATTGACGACTGAAGAAAAAAATGAAGCACTTCTTACATTGGCTGACACAATAGACAATGAGTATGAAACGATACTAACAGCCAATAAAGAGGACTTAAAAAACGGTCGTGAACAAGGACATGATGACGCGTTTATCGACAGGTTGACACTTACCAAAGAACGGATTGAGGAATTTGCTCAAGGTCTACGTGAAGTGGCTGAACTAGACGACCCAACTGGCATTATCAATTCAGACTGGAACCTTGATAACGGATTAAACGTACAACAGATAACTGTACCGCTTGGTGTTATCGGAATGATTTATGAAGCTCGTCCGAATGTAACAGTCGACGCGACAGGTCTGGCACTAAAATCTGGCAATGCCATTGTCTTAAAAGGTGGTTCCTCTGCGATCAATTCCAATAAGACCATTGTAGAAGTCATGCATCGCGGTTTAGAACAAACAAAAGTGCCAAAAGAAGCTGTTCAGTTTATTGCGAGCACCGATCGCGAAGCAACACAACAATTATTTACTATGAAGGAACATATTGATGTGCTGATTCCTCGTGGAGGCGGCTCGTTAATCAAAGCAGTTGTTAATAACGCAACAGTTCCCGTATTAGAAACAGGTGTTGGAAATTGCCATCTTTATATTGATGCGGAGGCAGATGTCAAGAAAGCATTAGCTATACTAGTTAACGCCAAAACTGACCGCCCAGCTGTCTGTAATGCGTTAGAGACTGCAATTATCCATAAAGACTGGCTTGAAGCAAATAAGGATGCACTGATTGAAACACTTCAGGAAAATGACATCCAAGTCCATGGTGACAGTACCATCATGAAGCTTATCCCAGGTGCAGTTCCTGCTAGTGAAGCCGACTGGGCAAATGAATATTTAAGCAAAGACATCGCTATTAAAACAGTCACTAACGTTACAGAAGCAACACAGCACATTGAAACTTATGGTACAAAACACTCAGAAGCAATTATCACCGAGAATAAAGAAATCGCTGAGAAATTTATGAAACTCGTAGATGCAGCAGCGTTATACCATAATGCTTCAACTCGTTTCACCGATGGAGGTGCCCTAGGTTTTGGTGCCGAGATTGGAATCTCAACTCAAAAATTACATGCACGAGGGCCAATGGGATTACCAGCCCTAACAACGATCAAATATTTGATGCATGGGAACGGTCAAATTAGATAATAGTGCACGAATAAAACTTGGGGACTTTGATCTCCAGGTTTTTTTCGTGTCTTAAAAATATTTAATTCAATAAGGAACATAACTCTTCTTGCCCCGTAAGGTTCACCTGATTTATTCACCCATTTTTTCTATCACCATAGAAGCTAATTGACTCATAAAACACAATTGCGTCCGTCTAAAAAGTAAAAATTGTCGAGAAATTGAATATAACTTCAAAATTTCTCGACAATACTATCTGTGTGCAGGAAACCAAAGCTAATCCCGTAACTAATCGATCAGGCGATTGCGAATAATAGAGTTGAAATAAGTAGATAGAACGCCTTCATCTGGTTGGTACGTCTTACATGCATGCAACGTTGCATACATACTATCCTGGTAGAATTCCTGGTTCTGATCGGTATTCCGCAATTTGTAAGTATGGTAATAAAATCTTCTTTTATTCTGCTCAAAAATTTCTTCAAACGTAACATAAATGACCTTTTCCATTTTCCCCTTGTCCCCTAGCATTTTATAATGGCTTCTCTTCAGTACCTGCAGCTTCACTATAAGATAGATAAAGTTCCCATATATCATCGTAAACTCCTGGTTGTTTGGTTTATTAGAAAACCCTCGCCATCAAAGTAACGCCCATGTGTTATGCCGTTAAAATATTGAAAACAACATGATCCTTTTCCATAAAATAAGCTTTACATAAGGACACCTGATGAATCTCCCCATGTCATTATTAACCCCTTTTTTATGTAGTAAACAAGTACTAGTTTCATTTTATTTTATTTTCTGTTTTTTGTCATCATTTAATTACATAATTTGGCATTTTTTTATCATTTGTTTATCGAAAATGGAATTTACTACTATTTAACTACATGGCATTTTGGAATTTTGAATAAAAAAAGGCTGTTAGCCAGTGGTTCAACTAAAGCAGCCAAAAACTAACAGCTTGTTATAATTAACATCTATTACATCTATTTAAATAATCCCCTGAATCCGCAATACAATTTCTGCAATAATCGCGGATCCTAAAAATGTTCCAAGTATAACGCACATTCCAACGACAATTGTTTTCCAGCCTAATCTAGCAAAGTCAAACCAAGAACGACCAATTGAAACACCCGCATAGGCTAAAATTGGTGTTGCGATGGCTAGTAGATTTACCTTAGCTGTCCAAGCAACGACTTGCTCTGAACCTGGGAAGCCAGGAATAGTAATGATTAATCCTAAAATCCCGATGTAAGCAATGCTTGGAATTTGGAAAGGTAAAAGTCTGTGAATAATTAAACCAGCTAAACTTATAAGAACTAAAACAATGATACCAGGTAGAGCAACAAGCGGTAGGACTTCATATCCGATCCAATTTCCAATTAACATGATCGCTCCAATTACAGTAAAAACCATTACCCATTCTTGAATGCTTTTTAACATAATTTATGCTCCCTTTGTTTTCTGTATTTGATTATTGTTTTTCCCATTTTTCTTTTTTGTCATCACTTCATAAAGTTTTACTGTTAATGGCAATCCAATAAATATGCTCATATATAACCCTGTCACAGAGGAGATAAGATTACTGACACCCGAAAAAGCAGTTAGTGTTTCTTTCATCTCCGGGAAAGCGGCAACAAGTGGTCCTAATGCTGCAGCAGCCATACTACCGCTTCCTATACCAGTTGCCATCGCAAAGGAAAGGGGGTGAAGTGGTGTAACGGTTGCCAGGTAGCCTGAAATCAGCCCTATAAAAATAGATCCAAAAACAGTACCGAATATATACATGGCCATGACTCCACGGCCTTCAGCTGAAGACAAACCATATTTGTCGGTAATTAATGCTAAATTTGCTTCTCTGGCAATCGAGTGAGTCATACCAATACTTTCACGTTTTATTCCAAGGAATATCGCTAAGGGAAGTGCCAGAAAAATCGTACCGAGATTTCCTAATTCTTGAAGCAATAAAGCTGGACCCGCTTCAATGATTTGCGGCATTGCTGGACCTGCCTGTACGCCAAATTTAGCAATAAGTAGTGCCACTGATAAAAAAACAAGTGTTTCTGCATTTTTAGATTGTTTTTCCTTCACGACTGGCGTGAAATAAAGTGCTAGTCCAATAATAACTGCATAAAGCATTGGCAGTAATAAAATCACACCAGGACCGATAGAGATCTCATGGATTCCAATTAGTTCAGTTACGATTACAATAGCTAACACAATTGCATGCAAACGCCAATCTTTCCATAAATTAAGAGCTTGTCCAGCCATTTCTTTCTACCTCCTGTTGGTTTATCTATAAGAGTGTGTGTTCAAAAAGTCGCCTAATTAGAAATAAGAAGGGCGAGTCATGAGTGTTTTGAGGACCGGACTTGCGCGCGATATGTTGACTTCTGCGTCGTCCACAGAACATGCACGATTTTAGTAGAAGTTCCTCTTTCAACGAAGCGGTTCGCCATTTATCATTTGGTGACTTTTTGAACATCCTCCATAAGAACTGAAATTCATTTTACAACGATTCATTTACCAATGTCTTATTTTCACTTTTCATATAGTCTAATGCTGCTGATCCCAGAACTTTTGCAGCAATTAACAGTGCACGCTCGTCAATATCAAATTTCGGATGGTGATGGGCAAACGCATTATCCCAATCAGGGTTTTTAGCCCCTGTAAAAAAGAAAGTTCCCTTCACATTTTGTAAGTAGTAAGAAAAGTCCTCTCCTCCCATAACTGGTTCGGTTTCCTTAACCACCTCGACTCCAGGCACATGTGGAGCCACTCTAGCAACCAATTCCGTTTCAGCCTTGTGATTCACAGTTGTTGGATAGCCCCTTGCATACTTATATTCATAGCTTGCGCCAGATACATGACAGGTTCCTTCTATAACTCTTTCAATTTCTTTTTCGATAAACGTGCGAATATCTTCTTTAAATGTACGCACAGTTCCTGTTAATTCAGCTGTATCAGCGATAACATTATAAGGATTCTTGGCTTCAAAGTTACAAATAGATAAAACAGCGGATTCCAGAGGATCTACCCTTCGGCTGACAATTTGCTGTAAATTGTTTATCAGCTGAGCGCCTATCAAAATACTATCCTTTGTATCGTGAGGCATGGCACCATGGCCACCCTTACCTTGAATTGTAATATCAAAACGGTCTGGAGCTGCTTGAAGCGGACCTGTCCGATATCCAATTTCACCAAGTGGCATTTGGGCTTGCAAATGGGTACCGAAAATAACATCCACACCATCTAAACAGCCATCTTCAATCATTGCACTTGCCCCACCTGGCGGTAACTCCTCAGCATGCTGATGCAGGAAAACGACAGTTCCTTCTATTTCGGATTTCATGCCGTTTAAAACCTTAGCAAGTCCTAGTAAAGTTGCCGTATGTCCGTCATGACCACAAGCATGCATAACACCGTCATTTTCCGATTTAAAAGGGACATCCGTTTGCTCATGAATTGGAAGTGCATCAAAATCAGCACGCAATGCGACGGTAGGGCCAGGCTTACCTCCCTCTAAATAAGCCAAAACACCATTTCCACCCACATTTGTACGAACTTGGTGCCCTAATTTCTCATGATAATCTGCGATGTACTTCGCTGTATTCACTTCTTCAAAAGATAGCTCAGGATGCTGGTGGAGATAACGTCTGATCTCAATAATTTCCTCATGAACATTATCTAATCCTTTAAATAATTGATCCATACTAGTTCAACTCCTTTAATTTTAAGAAAGGTTATCATAAATAGTAAGAAATGTCTATATATTATAAATTCATTTCAACTAACCATCTTCCTTCAACACAAAATACAAGAGTGTACAATGCTCAAATCTGCTCGTACATAATCCAGTAAGATTATCAATTTTTTTCAGGCGGTATATTAACGTATTTCGGTGGATAAACAAAGATTTTGCCGCTTGACTAATGTTCATATTGTGATTGCAATAGGTCATAAAGTCATGTTTAAGTTCTATAAAAGCCTCATTCGTCATCAGCAATTTTAAACGTTGTACTAATATCTTCTGCATTTTTGGATCTATTTGATGTGGGAGGATATCAATCAATATATTCCAGTCATAATAAGAATAGATTTTAGGAGTAATCGATAACCTATTTCCATATCTTACTAACCAATCCGCTTGCTCGTAGGATTGATTTAGATTATCAATAGATGAAAACACATTTCCAGAAGCAATACTTACATCGTTGACTTTATATACACAGAACATTTCCAGCAATTTTTCACATCGACCCTTGAACTCCTCCATAAAGTGTAAAAAATCATCTTCACTTTTGATTGATTTTAGAAATACGATTCTCTCTGTGCTTAAAAAAGCACATATATTTTGATGACCCTCATCAAATGTTCGAACAACACAATCTAGTAAAGTCTTCTTCAATCGATCACGCGGAATAGTTCCTCCATTAACTTGTACATTTTTTAATAAGTAGTCACCAGTATCAACTATAATGCATATTCGTTTAAGGTTTGGTTGTAACTCAAGCAATTTACAATAGTGATTAATCTGATTACGGTTTACAGATTTGTTTAGCAATATGTGTTGCACAAAGGATTCTAACGTCATTGTCTCTAAATTTTCAATTTGTACATGTAGTGTTTCCTGCCACATCATCTCCACGTATTTCTTTACCAAATGAGCATAGGATTCAACCTCATTTGGATCGCCAATGATACCTAGTACACCAACAGTCCTGTTATCAAAATTTAGTGGAACAGCAACCCCAGGTAATACATTGTCCATACTGGATGCTTTTTCTTCCGTAAATAAGATAACCTTGTTCGCCTTGATAACCTCAACTGATGGAGTATGTATGGTTCCGATTCAAGATAGACTTGTATCTCCAATGATATAACCCTGTTCGTCGCTTACACTAATTGGAAAAGACAAAACATCCGAAACCGCTTTCACTGTCTTTTGTGCAAATTGTACGAATCCATCCATCACGCTATCCTCCCGCATTCTTTACTGTTTTATATATTATCACAATTTTTATAATTATGAAAATCAATTATATTTTTGTACAAAGTAACCATAGACTTTACTAGAGAATGTACGTTATAACTAAATCACTTAATTAATGAGGTGTTATGTATGCAAAGGAAAACAGATCTTATTATAATAGGTGGTAGTGTAATAGGTTCAAGCGTTGCTTACAATTTACTAAAAGACGGCTATACTGGTGAAATTACCGTTTTTGAAAAAGATCAGCTATATGAGTTTTCCTCAACCCCGAGGAGTGCTGGTGGAATCAGACAGCTATTCACCACCGCAATCAACATTCAAATTAGTCGTTATAGTCTACAACACTATAAAACATTTCCTGAAGATATGGCTATCGATGGTGAAAAGGCTGAAATAGATTTTAAACAACGAGGTTATTTATTTCTAGCGAAAAATGAAAACCTTGATCAATTACAAAAGCAATCTCAATTACAGCGTCAGTATGGTGTTCCATCTGAATTACTATCACCCCAAGAGTTACTCACCATTATACCTGAGTTAAATATTGCTGATTTACAAGGCGGGTTGTATTGTGCAGAGGATGGCTATCTTGATCCCTATTCCGTCATGCAAGGGTATGTTAAAAAAGCTAAACAGCTTGGCGCTACATATGTCTATGAAGCAGTAGAAATGATTTTAAAAAATGAACAAGGCGTATCCGGTGTAGAATTAGCCAACGGGGATACGTACCATGCACCAATTGTAATAAATTGTGCTGGTCCTTGGGCTCCTTCATTAAGTGAGAAAATAAACTGCCCAATTCCTGTCGTTCCATTAAAAAGACAAATTATCCAGTTTGATATTGCTGAATCTTTAACATATGACTTGCCATTAACAGTTGATCCTACTGGTGTATATTTTCGGCATGAAGGACAAAGCTTAATCGCAGGGTTTTCCGAAAAAGTCAAATCAGGAATTGACTTTAGATGGTCGCGTGACTTTTTCACGGAGCAATTATGGCCAGTTCTCGGTAATCGAATCGATAATTTTTCAAGAGCAAAAATTGCAAGCGGTTGGGCCGGGTTGTATAGTCATAATACAGTAGACCAAAATGCGATCATTGGCGAACATCCAAATCTCGCAGGCTACTATTTAGCTTCCGGCTTCAGTGGACATGGTATGCAGCAGGCGCCTGCTGTTGGTAAAGGCCTATCTGAATTAATTCGGACAGGTAACTATCAAACGTTAGACCTGTCACCGCTTCGATTCGAACGATTTGCAGAAAAGGAATTGCTTATTGAAGGCGCCATTGTCTAATAATAATTGAAAGGATGATCAGATGTTATATTTGAATAAAAATGACATGATGAAGGCTGTATCCATGAAGGACGTTATCGATGCAATTGATACAGCTTATGAAATCTATCAATCTAAACAATTCCATATGCCCGCGCGCGTACAAGTCACAGATGATGATAATACATTGTTACTTATGCCTTGTATGACAAACGATGCAATTGGCACCAAATTGATTACATCTTTCCCAAACAATACTGATCAACCAGTTTTACATGGTCTAGTTATCTTAAACAGTCAGGAAAATGGCGAGATAATGGCTTTAATTGATGGATCATTTATAACCGGTTTTCGGACAGGTGCCATCGGAGGTTCCGCAATCCGCCACCTTGCTATGAAAAACGCGTCAAAAATTGCGATAATCGGAACAGGTGTCCAAGGCCTCTATCAAGCAGTAGCAGCATGTACGGAACGAGCGATTACAGATATTTACCTATACAATCGATCGCCCGAAAAAATCCCTTCTTTCATAGATTCACTTCAACAATGGATTGGTTATACTATTCAAATCCATGCGGTGGATTCAGCTGAGGAAGCTATCACCCATGCAGAAGTCATTATTACCGCAACCACTTCTAGAAATCCGGTGCTTCCAGATAATCCCGAATTACTAACAAACAAATTAATTATCGGCATTGGTTCCTTTCAACCAACTATGCGAGAATTTCCTAAAGTATTGTACCAATTGGCAGATCATATTTTTATTGACACAGAAGATGCACTAGCAGAATCAGGTGACATTGCGACACCACTTAAGAATAATTGGATAAGGCGTGAATCTATCCAAACGATGGCTAGTTTCCTCACGTCCCAAGATCAAGTTCAAGATGGTAAAACAGTTGTATTTAAATCGACAGGTATGGCGTTATTTGATGTTGTCGTAACTAATTTAATCTATCAACTAGCAATGGAAAAGGGGGTCGGTCAGAACCTAGCTTAAATTGATAAGTTGGGCTTGTGAAATTTGAAAGCGTTTTCAATATGAGGGGGTTTACCATGACTATTATTCTTGTTGAGTTTGTCTTGTACTGTATCGTTATTTTACTAATCGGCTATCATTTCAGTAAAAATAGTAAAACACATTCTGACTTTCTATTAGGTGGAAAAAAGTTACCTGGCTGGGCATTAGCTTTTTCCGAACGCGCAACGGGAGAATCGGCTTGGTTACTATTAGGATATACAGGGTTTGTTTTCACGACTGGTTTAGCTTCGTTTTGGGTTGCAGCGGGGATTGGTTCAGGGATTATCTTTGCTTGGTTGGTCTTAGCGAGAAAGTTCATGAGAGAAACAGACAAATATAACGTTCTAACACTCCCAGATTACTTAGCTGCTCGCTTTGGGCAAAAAGCTAATGTGATTCGCTGGTTAACCAGTATTTTAATTGCCGGATTTCTCATGTTTTATGTCGGTGCACAAATGGCGGGCGCTGGGAAAATGCTTTTCACGACATTTGGCATGTCTACTACAACTGGTATTATATTAGCTACAATTATTATTATCGTTATCGCCTTTGCAGGAGGTTTCATTTCAGTTGTTTGGACCGATATGATTCAGAGTGTCATGATGTTAATTACCCTAGTTGCCTTGCCGATAGTCGCCCTAATTTACATTAATACAAACGACTTGTCTATTAGTCAATCACTTGTCAATGTAGGCGGTTCATTTAATAGCTGGTTCGGTGGTCTAACTGGATTTGCCCTTGGTGTATTATTCTTCAATAACTTTTCCTGGTTCTTCGGCTTTCTAGGCGGTCAGCCGCAGCTCAGTGCCCGATTCATGGCACTTAAAAATGATAAAGATGCCAAACAAGGTAGTATAGTCGCTATCATTTGGACATTTTTAGCCTACGGTGGAGCATTTTTGATAGGTTTATGTGCTATCGCAATGTATAGTCAAGGGTCATTTGCCGATGTTGAAATTATTCTACCAACAATGATTCTCGATCTATTCCCTACTTGGATTGCAGGTATTCTTCTTGCAGGTGTCTTGGCCGCAATCATTACAACTGCTGATTCTCAACTTATGGTTGTAACAAGTTCTGTCAGTGAAGACATCATTCATAAAGCAATGGGAATCGAATTAACGGAAAAACAATTAATTTGGATCTCTCGAATTTCAGTTGTATTTTTTGGCCTCGTTGGTATGACAATTGCATTAGTTTCAGATTCATTATTGTATCTCGTCGTAAGTTGGGCTTGGGCCGGAGTTGGTTGTACCCTATCTCCCGCTATCTTAATGACCTTTTTCTGGAAAAGGTACTCAAGTGCAGGGGTTGTTGCTACCATTCTTGCCGGGCTGTTTTCTACCCTATTATGGATCAGCACACCTCTTGAAGGTATCATTACGTCTAAATTTACAACGTTTTTTATCGCAGCATTTTTCGGTATTGTATTTAGTCTACTAATGCCTGATAAGAATCAGAAAACAGGAGTGGATACGGTGGAAAAGGCATTGTAAGTGAAGTACACTTACTATCGCCAAAAAACAAATGACCATTAATTTGATGGTCATTTGTTTTTTCAGTAGTTAGGTTGTTAGTCCTTATTTGTCTGAACATTTCCGTAATTTATTCAAATCCTACAAGCATTTTTTTGGATATGTTCTCACCATGGTGAAAGAATGATAGTTCGCGAATTACAGGTTCTTCATCGCTTTCCGTAATTTCAAGAATTACTTCCTGAACTTTTATAGACGGTATTCGTATAATTGCTTTATTTCCAATATTAATTCCTTCGTAAATGGTAAGAGGACGCTGGTTATTTGCGGTATTGACTATAATCTTAAAGTTTCGAACACGCTCACCGTTCTTTAAATCCTCTTGAATAACAACATGATCTAGTAGGTGCGGTTTTTGGGGTTGATAGATCCATCTATCCTTACTAAATATACACTGTTCAATTGTTGCAATAGGTTTATCAAATCGACTCTTTATTTCTGCACCAAAACCAAGCAATCGCTGGGCATCTTTTTTTGGCAAAAGCCCTTGTCGATCTGGTCCAATATTGAGTAATAAATTAGCCCCCCGTCCAACAGAGTGATAATAAATCCCCATTAAATCTTCAAGACTTTTCACCGTATGTTCATCATTGTCACTATAAAACCAATTCTCTCTCATTTGGACATCACACTCTGCTGGTAACCATAGCTGATCCCCCAGTTGCTCTTGTTTATCACTCAGAACAGAAACTTCAACAGTATCCACAACATTCCAGCAAGGTACAGGTGCTATCCCGTCCTCATTACCAACCCAACGGAAATCAGGGTCAGCCATGTTAAATATAAGAATGTTTGGCTGTAGAGTTCGGATTCTATCGACAATCCGTTTCCAGTCATACTCATGTCCTTCTGAGCCAGCCCCATCAAACCAAAGAATTTCAATATCTCCATAATTGGATAATAATTCTGTTATTTGATTTACAAAATAATCGTCATACGCCTTACCACTCTTGTTATAAAAATCAGCAGAACCATCATAGGGCGAGTAATAGAGACCTGGTTTAATGCCATATTTCTTGCATGCCGCAACAAACTCCTGAACAACGTCTCCTTTCCCATTTTTCCACGGTGAATGGGCAACTGAGAACTCAGTATATTTTGAAGGCCAATTTGCAAAACCATCATGGTGCTTCGCAGTTAGGACAGCGTACTTCATACCAGCTTCTTTTGCAGTATGAATCCACTGGTTGCAATCCAAGTTTGTTGGCATATACGAAGTTGGTGACATTGGCCTTTCATCAAAATCTTTGTATCCTTCATAAAAGGTCCGTAAACCAAAGTGTATAAAAAAACCATATTCCCAACTTTGGAAATGAAGTTGTTTTTCAGTAGGTTTAATTCTATTGTCTGTATTCATTAAATACCTCCGTATCTTCCATGGTCAAGATCCCTTCGATTCAAAATAAACATTATTAATGTAGAAGAAAGGAAAAAGTATGAATTCTTCTTCCTCAATATACAGAATTAAATTTGAATACTCATGTCCATCATTTTTTCAGTTCGGACTTTACACATATTTCAGAAATTTTTTGATTAACCTCTTCCCTAATAGCCAACAGCCATTCGCTTTCACGAGGATACTCGGTAAATGTTAAAGGCTGATCAAGTGATTTCTCAACTAAATCCATTACTTTTTCTCTACCAGCTAGATTTTCCAGCAGTTGCAATGCTCTTAAATCTTGAAGTGCATCATAGAATACTTCCATTCTGATTGATTCGATTGGCCCTAGTTCACCAGGATAAACAAGAAAGGCATCCCCAGAAGGAAAACTATGATCTGCATCAGTGACTTGAAAAGGATCAATTTTCTTACGGGACAAACTTGAATACCAAAAGTTATACCCCCAGTGAAGAAATCCCTTTATCTGATATTTATAAAGTTGTATTCCACTAATCCGATTACGAGCAGATGGAAAGTTAAAGAATCTGTTCGATACTTCTTTGTACTGTGCACAACAATAATAGGTCCATAGATTTGGTACTCTATTTTCGATAAAAGGTTCCATATGGTTATTGGAAGGAATTGGGTTTTTCACTAAACCTTGCTCATAAAACGTATAGTCTGACAATGCGTCAATCACAGGAAATTCGGACAAATAGTAATGGATGATTTCAGCAGCCTTTTTATAAGATTCCAATTCAGCCAGGGCAGGTTCATCAGATACATGAAAATAAACTCTTTTTTCAAGTTTATTTTTTTTTATAAATTCAACAAGCTCAGGTAAAAATTGTGAAAGAAACTGTTTATACGATTCTCCCACCGCATCCGTTTCCCATCCAAATATTTTTCTTACTTTACCATTTTCATTCGCCATAATTTTCGGAGCGTGCTTGGCCCCCCATTGAGTAAATAAATGAGAAAACTCAAAGTACTTAATCCCTCGCTTCGAACACAATTCTACCCACCGGATTAGCTTATCAAAACAAAATTGATAATTGTCGCCGAACTTTTCCAGGTCCACTAGCTGAACGGTTGGACGTTCTGCACCAATTTCAGTATCCAATGGAGGGGTGAACAAAGGTGTTAACAGCATATTTATACCATGCTCAGCTGCTGTTTGTACATATTGATCAATCAATTGCCAGTGTTTTTCACTAAATACATCTACATCATAATACGTCGCCAAACAATCTGTATGAAACCATTGTGTATGGATGAGTTGTTGCTCAGGTAACACCTTGGGTATTACTTCAAGTTCAAATGTTTCCATGCCAAGTACACCATCTGATTCTGACTCAAGAACCACTCTAACCAGATGGTTACCAGGCTGTACTTCTTTATTCAGTTCGACAGTTACCCAAACCGAACACCACTGATTGGAAGGAGCAGACAGTCCCTCCTCATCTAATGGATAAAGTGGATCAGGGTACAAACCCGGTGTAGCCCGAAGTATATGATCATCATGGTCGTCATAACACGGTAGGTCTGAAGGAACATGACCAACTGCTCTAATTTTAACCAGGTTCTGTATATCCCCTTCAATGCGAGCGTTTATTTTTATTGGAGAATCTTTATTCATCTTAAATGCAACCTGAAAGGAAAAGGTTTCATTTAGGAGCGCGGAAGCTTTACTAAACGGTTTATCTTTTAATTCTTCATCTGCAAATACCTTCGTCAAAGAACTTAGACAGCGGGTTTCAAATGATTCGTTGTATTTTTCGACCATTTATTACATCCCCCTTCTCCCTTTCCTGCATATTACACATAATGAATCCCTTCCGTATTTGGTAACGGGATAGGAAATAACGCTTGCAGTTTAGGATCCTCTTGAAAGTCAAACAGCACCTTCACTAACTCCTCTGGTGTTAACGTTATTTTCGTATTCTCAAATTGTATGCTTATATTCTCATCATCTGTATTAACTAGTAAATCCTGAACCAATCCGGGATTACGTCTCCTCAAATAGGGCATCGCCTGTTCTATCAATCTCTTACAATTTACAACATATATCGTCCCACCATTATGTTTCGTTTCATAAGGAAAATCATCATTCAATTCTTCATGTAACGGATCTTGCCATGGAATGGATATATCTATTTCTTGGACAATTTTCTTGTCTATACAATTCATTAAAATCCCATTAACAGCTTTTGGATTACCTCCCCAATCCGTTACAATGGCTTGTTCCTTTGTACTATTTTCAGTTGGTATGGCGATAGCGGCATACCCTTCTACCACACCATTTTTTTCGGCGATATATAATGTTTGTTCCATTTTAAAAATACTTGCATAACCACCAGCTTCAAGAAGCGTTAACCATTCCCAAGTACTGCTTTCATAGCTGACTTCCTTCGCTTTTAATAATTCGGCAATTTTAAAAATATCGGTTATATTAGCTTCTCGAATAGAACCTTCATATCGATTTACGGCTGATGCAGCAAGCCTATACTTATATACTCTCCCAAATTGGTAACACTGATTTCGTTTATACAATCCGCGGTCACCGGATACAAACAATAAGGATGCCTTTGCCTGATCAATATACTGATAAACTTCTTTTAAAATTGTACTTGATATCCCTTGATTTCGATAATCGGGATGTGTGCATACGGCCCCAATTGAAAAGGTATTAAGTTCTGCCTTTTCCACACGTATTTTGGATGGGACTAATCCAATAAAACTGACTAACTTCCCCTCATCAAATGCACCGAATGACTGTTGTAATTCCTTAGAAAAAACCTGTGGAAATGCTCCCCCCATTGAGGTGTGGTCTTCATCCCGAAATGTCTGATCAGATAACTGTATTGCCTGTTCAAATTCATCCGCCTTTAATCGTCGAATCTCCATTTATACCTCCCCTTCATACATCAGCTTTTGCTTACGTAATTCCACTGGTGAAATTTGATCAATAGAAAAAGGTTTTAATCGTAAATTGAAATTAAAGTTCCTTGTATACAGTTCACTTTCCGGCAATACATCCGGTCCACAGCTCGCAGAACCCAGACCATGCTGCATATGATCCAAGTGAACAAAAATTTCTTCATTTTTCTCAAGTTCATATGTGTGGTGTGCTTGATCAAGATCTTCTATTGAATAATGATGTGCACTAAAGTTAAAATCTGGTGAACCTGATACAAATAAGCCCATCCCACGCAAATTAGTGAAAGTTACCCAATTTACACCTGTCCGGTTTCCATTTTCTTGTGGGTATACATAATTCGTAAAAAGACCATCCACGGAATTTTTATAAATGCCACAACGATTTGCCAGCATACTATCTACATAGGATTCACCGGGACCTCTACCATACCAGGTTACTTGATCTAGCGTTTTCGGCAATGTCATACCAAAACCTATACGTGGAAGTGTTTTTGGTGCATGACCTGTTGGTTTCCCGCTTATATCCACAACAACTTCCCCACTTCCGTAAATGGTGTAGGTAAGTTCCACAACGATTCCCCAAGCTATCATAGGTGGCGCAATTTTTTGAACGACCTTTATATTAAAATAAGACTTATCATCAGATAATTGCCAATCAACTTGGTCCGTTCTTTGCTGCAGCCAATGTACACCATGTTGTTTCCATTCTCTTACCGAATGATAATCGTTATCTATCATAGCCCGCCAAAATTCTAGTTTTGGACCCGCATGAATAAGAGATAATCCATTAAATTTCCACGATTGAATTTGACCCGTTATTCTATTGAAGCTTATTTCAAAATTTGAACGTTGCACATTTATTTTCAAATCTTCTGTTTTAACATCTAACGGATGGATAGGTCCACTACTAACGTCATCCGTTAACGTAGACTTTTGTGGCAGTTCAAACTGTGCCCATGCTACTTCATGTCCTATCGTAGCCCAATTCGCTTCAGTTGCTAGTATAAATTGAATGTTTAACCAATAATCCGTTTTGTTCAGAAGTTTTCCTGGTAATTGATAAGGAACAGTTAACTCTTTTGTAGAACCCCCTTCAATTCCATTTATGGGAGTAGTTCCATTTTGTATGACTTCTCCATCTGCTTCCAGATTCCATGATAAAATTAAATGATCTAATGAAATAAAATCATATCTGTTTGTAATTTTTATCTTTCCGGCCTTTAAATCCATCTCCTCGACCTTTACAGGTTCAACAACTTTCTTATGTTCTAAATACCCTGGTGAGGGAGTTCGGTCAGGCATCACAAGCCCATCAATTACAAAATTATAGTCATTTGGCTGATCACCAAAATCACCACCATAAGCAAAGTATTCTTGCCCATCTTCACTTTGTGTTCGTATCCCATGATCAGCCCATTCCCATACAAATCCGCCTTGAAGACGTCGATGCTTATAAAATACTTCCCAATATTCCTTTAATGCACCCGGTCCATTGCCCATCGCATGTGCATATTCACAAAGAATATGCGGTTTTGTTAGTTCTGTATAATGACCTACCTTATCTAATAAATCAACTGCAGTATACATCGTTGTGTGCACGTCAGATAGCAAAGGCTCTTTCTTAAAATCATTTTCCTGATAAAATTCTCGTGACTCCCCTTCATGATGAATAAGCCTAGTCGTGTCTTTTTTTACAGCCCAGTTAACCATCGCTTTCTGGTTAATTCCATTTCCTGATTCATTGCCTAATGACCACATTACAATTGATGGATGGTTCTTATCTCGTTCAACCATTCTTTCCATTCGATCAACATAAGCTTCTCCCCATTCCGGATCATCACTAAGTTGATTGATGTTTCCAATTGTTTCAAATCCATGGGTCTCCAGGTCAGCTTCATTAATAACATACAATCCATACTCATCACATAAATCATAGAATCTTGGTTCATTTGGATAATGAGCCGATCGTACTGCATTAATATTACCTTGCTTCATTAATTTAATATCTTTGGCCATATGATCAAGCGGAACTGCGCGGCCAAGGTCCGGATGACTATCATGACGGTTTACCCCTTTAAACTTAATAGCCACACCATTAATCAAAACTAATCCATCCTTTAATTCCACTGAACGGAATCCAACCTTTTTGGTAATTACCTCTTTATTACCATGATCATCATATACTTTAATCACCATATGGTATAAATATGGAATTTCGGCAGACCACTTTTCCGGATTTCTAATGGGAATTTCGATAGTAAGAAGGTTTGATTTTTCTCCTGACAACGAAGTAGTTTCACTTCCCGTAGTCTCTGCAACGTGTTCCTTTTGTGCATCCAATAAATAATACGCTACTTTCAAATCATCGATTGATTGTCCTAGTTTATTTTCTATTTCAACATCCACTTTTAATGTAGCATCTTCATATTTTTCATCTAAATCAGTCCGAATAAACAAGTCTCTAACATGCACATTTGGTCTGGATAGTAAATAAACGTCTCTAAAAATCCCGCTCAGCCACCACATATCCTGATCTTCTATATAGGTAGAATCCGACCATTTATAGACACGTACCGCTACACTATTTTTACCTGGCTGCAGATAACCTGAAATATTAAATTCAGCGGGCAATCTGCTTCCTTTGCTAAAGCCAACCTCTTTCCCGTTCACCCAAAGATGGAAACAGTTATCAACACCTTCAAACCTTAAATATACCTGGTCGTTAATCCATCCATCAGGAACATAAAATTCACGATGATACGAGCCGGTTGGATTTTCAGTTGGGACATGAGGTGGATCAACTGGGAATGGATAATTTACATTTGTATAATGGGGCTTATCATACCCTTGAAGTTGCCAATGATGAGGAACCTCAATATCATCCCAATTGCTAACATCAAAATCTTTCTGGTGAAAACCTGTTGGTGCTTCATGTGGGTTATCTGCGTAATTAAACTTCCAAACACCATTTAACAATTGAAAACGTTCAGAGTTACCTCGTTCATATGTCAACGCCTTTTGTTCATCTGAAAAAGGAATAAAATAGGAACGGCTTTTGACACGATTTCTATGTAATACATGTAATGATTGCAAGTCTTGCAAACTCATAGTGTATAATCCCCTTTATATCCTAAATATTTTTTCCGTCTGATTTTCCGATTACTTAATTCACTACGTCCGTGATTCAACCTGAGTTATTATTGTTTGTTTAATTTGCTCAATCGCTTCATCCGTACCAATTGTGTAGTCACATTCAAGTCCCACAAACCCTTTATATCCGGTTGCTTTAATAGCTTGAAGAATGTTAACATAATTTAGTTCTCCTGTTCCGGGCTGTTTTCTGCCAGGATTGTCAGCTAAATGGAAGTGGTTTATATGTTTTATTTGGACGGTTGCATTTCGAATAATATTTCCTTCTGTAATTTGTTGATGATAAACATCAAAAAGAAGCTTAACATATGGACTATCTACTTGATCAATAATAGATGAAGCCTCGTTGGAATATTGTAGAAAGTGCCCTGGATGATCGACAAGTCCGTTTAATGGTTCAACCTCTAAAGTAATTCCCGCCTGTTCGCAAAGGAAGGCGCATTCTTTCAATGTTTCTATCATTGCTTCCTGCTGTTTTCCGCGTAAAACTCCTTCGCGTACATTACCAGATTGTGTAATAATTGATTTCGTTCCTAATATCTTGCATGCTTCTATCGTGTTTGTTAATCCATCAATGTAATTTTTTCGATAGCTTGGATCAATTAAATTAAAAAAACTGGTACAAGTTGCACTAATTCCAACACCAATTTTCTCTTGTTCTTTAGCAACTTCTTTTATATTTAAATCCCACCAGTTATAATATTCCAAACCGTGAAAACCATGCTCTTTCACCTTTTTAAGATGATAAACAGGATTTTCTCCACTATAAGCACCAAAGCAAAGTGAATACTTCATTGTGCCAACTCCCTTATTCTGCTGTTACGTTTGCTTTTAGTTTAATAGCCTCGCCCTTTTCAGCTGATTCATATAAACCATTAATGATCTTTTGGAGCTTCACACCTTGTTCAGCAGTACTAATTGGTTGCTCACCCGTTAAACAACAGTTAATAAAACGTTCCATCTGAAGTTCGTAATTCCCTTTCTTCGGGAGGTATGAAGGCGTAATATCTATTAGTGTTTCATGTTTTTCCTGATACATTTTCAATGGAAAAACGTCAGCACCGCCTTGATCACCCATTAAGGAAACGGACATCTCGTCGTGTTTTTCAATATTTGCAGCAAATGCTGCTTCCAGAATGATTGATGAACCATTTTTAAAGGTAATCATTCCTCGCGCCATATCCTCTATGGAAAAATTGTTCCAATCCCATTCTCCAGCCATTCCTACGCCTTTTTTGTTGCCTATCTTTTGATAGGTGACACCAAAAACGGTATCTGGTTCTGGATATCCCATTAAGTACAATGCCGTGTCCAACATATGAACGCCAATATCGATTAGCGGACCACCACCTTGAAGTTCCTTATTCGTAAATACACCCCATCCAGGAATTCCCCGTCGACGAATCGCGTGAACACGCGCAGCATAAATTTCACCGAGGTCATCTGCATCAATAAATCTTTTTAAAGTGTCGACTTCAGGAGTATGTCGAAAACTAAGGCCATACGTTAATAGTTTACCTGACTTTTTCGAGGCCGCTTCCATCCGCTCTGCTTCTTCCACAGTCATCGCAGGCGGCTTTTCACACATAACATGGTAACCTGCTTCAAGAGCGGCAATTGTAGCGACAGCGTGAAATTTATTCGGCGTACAAACACTTACAACATCAAGTTCAATAGTATCCATCATTTCTTGAAAGTCTGTAAAAACATGTGCAATATTATATGTATCAGCTAAAGATTCCGCATTACTTCTTACCACATCGGCAACCGCTATTATTTTCACTTTATTTTCTTGCTTAAGATAGTTTGGTATATGAACCTCTTTCGCAATTGCGCCGGCTCCAATAATTCCAACTCGTAGAACTTGTGTCATTCTCCATCCCCCACTTACTTATAAAAAATTACCTCCCCCGACAATTCAAAAGGAGGCAGTGTTATTCAAATTTTAAGGCTGTTTTCGTAAAGATTGTTGCTTTTGAGAGAATAGATATAGAATGCGACATAACTGCTATGTTGATTTCCGCTGCGGACAGTTGCTTTCCGCGGGCACGGCCTCAGCCTCCTCGGAAGAAAACCACTTCCTGCGGGGTCTTCAGACTCGTGCTGTTCCCGCAGGAGTCAACTGTCCTCCGCTCCAATCAACTGCCATAAATTACTGGCTGACTGTGTGATCTAAACAATCAAATAAATTGATATTGTTAGGCTCAACCCTAGCGAAGGAAAAACACGGAGACTCCTGCGGAAACAGCGAAGACGTTGAGACCCCGCAGTGAGCGATTTTTGCTCGCGAGGAGGCTCAGCGCGAGCCCGCGGAAAGCGTAGTGTTTTTCCGCAGCAATCGCAGGGTACCGAACATGATTTTTAGCCACATCGCATTGTATTTCCGGAGCGGTATGCTACGTCGCATTTTATATCAACTATGAAAATGAAAAGCAACAATGCGTACGAAAAGGGCCATCTTTAAAACGTGTCAGTATACAAACGATAGTTCATTTATTCGAAATGAATTTCCGCACCTTTTTCACTAGATTCATAGATGCCCGCTAATATTTTCATAACTTCCACACCGTCCTGAACAGGGCTGATTGTTTCTGTTTCACCTTTCACACAGGATACAAAGTGATCGATTTCTTTTTGGAACCCTTTATTGAAATCAAATGATAACGAATCAATTTGTGGTGTAGCGTTCAACATGGTATTGTTTTTTTCCATTACCAGTTGAAGTTCAGGTTCGATTTCTGCACCACCTTTGTCTCCAAATAAATTAACAGCGATTGATTCTTCCTTCGCATGAAGCGTGAAGCTGACATCAATCATTAAAGATGCACCATTTTCAAATCGAATAATCGCATTAGCTAAATCCTCTACCGTATTTTTATCAGGGTCATAATCAGCAGCTTTATAAAATGATTTGTTTTCCACATTTGAGCGGTTCCCCAGTTTGTTGTACGTATTTCCACTAATTGATTTTACTTTTGGTTTACCCATTAGATACCAGCATAAGTCAATAACATGCACACCTAAATCAATTAACGGACCGCCACCTGAGCGCTCCTTATCAGAAAACCATCCACCGGGGTTCCCCAAAGCACGTAAACAGGATGCTTTTGCATAATAGATGTCACCAAGTTCGCCCGAATCGATGAATTTCTTTAATACTTGTGTATTTGTCCCAAATCGGCGAACGAACCCTACTTGTAATGTTTTTTCATTATTTGTTTTTGCTGCTTTTTCGATCTCATAAGCTTCTTCCACCGTTTTACATAATGGCTTTTCTACTAATACATGTTTACCAGCATCTAAAGCAGCAATTGAAATTTCCGCATGAGAGTTATTCCATGTACAAATACTTACAGCATCAACCTGTGGATCAGCTAGTAATTCTTGATAGTCACCATAATATTTTCCTGCACCGTACTTCGTTGCCTTTTCCTGTGCCCTTTGCTCATTACTATCACAAACAGCATAGATTTCAACATCGTTATTATTTTTATAGGATTCAAAATGCATATCCGATATAGAACCTGCTCCAATTACACCTATTTTTATTTTCTCCATTGTATTACCCTCATTTCTTTTTTTAAGGCTTTTTTCGTAAGGATTGTTATTTTTTAAACCACGCAGTTGATATAAACTGCGACGTAACAGCGCCGTGATTTCCGCTATGGATAGTCGCTTTCCGCGGGTGGCTGGTGAGCCTCCTCGTGCTACGCACTCCGG
>NZ_JBYQFJ010000020.1:0-71733 GCF_057836705.1 Virgibacillus carmonensis | reverse complement strand
TATCGGCTGTTAACCGATCGGTCGTAGGTTCGAATCCTACCTGTGGAGCCATATGCTTCCATAGCTCAGCAGGTAGAGCACTTCCATGGTAAGGAAGGGGTCAGCAGTTCGAATCTGCTTGGAAGCTTTCAATAAATCTTGCCTAACCTTTAAAGTTTGGGCATTTTTTGTATGAAAAAGAAATAATCTCCATTTATTGGTATACTAGAATGAAAACGTGTCAGGATACCCTAAACATAGTAAAAACAGAATTAGGAAACAATATCGAATAGTCACATTTAAGATAGAAGTACAGACTTTGAGTATATTTCGGTTAAGCTGAGCTGGCTATGGAGGCTAATAAATGAGTGATATACCGGTTTTATTTATAATTGCATTTGTTGTAACAATTTTTGAAGTGTTCTTAGCTATATATCTAATCAAAAAGCAAAATATTAAGCCGTCACGAGCATTGTATATGTCAGTGCCAACTGTAGTGATTATTTGGTTTGTGGCAATTATAAGCTCTTAGAAAACAATGAAGTGAGTGAAATATAATCCTCTCCCTGATGTATTTGTTGTGTCAAATACATCAAGGTTATAACCTTGCAGAATAAAGTCTTTTCAATTGTTATGACTAAAAACAGCATCTTAGGAAAATAATAATTTACATGTTCGTTCTTAAAAAAATAACAAATAAAACAGATTTACCCTTTACAAAGGGATGAAATCTGTATATAATAAAATTCGTTGGTTTTCGACATTACATAAGTTTTAATCGTTGAAAAACTGTAATCTAGGCCCGTTGGTCAAGTGGTTAAGACACCGCCCTTTCACGGCGGTATCACGGGTTCGAATCCCGTACGGGTCACCATAAAGTGGAGGATTAGCTCAGCTGGGAGAGCACCTGCCTTACAAGCAGGGGGTCGCAGGTTCGAGCCCTGCATCCTCCACCATTACGCCGGCCTAGCTCAACTGGTAGAGCAACTGACTTGTAATCAGTAGGTTGGGGGTTCAAGTCCTCTGGCCGGCACCACTTTTTATGTATAAGATTTGAAAATGTGGTAATTATATGGAGGGGTAGCGAAGTGGCTAAACGCGGCGGACTGTAAATCCGCTCCCTCAGGGTTCGGCAGTTCGAATCTGCCCCCCTCCACCATTTATATATTGGGCTATAGCCAAGCGGTAAGGCAGCAGGTTTTGATCCTGTCATTCCCAGGTTCGAATCCTGGTAGCCCAGCCATTTATAACTTATATAATCACCTTGTGTATCAACTTCACCACGGTAAATACGTGGTTTTTGTATGTAACGAGCCATTAGCTCAGTTGGTAGAGCATCTGACTTTTAATCAGAGGGTCGAAGGTTCGAATCCTTCATGGCTCATCATTTTATTGAAAAAGATTTCTAGCATTGGGACATAATACATAGTATAATTGCAAGTAAACAAGGTCGTTATGAAATTAAACAACCTTGTTTATTTGCATTTTGCGCTATTTTTTTACATAATAGATAGAGTAAATTTAATATCTAAATAAAAAAATTAAAGTAAACTTATTATATATTGATACACAAAAGGATGATTTTGTATGAATACTTCTAGAATTCCTGGCTTTTATAATATGACTGTAGAAGAACGTAGAAAGATACTTGCTGAACAGGCTGACTTTACAGAAGATGAAACTGCTCATCTTTCTCAAGCGAATCCATTATCTCTTGATACAGCGGATAATATGATAGAAAATGTGATAGGGACTTATCAGTTGCCATTAGGGCTAGGGTTGAACTTTCTTATAAACGGGAAAGAATATGTAGTACCTATGGCAATAGAGGAACCATCCGTTGTGGCATCTGCTAGTTATATCGCTAAGCTTGTTCGAAATGCTGGTGGATTTACAACGGAAGCTACAGACAGAATTATGATCGGCCAGATTCAAGTAGTTGGATGTCCTGATCTTGATTTAGCGAAAGAAGCACTTTTGAGAGAAAAAGACATGCTTATTGAGGGAGCTAATGCAGCATACCCTAGTATCGTCTCAAGAGGTGGCGGAGCGCAGGATTTAGAAGTACGCATACTAAACGAAGATTCAGGTTCCAAATATGGACAGATGCTTGTATTACACTTGTATATTAATACATGTGATGCAATGGGTGCCAATATAATCAATACTATGGTTGAAGCACTTGCTCCAGTCGTGGAAGATTTGACAAAAGGAAAAGTATATTTGCGAATTCTTTCTAATTTAGCTGATAGGTGTATGGCACGTGCCAAATGTGTGATACCACCGGAATTATTAGAAACTGGTGAGTATTCCGGTGAAAAAGTGCGTGATGGCGTAGTGCATGCTTATGAGTTCGCAGCATCTGATCCATATCGTGCTGTTACACATAATAAGGGAATCATGAATGGGATTGATCCAATAGTAATCGCAACAGGAAATGATTGGCGTGCAGTTGAAGCTGGAGCACATGCTTATGCAGCGCGTTTTGGAAAATACAGTTCGATGACAGAATGGTACGTTGATGATGAGGGTAATCTTGTTGGTGAACTTGAGTTACCAATGTCTGTTGGAACTGTCGGTGGCTCGATTCGTGTACACCCAATCTCGCAAATTGCCCATAAGATGCTAGATGTAGAATCTGCCCAAGAATTAGCACAGGTTATTGTATCAGTGGGTCTAGCGCAAAACCTAGGTGCTTTAAAAGCATTAGTGACGGATGGCATCCAAAAGGGTCATATGGCTTTACATTCCCGCTCTGTTGCGATGGCGGCAGGGGCTAAAGGAGAGCTGATTGATATCATTGCTGAACAATTAATTAATGAAAAAGAAATCCGTGTGGGGAAAGCTAAAGAATTGGTGGAAAAGAGTAAAAGATGAGTGTAGAGAAAGCAACAACTTCAGAACAAACAGCTGTCGGTATAGCTCATAGTAAATTAATTTTAATTGGGGAGCATGCGGTTGTACACGGACAACCAGCTATAGCTATTCCTTTCCCTTTAGTTGGGGTAGAGGCGCTTGTAGATAATGTACCGGGTGCAGTTAAAATAGATAGTACGTTTTATCATGGACCGATCAATATGGCTCCAAATGCATTAAACGGGTTAATCAACTGTATAAAGGCGTCATTAGACCATTTAGATATGCCGCGTAAAGACCTCTTGATTCGTATTAAGTCATCCATACCACCAGGTAAGGGTCTTGGTTCAAGTGCATCAGTAGCAATCGCTGTTATCAGGTCTCTATTTGCGCATGCAGATGTAGAACTATCAGAAGAAACGTTATTAATGCTAGCAGATATTTCAGAAACATATGCACATGGCGCACCTAGTGGAATTGATACACTCACCATTACATCACAATCTCCGGTATGGTATGAGAAAGATATTCCATTCCACTTCATTAAACCGAAAGCTGATTTCCACTTTATTGTGGCGGATTCGGGGCGGAAAGGTGATACGCGATTGGCGGTTGAATCAGTGGCAGAGTTACTAAAATCAGGCCCTAGGAAAATTCAAGCAAGTCTTGATCGAATTGGTGACATAACGCATCAAGCAAGAAGAGCTCTTGAAAAAGCTAGTAAGCAGCTTTTAGGAAAAACGTTAAACGAAGCGCAAAAAGAACTTGAAGCACTTGGTGTAAGTGATGCTGGACTAAACAGGCTTATTTATGTTGCCCGTCAAGGGGGAGCTCTTGGTGCTAAGTTAACAGGTGGCGGAAATGGCGGATGTATTATTGCTTTAGCTCGTAATGAAGCGCACTCTAAACAGCTTTGTGAAAAACTAAAAGGCTTTGGTGCTCATGCAGTATGGCCATTTGTACTACGGAAGCAAAAGTAAGGAATAGTTCATAGAAATGGGGATTATGGATGAAAGCAACGGCAAAGGCACATACCAACATTGCCTTAATCAAATATTGGGGAAAGCGCGATGAGTCGTTGATTTTGCCAATGAATAGTAGCCTTTCGTTAACCTTAGATGCCTTTTATACAGAAACAACTGTTACGTTTAACCGTGAACTAGAAGAAGATAAGTTTTATTTAGATAATGAAGTAATTATCGGAGATCAGTATACAAAGGTCTCCAAGTTTCTCGATTTAATTAGAAACTTTGCGGATACGCCTTTGTTTGCAGAAGTTCGTTCAACAAATGCGGTTCCTACTGCGGCAGGCTTTGCCTCATCAGCATCAGGTTTTGCAGCACTTGCAGCAGCTACCACACGTGCACTAGATTTAAACCTTGACGATCAGACCTTATCCCGACTCACACGGCAAGGGTCAGGGTCTGCATGCCGTTCAATCTACGGTGGTTTTGTAGAGTGGGAAAAGGGAGTAAAGGATAATGGTTCAGATTCCTATGCTGTACCTGTAGCACCACAAGACCACTGGGATGTGCGTGTGGCAGCTGTTGTTTTGTCATCTGATATGAAAAAGGTTTCTAGCCGCGTAGGGATGAAACGAACGGTGGAGACATCGCCGTTTTATTCTGGATGGGTAGATCATATTCCTACTGATTTAGCACAAATTAAAACTGCTATACGGGATCGTGACTTTGAAAAAATGGGTGAGATTGCCGAGGCTAACTGTCAAAAAATGCATGCGACAACATTAGGTGCTAATCCGCCATTTACGTACTGGCACGATACAACGTTAACCGTCATGCAAACCGTCCAAGCATTACGTGAGAAAGATATTCTTGCTTATTTCACCATTGATGCTGGTCCAAACGTAAAAGTTCTTTACCAACCGGAAAACGAAGAGGAAGTTCAACAAACACTCCGCAATATACCTGGTGTATCAAACGTGATTTTAAGTCGTTCAGGCCAAGGAGTCACCTATAAATAGGGGATGAAAAATAATGACGAACGAAAACTTGACCATAAAGGTTCCAGGTAAACTTATGATTGCTGGAGAGTATGCTATATTAAAAGCCTATCAACGATCAATAGTAATAGCTGTTGATCGTTTTGTTTATGCCACAATTAACGCTAGTAGTGAAAAACGTGTATCCCTCCCAAAATTAAACCTCGAAAACTTATCTTGGAAAATTGAAAATAATAAAATACATATTGTGACTGATGATAAACGTGTGAATTTCGTTGAAAATGCGATGAATATAGCATATCGTTATATAACAGAACAAGGAAAACCCTTCGCTAATTTTGATTTGGCCATTACGAGTGAATTAGACGATGAATCTGGAATTAAATATGGATTAGGTTCAAGTGCAGCGGTGGTTACTGCGGTAATCAAGGCTATTATGGAAAAACACGCCATACCTTGTACTTCCACACTTCTTTTTAAGTTAGCAGCTATCGCACATGTGAAGACACAAGGTAGTGGATCTGGTGCCGATGTTGCTGCATCTTCATTTGGTGGGATGGTTGCTTACACATCCTTTCAAGCAGATTGGTTAATATTTGCGTATGGGAAAGAAACATCGTTAACCAACTTAGTTGAGCAGGATTGGCCTTATTTTTCCGTTAAACCAATTTCATTACCAGATGATATTCATATGGTAATTGGATGGACGGGGAATCCAGCGTCAACAAAGAATTTCATTGAAAAGGTTAACGTAATGAAAGAACAACATGGAAATTTATATACACAGTTTATCAGTCAGTCTGCAAAAGCTGTAGATACAATTATAAATGGAATTGATTCAAGTGATAGCAGACAGATACTTAATGGCCTAGCATTTAATAGGAAGGCGTTAGCCAACCTAGGCATGCGTGCAGAAGCGGATATAGAAACACCTCTATTAACATTATTATGTGACATTGCAGAGCAAAATGGTGGTGCCGGTAAGCCATCAGGTGCAGGTGGAGGGGATTGTGGTATTGCCTTTCTTCCTAGTAAAGAAAAGACTGATCAGGTCATTCAAGAGTGGGAAAAGGCTGGTATAAAGACATTATCACTCAGTATAAATTTAAATGGAGCTAGACTAAAATAAATAGAACATTGTCGTAATCCGGATACGTTATTAACATTTAGTATGTATGTTGGGTCACTATCATTAAAACAGCCTTGAGTTACATAAGCTGTGTTTCTAAAGAGAAATTTTGTGTAGACAAATTATCTGAGTTGGTATATTTAGACAAATTCATGTCTGGTTGAGTCATTGCCTGGTTTTTCGTTAAACTATAGTGTAGAGGAGGTTTTCAATTATGAAGAAAAATATTTCTATTATTGGAGTACCGATGCATTTAGGACAACCTCGTCCTGGAACCGATCTTGGACCGGGCGCAATTCGCCATGCTGGTGTTGTTGAAAAATTAAAGCGTTTACAACATGATGTGGAGGATTTAGGAGATATAAAAGTTGATTCTGTGACAGGCGAAGAACAACGTGAAGACAATTTGTTAAATCTGCAGTCTATCATTGACGCATCTACAACGCTTGCTGAAAAAGTGGATGATGTTGTAGCGACTAAGCGATTCCCGCTCCTTTTTGGTGGGGATCATAGTATGGCAATCGGAAGCCTTGCTGGAATCAGTAAGCATTATGAAAATCTGGGTGTCATTTGGTATGATGCACACGGTGATTTAAATGACAGTGCAACGTCACCATCAGGAAATATCCATGGAATGCCACTAGCCGCAAGCCTGGGAATTGGACATAAGAAGCTTACATCGGTTCATGGTGATCAACCGAAAGTAAAACCTGAAAACCTAGTGATCATTGGTGCACGAGATTTAGATCCTGGTGAAAAAGAGTATATCAAGGAACATGGAATAAAGGTTTATTCTATGCGTGAAGTAGATGAACTTGGAATGAAAGCAGTTATTCAAGAAACTATTTGTTACTTGAAGGAGCGCACGGATGGCATTCACCTAAGTCTAGACTTGGATGGATTGGATCCTAGCGAGACACCAGGTGTTGGAACCCCTGTTGTTGGTGGTCCATCGTATCGAGAAACCCGTCATGCAATGGAGTTATTCCATGATGCAGATGTACTCACTTCTGCTGAATTTGTTGAAGTGAATCCGTTACTTGATGATAAAAACAAAACAGGTATTGTTGCAGCGAACTTAATCAGTGCATTGTTTGGGGAAACGTTAAAATAATGATCAGTTGATGGAATTAATAAAAGAGACGGTGATTTCTGCTTTTGAAATCGCTGTTTTTTTTATTAAGCTATCACACAGGATGAGTGGTTTCGGTTAAGCACTTTTCACTGTCTTATGGTAGGTATTTAGGAGCGAATCCAATTGTTTACTAGATTTAATTACTGCCTCAGAAGTATAGCTGTGGGTAGTGCTCAAAGTAATCATCTCTTTACGACAATGTTCAATTTTTTTCAATAAATTATAATTATCCACAAAACCTTCCTCCAATCTAGTATAATGTACTAAAAAGATACCCATATATTTACAAAGGTAAACCTCAAATTTTTATGAAACCTTTATATGTTTCATTTCGTAACATAAATACCGCATGAATAGCGGAGGTACTTGCTATGGATTTAATAATAAAAGAAAAAATAAAACAAGTGAAAAAAGGTGATCAAACTGCATTTGAAGATGTGGTCACTTTTTATCAGCAAAAAATTTACCAGCATTGTTACCGAATGCTTGGTAATGCGCACGAGGCAGAAGATATAGCGCAAGAGGCCTTTATTCGCGCATACATGAATATTGATTCCTATGATATAACCCGAAAATTTTCAACATGGCTGTATCGCATCGCGACGAATTTAACCATCGATCGAATACGAAAACGCAAGCCAGACTATTATCTTGATGCAGAGATTAAGGGAGCCGATGGGTTGAACATGTATTCCCAGCTTGAGTCGGATAATATTTTGCCAGAAGCGGAAGTAGAGAACCTTGAACTGAAAAGCTATATTCACCATGAAATTTCAGAGCTCCCACCTAAATACCGATCGATTATTATACTGCGGTATTTGGAAGAGTTTTCTCTCAAAGAGATAAGCGACATCTTAGATATTCCTTTAGGAACAGTAAAAACGAGGATTCACCGGGGTAGGGAAGCTTTACGGAAAAAGCTTCGTCACGTGTAAAGGAGTGTGAACGAAATGAAATGCGAAAAAGAAGCTATCATGCTTATGCATAAATATTTAGATGGTGATTTGACCAAATCAGAAGAAATAAATTTGCGGGGGCATTTAGAGGCTTGTGAAGATTGTCAAAAGCATTTTCATGAACTAAAGCGGACGATCACATGGGTACAAAGTGCTGAAAAGGTATCCGCTCCAGAGGATTTCACCAGAAGCGTGATGAATAAATTACCTAAAGAAAGGCGAAGAGTTAGCTATAAGCGTTGGTTCAAGGCACACCCAGTCATTACAGCTGCTGCGGTATTTTTTATTTTCATGTTTAGTAGTGTACTCTCAGCATGGAATCAAAGTAGTGAGTTAGTGGTTTCCAAACAAGAGAATTTGATTATTGCAGGCGATACAGTCATTGTACCAGAGGGTGTTACAGTATCAGGCGATCTTATAGTTAAAAATGGCAATCTGAAAATTGATGGTACAGTTGATGGGAATGTAGTCCTGTTTAACGGTAACTTAATAGATGAATCAATTGATGGCGAAGGACTAATGGCATCAGTCGGAGAGGTGAATGGAGAATTTGAAGAAGTTGATCAAGTTTTTGAATGGATGTGGTACCATTTAAAAGAGATAGTTGAGGGCATTTTCTCACTTGGTCAAGTCTGGATTAACTAAAGACCCTCTAACAGGTTAGCTTTCTGTTGCCCAGACAGGAATTTTTTTAAAACAAATGTCTAGTTTCAGCGTCTCATCTACTTGAGGTGACAATGAATGAAAGCTTCTTCGAACAATCTGCATGGTGATTATTCGCAGGAGCTTGTGTTTTTCTGAAATACTTTTAAAAGCGTGAAAAAATTGCATGAAACATCAATCCTTTAGTGTAAATAAAATCCTTATTGATAGCATGTTTGACGGTAGAATATGATATAATAATAACCGTTACATTATTAGATAGAATGAGAACCTATGGATAGAAGGATGTGTAAACATGCTTGATGGGGGATTTGATGTATTTGACCTCTTACGTATCGGCGTAGATATAGCTGTCGTTTGGTACATATTATATAAATTAATTATGCTAATTCGTGGTACAAAGGCAATTCAACTACTTAAAGGGATTTTGGTTATATTAATCGTATGGATCATCAGTCTTGTTTTTAATTTGCAAACCATTCAATGGCTAACAGATTATGCAATAAGATGGGGATTTGTCGTTATCATTATACTATTTCAACCCGAGTTAAGACGTGCATTAGAGCAGCTTGGTAGAGGTAATATTTTCTCCAGAAATACAAAATCCGAAGAGGAAATTTTAGAACAAACGATAGAAGCTTTTATACATTCTTGCGGGTATATGGCAAAACGCCGTATTGGTGCACTAATCACGATAGAACGTGAAACAGGAATTGGTGATTATGCCGAAACAGGAATTCCTATTAATGGAAAGCTAACGCATCAATTATTAACCAATATTTTTACACCAAATACACCACTCCATGATGGCGCAGTGATTATGCGTGGTGAAGAAATAGTTGCTGCTGCTTGTTATTTGCCGTTATCAGAAAGTCCTTTTATTTCGAAGGAACTTGGCACGAGGCACCGTGCTGCAATGGGTATTAGTGAAGTAACAGACGCGCTTACGATTATTGTATCCGAAGAAACCGGTAATGTATCCTGTACAAAAAATGGTGAGCTGCACCGTAATTTAGATTTAAATGCACTACGAGAGCTTTTAAAAGAAAATTTATCATTATCGATAAAAACCCCTGAATCAAAGTCATGGAAATGGAGGGGGAAAAAGAATGGATAATTGGTTTAAAAGTAAATGGTTTGTCCGCATTATCTCTCTTGCATTTGCAATTTTGCTGTACGTATTCGTGTCTTTGACTTTGTATGATAATCAATCGGAAAACGATTCCAGAATTCCAGATGGGTCTGATAATCTGGAAACGATTGAAAATTTTCCAGTTGATATTCAAATTGATGAGGAAAAGTATGTTGTTAGTGGTGTGCCTGAGTATGCAAATATTCAACTTCAAGGGAGTCCAGGTGTATTGGTCCCGGCTGTTCGCCAACAAAACTTTGATGTGTATGTCGACTTGGAAGATTTAGGTGCGGGCGAACATACAGTGGATCTTGAATATTCCAATGTGCCAAGTAATTTAGAGGTTTATATTGAACCGAAAGAAATCGATGTCGTCATTGAAGAGCGGGCATCAGAAGAGTTTAGTGTTAATGTAGATTTTTTAAATACAGAAGAACTTGCTGAAGGCTTTGAAATAGGATCTTCAGAAGTTGAACCTAAATCTGTCACCATTACTAGCTCAAAAAAACTCATCGATCAAATAGGTATAGTAAAGGTCTTTGTAGATGTAACTGGCATTGATGAATCAATCGAAAGTCGGGAAGTACCAGTAAATGTCTACGATAGCCAGGGAAATGAATTAAATGTGAACATTGAACCTGAGAGGGTAGTGGTCTCAGCTGAACTCTTGAACCCAAGTAAAATGGTTCCAGTAGCGGTTCCGACAACAGGTGAATTGCCTAAAGAATATTTACTTTCATCAATTAAAGCAAATGTTGATGAGATTGAAATTTTTGCAACAACTTCCATTTTAGAAGGCATCGATAAAGTGACAACTGAAGAAATTAATTTGTCAGATATAACGGAATCACAAACAATTGAAGCAAAACTGGCATTACCAGATGGTACAAGCGTTCCAAACACCGAAGTAGTTGAAGTGAAAGTAGAATTAGAACGGACTAGAACAATAGATGATGTCGCAATTGATGTAGAAAATCTTGGTGATGGACAAGATATATTGTTTTCAACGCCAGCCGATGCCGCGATGAGTGTGGTTGTAGCGGGGGCGGAAAAAAATTTAAGTGAATTAACAGCAGAAGATGTTCAATTATTTATTGATGTTGAGGGACTTGAAGAAGGAGAACATCAGGTACCCGTAATCATAAAAGGACCAGAAAATATTACAGTTAAAGCTGAAATGGAGCAAGTGACAATTGAAATTACGTAAAGTTGTTCCATGAATAGTTAAAAATTCATACGTTGTAATAATCTTAGCAACCATACACGGATAGTTTGGGAACAAAAGGAGAGGTATTGCATGGGTAAATATTTTGGTACAGATGGTGTCAGAGGAATAGCAAACGAAGAACTCACACCCGAGCTAGCATTTAAACTCGGACGTTGTGGTGGATTTGTTTTAACAAAAGACATAAGGAAACCTAAGGTATTGATTGGTCGAGATACACGGATTTCTGGGCCTATGCTAGAAGGTGCATTAGTTGCTGGTCTATTATCAATAGGTGCTGAAGTAATGCGCCTTGGTGTTATTTCCACACCGGGTGTTGCTTATTTGACGAAAGCAACAAAAGCAGAAGCGGGTGTTATGATTTCAGCTTCACACAATCCGGTAGAAGATAACGGTATTAAGTTTTTCGGTCCAGACGGATTTAAATTAACCGATGATCAAGAGGAAGAAATCGAGACTTTAATGGATAGTGAAGATCTACTTCCTCGACCAGTCGGTGAAGAGGTTGGACAGGTAAGTGATTATTTTGAAGGTGGACAGAAGTATATCTCCTTCTTAAAAGGATCAGTAGACAATGAATTCGAAGGTATGCAGATTGCATTAGACTGTGCAAATGGGTCAACTTCTAGCCTAGCATCGCATTTATTTGCTGATCTTGAAGCCGATATTTATACAATTGGAAGCTCTCCAGATGGCTTAAATATAAATGATGGAGTAGGTTCCACCCACCCAGAAACTCTGCAGTCGTTCGTCTTTGAAAAAGGTGCTGACATTGGTCTTGCTTTTGATGGTGATGGTGACCGTTTAATTGCTGTGGATGAAAAAGGACAATTGGTAGATGGCGATCAGATTATGTATATTTGCGGTAAACATATGAATGAAAAAGGCCACTTACACCACAATACTGTGGTATCAACGGTCATGAGTAATTTGGGTTTTTATAAAGCACTGGAAGACAATGGCATGCGTAGCGATAAAACAGCAGTTGGTGACCGCTATGTAATGGAAGAAATGCGTAAAGGTGGATACAACCTCGGTGGAGAACAATCTGGACATATTATTTTCCTAGATTACATTACAACTGGTGATGGTCTTCTTACTGCATTACAGCTCGTAAATGTGTTGAAGGAAACTGGAAGACCTTTATCAGAATTAGCGGCTGAAATGGAAATCTTCCCTCAAGTACTGAAGAATGTAAAGGTTACTGATAAGAAAAATGCATTAACCAACCCTAAAATTACCGAAGCGATTGATGAAGTGGAGAGAGAAATGGCTGGTGAGGGACGTGTGCTTGTCCGTCCATCAGGTACTGAACCACTAGTCCGCGTGATGGTTGAAGCACCAACAAAAGCGGATTGTGAACGGTATGCAGACCGCGTTGTTGCTGCAATTGATGAATTATTAGGAATGAAATAATCCGTGTTGAATACTGCTCTCCTAGTGGGGGCAGTTTTTTTATTGTCATCATTTATGGATTACAGTCTGTCGCGGAGGAGGTACGATCGGTTGCAGCCAGATATAAAGTCCGAGCCTAACGTTCTTACACCCCACAATCTATACTATGATATTATTAAGTCAAATATGCCCGGGAGTGATTATCTAAATGATTTCTATCTTACTTGTTGATGATGATCCACATATCAGAGAATTGCTTCGCTTTTATTTGCAAAAAGAAGGCTATCGCACAGTTGAAGCCGGGGACGGACAAGCCGCATTAGAACTTTTAGAAATACAGAACATTCATCTTGCCGTGGTAGACATTATGATGCCACAAGTGAATGGTTATGAACTTTGTAAAGAAATTCGTTCATATTATGATATTCCAGTCGTTATGTTAACAGCCAAGGGTGAGCTGATTGATAAGGAGAAAGCTTTCACAGCTGGAACAGATGATTACATCGTAAAGCCTTTTGAGCCGAAGGAAGTTTTATTCCGGATCAAAGCCTTGCTTAGAAGGTTCCAATTAATGAATGAGCAAATCATTCATCTAGGAAAAACAATCATCGATCGAAAAAGCTATGAAGTGAGGATTAATGGTAAAACGGTTATTTTGCCATTAAAAGAGTTTGAGTTACTTGTACAGCTAGCTAACTATCCAAATCAAATTTTCACAAGGGGCCGATTAATTGAGTTAGTTTGGGGAAACGACTTTACTGGTAATGATCGGACGGTTGACGTACATATTAAACGCTTGCGAGAGCGTTTTTCTGAAAATAATCATGATTTTGTTATTAAAACAATACGTGGGGTTGGCTATAAGCTTGAGCAAGTGTAACAATTTGTTCCTAAATATAGTTTAGTGTGCAACAAAACGAAGCATGTTTGGAGGAATAACTATGCGAACCCTTTATGTACGCATAATCGTCGTGACAATGTTAATTATGATTGCGAGTTCTATTATTGCCTTCTTCGCATCGAATATTTATTATCAGCATTATTTAAAACCAAAGAATGATGCGAAAGTCACACATATCAGTGAAAACATTGTAGATATTTATAAAACGACTAACAAACAAGGTATTGCAACCTATCTAAAAGAAATGGCCGATCTAGGCTATAAATTTTATTTAGTGGACGAGGATCGAGATGGACAGGTTTATGGGGAATCCTTTCGGAAAAATAATTTAGATTCGATTAGCATTGAACGTGTATTGGAGGGCGAGGTCTATCATGGGGTTGAGCAGTATCCATGGAGACCCTTTGTGACGGGATTTTTTGATAATGAATTGAAAAATACAATTGGTGTTCCTATGGAAGTTAACGGGGAAAATTATGCTTTATTTGTACGACCAAATACTGCACAGCAATTTGGTGAAATGCGATTTTTTCTTGCAGTTTTGCTTACTTTGGCACTAATCTTTTCATTTTTATTAGTATTAATTAGTACAAGCTATATTGTAAAACCAATTAAACGGTTAACCGGTGCAACAAAAAAGATCGCTGCTGGGAACTACCATGTAAAATTGAATGTTAATCGTAAGGATGAAATTGGCCGGCTGGCACAGGATTTTTCTAAGATGAGTAATAGCCTAAAGCAAACGGAAGCGAAACGACAAGAATTTGTTTCCAATGTTTCCCACGAAATTCAGTCACCGTTGACTTCGATACAAGGCTTCACTGAATTGGTTAGAGATGAAGAAATGACAGCAGATGAGCGACGTCACTATCTAACTATTATTGAAAAAGAAAGTAAACGTTTATCCATGTTAGGAAAACAGTTACTTACCTTATCGATGCTTGATCACGATGACAGTGGTAACATGGCATTTCCAGTTTCTATCGATGATCAAATTAGAGATGTTGTATCAACGACAGAGTGGCAATGGCAGGAGAAAAACCTAAGTATCGCTTTACATTTACAGGCAGGTGAAATTATAGGTTCAACCGATTTAATCCAACAAATCTGGATGAACTTAATGACAAATGCGATCCGCTATACAAATAATGGGGGGGCTATATCCATTACAACGAAAGAGGATAAAAGCGGTTTGCATGCATCTATCTGTGACACTGGCATCGGAATGACGGAGACGGATGTAGCGCAGATTTTTGATCGTTTTTACAAAGGGGATAAAGCGAGAACAAGAAGTGAAGCAAGTACTGGTCTTGGTCTTGCGATTGTGAAGAAAATAATCGAAATTCATCAAGGAACCATAGAGGTAGAAAGCGAAATGGGCAAAGGTTCAACCTTTCATGTCTTCCTACCAAAAAAGTAATCAATCGTTCATCTTCTATTCACATTACTTATGTAAGCTATAAGTAATGTGAGATTAGGAGGGAACGATTTTTATGTTTTTAGCGATAAGAGAATTAATTCATGCAAAGTTTAGGTATATATTAATCGGCGTCATTATGGTGCTAATCGCTATGTTGATTTTTATCATCTCGGGATTGGCAAATGGTCTATCCTCAGATAATGCTTCTGCAGTTCAAAATTTACAAACGGATTACATCGTTTTAGAAAAGGACGTTGAACATAAGGTTACCCGTTCGCTGTTCCCCGCAAGTAAATTGGAAACCATTCAAGGAACAGAAGGTGTTGAAGCGGCCGTAGCACTTTCAGTAAACATGACGAGTGCAACTAAAGAAGGCTCGGATAAGAAAGTAGATGTTGCATTATTTACGACCGATAAAGATAGCATGTTAATTCCTGAGGTAAGTAGCGGGGAGACGTTTTCGGCCTCTGGTGAAGCAGAGTTAATTTTGGACGATTCTATGAAACAGGAAGGTGTACAGCTTGGCGATGACCTGCAATTAGATGGTTCTGATCAAATCTTTACGGTAGTTGGATTTACTGAAAAGTCACGGTTTAGTCACACACCAGTCGCATATATAGGAAGTGGTGCACTAGGAGCATCTAATGGGAAAATTAGTGCAGTTGCACTTCAAGTGGAAAAGGGTAAGATTGATTTGGTAAAGAATGAGCTCTCTAGTGACTTTGATATTTTGACAAAGGATGAACTATTAAAAGGGATTCCAGGATACTCACAAGAACAATCCTCTCTTACTATGATGATTATTTTCTTGTTTGTAATTGGCACGTTTGTATTAGCTGTGTTTTTCTATGTATTAACATTACAAAAAACTGATCAATTTGGCGTATTGAAAGCACTTGGAACAAAAACATCGTATTTAATTCGAAATGTGATTTCACAGGTGGTGTTAATGTCAGTGATTTGTATTGGTATTGCTATGGGTTTAACATACGCTGCTGAAACAATGTTTCCAAATGATTTACCATTCCTGTTGAATATCACGAACATGCTGCAATTTTCTACCGTATTGCTAGTTGTTACGGTTCTTGGATCATTATTATCGCTCATTCAAATTGTAAAGGTTGATCCAATCCAGGCAATTGAAGGAGGGGCTAATTAATGAAAACACTAGAAATGGACAATGTCACGAAGATCTATCATGACGGACCTAAAGAATTTAAAGCAATTGACCAGGCTTCATTCGGGATTGAAGAGGGGGAATTCGTAGCGATTGTGGGTCCATCGGGTTCAGGGAAAAGTACGTTGCTATCACTTGCCGGAGCATTGCTCACACCGACTAGTGGGCAGATACGTATAGCTGATAATGATCTATCATCCTTATCAGCGAAAAAAGTTACACAATTGCGTCTTGATAAGCTAGGATTTATTTTTCAATCAGCAAATCTTATTCCTTATTTAAAAATTAAAGATCAGCTAGGGTTAATCGGTAAACTAGGTGGTCTTAGTAAAAAGGCAACGGAAAAACGGACGAAGGATTTACTTGAACATTTTGGGCTTTCTGAGCGACTTGATCATTTTCCAAATGAGCTTTCAGGTGGGCAAAGACAACGAGTTGCTATAGCTCGTGCGCTTATGAATGATCCGAGTATTATCTTTGCGGATGAACCTACAGCAAGCTTAGACTCGAAACGTGGATTAGAAGTAGTTAAAATGCTGGCGAATGAAATTAAAACTCGTAATAAATCCGGAATCATGGTGACACATGATGAGCGTATCCTGCATTTATGTGACCGTGTCATCACGATTAAGGATGGGAAATTGGTATAATTTTGATGTCGGGAAAAAGTTGTCTGGTGACATATACTCTATCGAAATGAATAAAAATAAGCTATACTAATAAGTAATAATTCAAACATCTTAGAACTTTCATAGAATACAAATCAGGGGGACTATGATGATACCATTTCCGAAACCAACCGTAGAGCAGTTTTTTCGTACTTACGCAATCACTAATTTTGCAGTAAGTAAGGATGAACAGCGTCTCATTTTTAATGCAAACCTAAATGGCAAAATGAATTTGTGGGCAATGGATTTACCAGATACATTTCCGTATCTCTTTGCGCATCAGGAACAGTTGAGTAGCTTCATTCAAATTGATGCTAATAACCGCTATGTACTATCAGGGTTTGACCAGGATGGTGATGAGAACCACCAAATATATGCATTGCCTGCAAAGGGTGGATTGCCATTACCACTTATAACCGGAAGTGCCGAGGACAAATTTTTCCTTGCACATCTAAGTGATGATGGAACACGTATTTATTACATGACATCTGAAGGCAATGGATCCTTTTTAAATACCCGCGTGCGCAATCTGAAGGATGATTCTGACAAGATTATTCATAAAGGAAAAGACGGCCTTACAGAACTAGCAGCTGTGTCAGATAATGAAAAAGCATTTGTATACCATGTTTCGTTTGCCAATACGTATGTGACAGGATTTGTTAAAGATGAGGGGCGGGAGTATAGCCTAACACCAGATCCGGAAAAAATTCATGTAACATTTGATTCTATTTTTGTGGATGATTCTACCGTCTATTTTGCTACTGACTATGATAGTGAATATAGCTATGTAGCAAAATTCAATCTAACGACAAAGCAATTTTCATCTGTTGTAACACTCGACAATGAAAGCGTAAAAACGTTGAAGTTTAATAAAGAACAGCAAACACTTTATATCCTTGCTGAAAATGGAGTGCAGGATAATCTGTATCGATATGATTTAACAAAAGACCATGTAGAAAAATTAAGCCTGCCAGTTGATGTCATTAATCAACTTCATGTTGCAATATCTGGTTCCCTGTATGCACTTGGTATAAGTGCTACAGTTCCGCCTAATATTTATCAATTGAATGACAGTTTGGAATGGAAACGGCTAACGAATAACACAGTATTAGGTGTTAGCGAAAAAGAAATGATTGAGCCGGACGTAGTAACCTATCCGTCATTTGATGACATGGAAATTGAGGCATTATTATTTAAAGCGAGTCCAGATCTTGATAATGGGCATACCATTTTCTGGCCTCATGGTGGACCGCAAGCTGCAGAACGAAAAACGTTTCGTTCTATGTTCCAATGCTTCTTAAACCGCGGATACAGTGTTTTTGCTCCGAACTTCCGAGGTAGTACTGGCTATGGTTCATCGTTCGTAAAAATGGTGGAGAAAGACTGGGGGGAGGGACCACGACTCGATTGTGTAGCAGGAATTGAATGGCTGTTTGAAAAAGGTATTACGGATCGAGATAAACTATTCCTTGTTGGTGGTAGTTATGGTGGATATATGACACTATTGCTTCATGGTCGTCATCCAGAATACTTCAAAGCGTGCATCGACATTTTTGGACCATCCGATTTATTCACGTTCGTAAATTCCGTTCCTCCACATTGGAAACCAATAATGGAGCGATGGGTTGGTGATCCTGAACGCGACAAAGAACGTTTTGTACGGGATTCACCAGTAACTTATTTGGATACCATGACAAAGCCTATGCTCGTGATTCAAGGTGCTAAGGATCCTCGTGTTGTAAAAGCAGAATCAGATCAAATCGTGGCTAAGCTTCAAGAAAAAGGTCGTGAAGTGGAATACATGGTGCTTGAGGATGAAGGACATGGATTTAGGAAAAAAGAAAATGAAATCAATACTTATACACGAATGATTGATTTTTTGGAGAAGCATCGAGGATAACTAGTAAGAGCAGGTTGACCATTTTTTGGTAAACCTGCCTTTTATCTCTTTACATTTTTGAAACAAAAGTTAAAATAACAATTGACCTTAACATATTTTTTGAACCAACATACACTTATAACACCATCCACTAAATAACCATTGACCAAACAATTGATTATCGGTTAGAATATAGTGTATTGTGATTGGATGAAAATAGTCACATGGAACCATTTAGTCAAAAATAGAAAGGAGCATCGTAAGGTATAACAGCACCAAAAGCGCCTGAACTATTCACAGAGACGACTTAACAATGAATAGTTGACGAGGAGGAGGATTATCGATTTTTTCGGCGGATACCTCCCGATTGCACATCTCAATCGTGATACTTTATTCATAAAACAATGAGGCAACTTGTTGGCCAATTGAATAAGGCAAGATGAAACCAATTAAACAACCACGAGAAAGGGGCAGTAAAACGCCCCGTTATGCTATATATACAGGCCGTTTGTCTGCCCCTTCCGTACAAGGAGGATACACATTATGTGTGGAATTGTAGGCTATATCGGACAAAACGATACAAAGGAAATTTTATTAAATGGACTTGAAAAATTGGAATATCGCGGCTATGACTCCGCTGGAATTGCTGTTTTAAACGACGCCGGAATGAGTATTTTTAAAGTGAAAGGACGTATTGCAGCGCTTCAAGATCGTGTAGACGCGTCAACACATGCCACGATGGGAATTGGCCACACACGCTGGGCAACCCATGGCGTGCCAAGTGTTGAGAATGCTCATCCACACCAAAGCACTTCAGGTCGTTTTACAATCGTTCATAATGGAGTTATCGAAAACTACCAGGACTTAAAAAAGAGTCATTTACAAGATGTTAATTTTGTCAGTGAAACAGATACAGAAGTCATCGTACAATTAATGGAGAAGCTTTTTGAAGAACATGAAGATACTGCTGAGGCATTTCGCCAAACCGTAAGTCTTCTAAAAGGTTCATATGCCCTTGGTTTAATCGATCGTGAGGATCAAGATACAATCTATGTGGCAAAAAATAAGAGCCCATTATTGATTGGTTTAGGCGATGGATTCAATGTTATCGCAAGTGATGCAATGGCAACACTAAAGGCGACTGACCAGTATTTAGAAATTCATGACAAAGAAGTTGTCCTTGTTAACCGCAACTTTGTTGAAATTCAAAAGCTTGATGGAACTGCTGTTATTCGTAAACCTTTCACAGCGCAAATTGATGTAAGTGATACCGAAAAAGGTACGTACCCACACTTTATGCTGAAGGAAATCGATGAACAACCATTTGTGATGCGCAGAATCATCAAAGAATATCAAGATGAAAACAACGAACTGAAGCTTGATGAAGATGTACGCGCAGCAATGCAAGCATGTGATCGAGTTTATATCATTGCATGTGGCACAAGTTATCATGCAGGATTAGTTGGAAAGCATTTCATTGAAAAAATAGCGAACATTCCAGTTGAAGTTCACGTAGCAAGTGAATTTTCCTATAACATGCCATTACTGTCCGAAAAACCATTGTTTGTGTTTATCTCACAAAGTGGTGAGACAGCAGACAGTAGATCGGTATTAGTAAGAATTAAAGAAAAGGGATACCCAGCACTTACCATCACAAACGTGCCAGGATCGACCCTTTCTCGTGAAGCAAATTACACATTAAACTTATATGCAGGACCAGAAATTGCAGTTGCATCAACCAAAGCATACACAGCGCAAATTGCTGTACTTGCAATATTGGCAGTCGATTCAGCAAGAGCAAAAGGTCTCCCGCTCGACTTTGACCCAATGCAGGAGCTTGCGATTGCTGCAAACGCAATGGAAGTTCTGACAGACCAGAAAGAAACAATCGAGGAGCTTGCTAAAAACTATTTAGCAACTACACGCAATGCGTTCTTCATTGGTCGCAGCAGTGACTACTATGTTTGTTTAGAAGGATCTTTAAAGCTTAAAGAGATCTCCTATATTCAGGCAGAAGGATTTGCTGGCGGCGAATTAAAGCACGGAACCATTGCATTGATTGAAGAAGGCACTCCAGTAATCGCGCTTGCAACACAAGAAGACGTGAACTATCCAATTCGCAGTAACGTACAGGAAGTAGTATCACGTGGCGCAAACGCAATGGTCGTAAGCATGCGTGGTCTTGAACAAGATGATGATGCATTTGTATTACCACACGTTCATGAATTACTAACACCACTTGCATCTGTAGTTCCATTACAGCTATTAGCTTATTATGCTGCATTGCACCGTGACTGTGATGTTGATAAGCCACGGAATTTGGCTAAGAGCGTTACGGTGGAATAGGATATTGGAAAAAAGCTTAAAAATTTTCAGATACAAAAATAATCTTAAACAAACATCAAAAGAACCCAACTTATAAAAGTTTGGGTTCTTATTTTTTTAGAGGATTTTAGATAATAAAAGTAAATTTTGAAAGTTGATGTTTAAAAAATGGCCTTAACATATAGAAGATACAAAGATAAAAATGATTATAAAAGAATATGTACATTCTTAGAGAAAAGTTATGAATCTTATGGGACAAGGTTTGATGATAATTTATCTCTATTTGAATTTCAGTGTGCATTATCATGCGGATTAGAGGAGCCTGTTAAGAGCATAGATGAGGCGTTAGATAAAGTTTTTCTTTGGTCTGATGGTGATAAATTAGTTGGAATACTTGAAGAGGATACCTTTTGTATAGCGGCAGATTACAGATTTATCTTTGATGAGGTTGTTAAAGTTGGAGAAGAATTTTATGCTGATAACGAGGTTGAATGGAGTGTTTATAACAAAGACATCGACTACGAAAGTGTCTTATTGAACAGAGGGTATAACAAGTCAGAGGAATACTGGGTTAGAAGGGACTTTGATTTTAATAATACAGTAAGCCGCATTGATTTGCCTGAAGAATTTTACATAGAGTCAGTTCCAAATCTTAGGGAGCATGATGAAGTGTATAAGGCTTATAAGCTATGTTATGGAATTTTATTCAATAACAATATTTTTCAAAACTTTTATAAAACATCAACCTATAGAAAAGAGTTAGACTTAGTAGTTATTGGTCCGGATAGAAAGGTAGTAGCTTTATGTAGTGGAAGATATGATGAAAAGAACAAATTGGTTACTATCGAAGCAGTATCCTGTTCCCACGATTATAGGAGAAGAGGCATTAGTAAAGCATTACTATTACATGAGTTAAATGTCGCTAAAGATTTAGGTGCAGATAAAGCCACTGTATTCACTGCTATGCCAGAAGAATATCCAGCTCCCAATAACCTTTACGAATCGGTTGGATTTAAAGTAGTTGGGAATATAAATGTATGGAAAAAGAATAAAATATAAAACCTAATAAGTAACATTGGAGTGTTCTGTTAAAGGGATTTTTGTGGAATAAGTTTATCCCCAAATAATTTTTAAATTTAAAAGGAGTTTTAATAAAATAAATGTGTTAATATTAAATTATCTAAAAATTATAAACGCTGATGTAGTCAATCCTGATTTAGGGGATAGATAGTATGACAAACAAAAGGGGATAACGTCTAACTAATTAAACTGTATAGCGCTTCCCGACATTTGAAAGGGGAAAATCATTTGAATCAAACATTATTAATCATTGATGCTCAACAAGAATTAATTGAGGGAAACCAAGAGGAAAGTGCTGTTTTTAATAAGGAGCAGCTTATCAGGAATATCAATAAAGTGATTGAAAAAGCAAAAGAAGCCGATATTCCAGCTGTGTTTGTAAGAGATCTCGATGTTGCTAAAGGTAAAGGCGCGGGATTCCAAGTTCATGGTGAAATCAATGTACCCGCGGAAGCAAAGATTTTCGATAAATCTGCAACAAACTCCTTCCATGGGACAGGTCTACTAAATCATTTACGATCCCAAAAAGTTGAACACGTTGTTATTGTGGGCTGTAAAACACAACACTGTATAGATACTGCAGTCAGGACGGCGACAATAAGTGGGCTGGATGTAACACTAGTCGGTGATGGACATTCAACGGAAGATGGTGTTCTAAGTGCAGAACAAATTATAAAGCATCATAACAGTACGCTTCATGGTCATTATAATGTTGAACACTTTTCAGTTGTAAGAAAAACAGAGGAAGATCTGTTTAGTCCAACCCATGACTCTTATAGATAATATAAATTCAGAAGCGGTGCTATTTGTGCCGCTTTTATTATTTTTAGGAAATTGATAAATGATAGCTTGAAGAGGTATTAAATGCACACTATTAACGTCGATTTAGTTATAAGATTAATAAATGAACAATTTCCCGAATGGTCTGATTTAGATGTCACACCAGTTAGATTTAGTGGGAATGATCATATAGCTTTTCATTTAGGTGAGCACATGAGTGTAAGGTTACCAAGAGCAGCAGCTTATGTTCCACAAGTGAAGAAAGAACAAATGTGGCTGCCAAAATTAAACAAGGAACTTTCTTTAGCAATTTCTACACCATTAATGGTTATAAAAATTCCAACAAAGAAATAGCAGAAGAATCATATAATTTTATATCGATATAATAGTAGATGAATATGAAACGGAGACAATAATATGCCTTGAATAAAGCCTCAGTGGTTATAAAAAATGTTAGGTTCTCCCCCTTTGGATATGATTATCAAAAGGGGTGTTTTTATATCGAAAAGTAAAGAATATCTGAAATTGGAAGTTGGATATAGAAAGATGTAATGTGTCTTACAGCGGAACAGGGTATCTTTATCATATAATTAATGTTGTACTAGATTAATGAATTTCCAATAGAATTAGGTGAAGTCCACTTGAAGAAATTAATGATCCTTTTACTAATTGCTCTAATTACTATAATAACTATTTTATTTACCCCAATTCTTGATTCATTAAAAACGGTAATGGTTTTATTATCTAGTGGAAATATCAATTCATTGGTGGATTGGATAAGAGGGTGGGGTATTCTATCACCGATCATTAGTATTTTATTAATGGTTTTTCAATCGTTATTAGCTCCACTACCTTCTTTTTTAATTACTGGAGCTAATGGCATTATTTTTGGGATATACTTCGGGTCTCTAGTTTCCTGGATAGGTGCCATGTTAGGGGCTATCGTATCATTTTATCTCGCTAAATTACTCGGGACAAAGTTATTGGCAAATGGTAAGAAGGAAAAGAAAGTGTACCGGAAACTGGAGGATTTAAATGGCAAACATGGCTTTCTTATTGTCTTGATTGCTCGTCTAATTCCAGTTATATCGTTTGATTTTGTTAGTTATGCAGCAGGGCTTGTCCGAATGAAAACAAGTCACTTTCTTCTTGCGACTGGGATTGGAATGATTCCAGGTACTATTTTATACAGCGTAGTTGGTCACGATCTCGTTAACATAAAGGAACATCCAATTAGGCTGCTGTTTTTTATAATGGCTTTTGTGGCCTTGTATATAATAGGTAAGCGGGTACAAAGAAACTATTTAAATAAAGATTAATAAGTGTAAGATGGATTACAGAAACTGGTTACAAATGTTCATTATAATTAAATCATTATAACGACAAAGGTGAGTGTGGGATGAATAGAATTTGGGTAATTGTTATAAGTATATTGTTTTTATTCATTGTAAGCGCTTGTGCGAACAAAGCTGATTCTACACAAGCTACTAAAGAAATTATGAGCAAAGATTGGTCACAAATAGAAAAAGCCGCAGAGGGAACAACAGTTAGAATATACATGTGGGGCGGTGACGAAGGAATTAACCAGTATATGGATGAATGGGTCGCTCCACGTCTGAAAAAACAATTTGGAATCAATTTAGAGCGTGTTCCAATGGATGCACCGGAATTTCTAAAAAAATTAAACAATGAAAAGAAAGCTGGTCAAGGTGAAGGAAATATGGACATCATTTGGATTAATGGTGAAAACTTCAAAAATGCAAAAAAAAATGACTTACTGTTCGGTCCTTTTTCAAATGAGTTACCAAATGTCAAAAAGTATGTAGATACTGAGGCATTAGACGTACAGTACGACTTCGGAACACCTGTAGATGGGATGGAAGCACCATGGGGAAAGGTGCAATTTGTTTATCAATATAATGAAGCTAAAGTACCAAACCCGCCTAAAACATATGAAGAGTTAAAACAGTGGATGAAAAAGAATCCAGGCAAATTTACTTATCCTGACCCATCGGACTTTACTGGAAATGCGTTTTTACGTCAGTTATTTTATGAATCTGTTGGGGATGTACAAACGATATTAGAAAAAGGGTACGATGAACAGTTTGCTGCAAAAAACAGTGCGAAAATGTGGGGATACTTAAATGAAATCGAACCTTATTTATGGCGGAAGGGAAAGACCTATCCGAATGATCTAACTGAGCTTGATCGCCTTTATAGTCAAGGGGAAGTATATATGACGATGGGTTACAATGAGGCGCGCGCAGAAAGTTTAACAGAAAAAGGGATTTTTCCTGAGACAACAAAAACATTTATATTAGATTCTGGATCTATTGGAAATACGCATTTCTTAAGTATACCATTTAACAGCCCGAATAAAGGGGGTGCTATGACTGCAATAAACTTTTTACTTTCACCTGATGCTCAATTGAAAAAGCTTGAGCCAACTTATTGGGGAGAAAACATGTCATTGGATCCGGCTGCCTTATCGGAGAAAGACCAACAGAGACTAGAATCTATTAAACGAGGGGATTCGGTTTTATCAGCTGAAAAGTTAAAGAAACATTTTTCACCTGAAGTAGATGCAAGATATGTAACGTGGCTGAAGGAGAATTGGGTGAATGAAGTGGTACAGGAAAAATAAATCTTATGTTATGGTTGCGCCTGCATTACTGGTAGTCGGTTGTATGGTAGGCTTTGGCGTAATAAGTTCATTTCTAGAAAGTATTAACTATAATCAATCACCAAGTCTCAGGGTTTATCAAGACATTTTTCAGAAAAGTGGATTTCTTGATTCGTTTTTATATAGTCTTCGGATAACATTAATTGCGACATGTTCATCTGTAGTTATTGGCCTTGTTCTTGTCAGAGTAACATATCCTTTGTTAAAGCGAACTTTTCCAAGGGTTATAGCTTGGCTGCCAATGCTATTCCCTCATTTTGTTTGGAGTTATATGTTGTTCCTGTTATTTACACAAACAGGGTATCTATCTTCTTTATTGAGCTTTTTCGGATTAATCAGCGAGCCGACTGATTTTCCTATTCTGTTTAAAGAGGATCTTGGGATAGGTATTATTTTGACCTACATTTGGAAAGAGACTCCATTCGTTATTCTTATGCTGCTACCGGTGTATGAGCAACTCTCTCACCCTGCACGCGAGCTCGTTTATACATTAGGTGGAAAGAACTGGTCTGTATTCAGGCATGTGGAATGGCCATATGTATTTCCAGTACTACTAGAAACCTTTTTTATCATTTTTGCGTTTGTATTTACCGCATACGAGGTTCCGGCTTTGCTTGGCACTACATATCCGAAAATGGTTTCGGTTTTAAGTTATGACTGGTTTTTCAGCTCAGATTGGACAAAGCAGCCCTATGCGTTTGCAGTAATGATGGTAACGACAGTGACAATTTTATTATTTATTTGGATTACATTGATGCTAACTAGAAAGAGTAGGATTCATCTGAATCAGACACATGGGGATGGGTTCAGAAATGTAGATTCGACACGGGTTTCCAAAGTAGGGTTTCTAATTATCGCGTTGATGACACTTATTCCGGCTTCTCTTGTTATAGTAACAAGCTTTGCTGGCCGGTGGAGGTTTGGAGACATATGGCCAGATAATTTCACTACAAGAGCGTGGAATGTACTATTGAGTCATGAGCCACAGCTTTGGGAAGCGGCTTTTACATCAATCGGGATTAGTTTTCTTGTCTTACTGCTAAATTTTCTAATCGGGATACCTGCTGCAAAGGGACTCGCTCATTATGAGTTTAAAGGGAAAAGTATAACGGAAACGATTCTTTTATCGCCAATATTAATCCCAACACTAGCGGTAGCAATGGGAATTCATATTATCTTTATCAGATTGGGACTTGCGAACCAGTGGACAGGTGTCGTGATTGTTCATTTACTTCCAACTTTACCTTATACGATAAAAATTCTTAGATCCGGGTTTGAAAGGATTGGCAAGAAACAGGAGGAATTAGCCGTTTCTCTTGGAGCACCAGCCTTTAATGTATTGTTTTCCATCTATTTGCCACAACTTATGCCAAGTATTCGCAGCGCCGTTTTTTTAGTCACCGCGATTTCATTAGGTCAATATTTGTTGACGATATTTATAGGTGGTGGGAGTGTAATCACGTTAGCACTACTATATTTTCCATTTTTTCAGTCAGCTGATGATGCGATTATTGCAAGTTTTTCCGTTTTATTTGCAATTATTCCCGTTATTATATGGCTGGTAATTGAAGGGTTTCTACGATTAATTATTTCATATCGAATAAGGTGATAGCATGACTTCTACTTACATTGATCTAAAAAGGTTATCCAAAAAATATAATCAACAACTTGTTGTAAATGTTTCATTAACGGTTAAAAAAGGCGAGATTGTCTCCATTGTTGGGCCTTCTGGAACTGGTAAATCAACTCTATTACGGATGATAGCCGGGCTGGTTGAACCTGATTCAGGTGGTATTATCATAGATCGTCAAACAATCGAGCATATTTCCCCTCAACAACGCCCCGTTGTCTATATGTTTCAGGAGTCTTTATTATTTCCACACATGAATTTATTGGAAAATATTTCCTTTGGTTTAAAAATGACAAAAGTAAAAAAGAAACAACGTCTTGAAATGAGTAAAAACATGCTTGGAAAAGTAGGGTTAGAAGGCCTTGGAGGACGTTATCCGCACGAGGTTTCCGGTGGTCAAAAGCAACGGATTGCCCTGGCTCGTTCGCTTATAGTAAAGCCAAAAGTTCTTCTTTTGGATGAGCCGTTTTCAAATCTTGATGCAGAGCTGAGAAAGGGAACAAGAAGGTGGATGAAACAATTATTAAACGACGAAGGAATGACGACTTTATTCGTTACGCATGATTTGGAAGAAGCGATGGCCATTGGGGATCGCGTTGCTGTTATGGGGGAAGGGCTGATTCAGCAGGTTTCAACCTCAGAAGAGCTTTATAAATCACCTGTGAACCGTTTTGTAACTGCTTTTTTGCAAGCTGGAATCTGGCTGAATAATCACTTCATTCCAGCTAATAAATTTATTATCTCAGAAACAGGACCTAGTAAGGGACTAGAAACATTGGAGGCAGACGTTATCGAAACATATTACAAAGACGGGGCACATCACATCGTGGTTTGCTTACCGGAGGATATACTGACAATTAAAGCAGATAAGAAATTTGAATTGGGGAAACGTGTCTTTTTGCATTTTGAGTAAGAGGTAGACGATTGTTAAAAGAAAGTGTGGGTAATATTATGGCAACAAAAATGGTGCTTAAGCTTCTTGGATTTCTTATTACATTGGGGTTTCTTTTCTATTTAAATCAAACAGTCTTAGATATTGACCCTGATGCTATACGACGTTGGATCTTATCTGTTGGAGCAATTGCGCCATTCATATATGTTTTCCTTTATTCTGTACGTCCTTTTGTCCTTTTTCCTGCCTCGATTTTATCCTTTGCTGGGGGACTTACCTTTGGCCCCATTTATGGTACTCTTTTAACGATAATAGGAGCATCAATTGGTGCTTATCTTTCCTTTTTGTTTGCTCGAAAAGTGGGAGGTAGAAAAATTGAAGAAAAGTGGGGACATAAAACGGAAAAGCTACAAAATGCTTTAGAGAATAATGGATTTTCAGTGGTTTTGTTGCTTAGACTTATTCCCTTGTTTCATTTTGATTTAATAAGTTACGGTGCGGGTTTATCAAAAGTTAAAACGAGTCACTTCATGAGTGCTACCATAATAGGAATTATTCCTGGAACATTTGCTTATAACTTTTTGGGAGCAAGTCCTGTATCAGATAATATGGGGAAATTTATTTTGGCCTTGCTCATTTTCGGGGTGACAGTAATCCTTCCTGTTTTGTTTCGAAAGCGGATTAAACGATTTTTATATCTGCAAGAAAAAAAGTGAGGTACTAACTATGCTTGATACACACGCACGTAAATATGTACAACCAACGATTGAGAATACAGCCAAGCTTTTACTAAAGGTAGGTCTAACAGCTAACCAAGTAACATGGATTGCATTTATCATTGGAATAACAACTGGTGTGCTTGCCTATTTTCAACTGCCGATTTTAGCTGTTATCGTCCTGTGGCTTTCAGGTTATCTAGACGCTGTTGACGGAACAATGGCTCGTTTAACCAAGCCGTCGCATTGGGGAACAGTACTTGATATAACGTTCGACCGTGTTGTCGAGATAAGTGTCATTATCGGATTGGCATTTGCCTTTCCTGATTCACAATGGGCTCTTTTGTTACTAAGTTTGTCCATTATATTGTCCATGACCATCTTTTTAACGGTTGGTGCTGTAACCGAAAAACAGGGAATCAAATCATTTTATTACCAGGCTGGGCTAGCAGAGCGAACGGAAGGGTTCATCCTATTTTCACTTATGATCATTCTAACCCCGTATTTGACTATTGTTACGCTCATATTCTTCATCATTGAAATGTATACCGCTATACAGCGTTTGATGGAAGCCAGACGAATCTTATCAGAAAGGGGAGATAATAACCATGATGAACTATGATATTGTAATCATTGGAGGTGGATCCGGGGGGCTGACGGTTGCATCCGGAGCGAGTTCGTTAGGTGCAAAAGTTGCATTAATTGAAAAAGAAACCTTTCTTGGAGGCGATTGCCTTCATGTTGGATGTGTCCCCTCGAAAGCATTTATTCAGGCCGCGAAGGAAGTCTACTTGGCAAAGGAACAGGCTAGTAGACTAGGTCTGGAAGTCGCCGGCGAGGTCAGTTTAAAACTTGTTAACCAACGTGTCAGGGAGTCCATAAAGGCGATTCAGGAGCATGATAGTGACGAGCACTTCACCAACATGGGTATTGATTTATATAAAGGTCCAGGTCGGTTTACCTCTGACCATACGGTAAAAATCAATGGTGAAGAGATATTCGGAAAAAGAATCGTTATCGCGACAGGGTCCCGTCCGTTTGTCCCGCCAATTAATGGGCTGAGGGAAGTAGGTTATTGGACAAATGAAGATATTTTCAGCCAGGAAATACTTCCCAAAAGAATACTCGTTATTGGTGCCGGAGCAGTTGGATTAGAGCTCTCTCAAGCTATGGCACGATTAGGTTCACAAGTGACAGTTGCAGAAAGAAGTGGAACCTTATTAGACAATGAGGATGAAAGTATACAGAAGATTGCTTTGGAGTCACTAGGAAATGAGTTAGACATTATGTTCCAAACAGAAGCTAAAGAAATCAGACAGAAGAATGGAGAAAAAATCGTTTCTCTTGAAAAGTACGGAGAAATAACAAAATTGGCTTTCGATGAAATTTTAGTAGCCACTGGACGTATTCCTAATAGTTCACAGCTTCATCTAGAGAAAGCAGGAATTAAGAAAAACAAATCGGGTTTCATTTTAACGAATGAAAAATTGCAAACAAACGTTTCCCACATCTATGCGATAGGAGACGTCAATGGAAAATTTCTATTTACGCATATGGCTGGAGAAGAGGGGAAAGTAGTTGTACAAAATGCTGTTCTAGGTATTCCAAAAAAAATCGACTATAATCAAATTCCATGGATTATCTATACAGATCCTGAAATTTTCCATATTGGTTTTACAGAAAGCGAAGCAAAAAAAAATATGGATGTTATTTCAACATATGAAGTTCCCCTTGGAGAAGTGGATCGCTTTGTAGCGGATCACGCAACGAATGGAACTGTTAAAATTATCACAGATACAAAAGGAAAAATAGTAGGAGCACATGCCATTGGTAAAGGTGCGGGCGATTGGATGCAAACTGTAATTTTTGCAATGAAACAGGGCCATAAGATTGGCGATCTTTCGCAGATGATTTACCCATACCCCAACCACTCAGCAGCGATCCAACAAACAGCGGATTTGTACTGGAGAGAAAAACTGTTTAGCGGTTTTATCCCAAAACTTACTAAAAAATATATCCAAAAGTTTAGATGAAAAAGTCCATTAAGTAGTAAAAGCTAAGAATATGTAAAATTTGCTCCTCTTGTTTTAAAAAGGTTAGTTAAATGTACTATATGAAAGACACGTAGTTTAGATAGACTGCGACGTATGTGCTGGGTTGTTTTCCGCTGCGGACCGTTGCTTTCCTCGGGCACGGCCTCAGCCTCCTCGGAAGAAAACCACTTCCTGCGGGGTCTTCAGACTCGTGCTGGTCCCGCAGGAGTCAACGGTCCTCCGCTCCAAACAACTTCCATAAATTGCTGGCTGCCTGTGTGATATAAACAATCAAATAAATTGAAATTGTTAAGCTCAACCCTAGTGAAGGAAATCCACGTAGACTCCTGCGGGAACAGCGAAGACGATGAGACCCCGCAGTGAGCGGTCTTTGCGATCGAGGAGGCTCATCGTGAGCCCGCGGAAAGCGAAGTGGATTTCCGGAACGGTTGTCCAACCACCAAACATAGCACATTACTTCGCATTTTTTATCGAAAATGAAATTCACTATTTGTTATTTGCTTTTCGAATTGGACCTGGTGACCACCAGGTATTTCTATACGTTGAAGGAGGTATAGGGATTTAGGGCAGTATGAGATAAATCTCAATTACATTTCATCTAATATCTCTTCTGCTTTTTCAGCGTTAACGGAGAATTTTAATCCTTTTTTCAGTAAGCCTTCTTTTTTTAGCTGGCTTAAAATTGCACTAGTTGTTTCTCTTGTTGAGCCAATCATATTAGCAACATCTGCGTGCGTAAGCTTCATATTAATCGTTTGCCATTCCTTTTTTCTTTTTCCGGACTCTCCGCTTAATTTTAGAAATAAATACAATAGACGATGCTTCACATCACTAAGGGCTATTTTTTCACTGAAACTATAAACTTCTTTTAGGCGATTAGAAAGAATGTTAATAAATTTAAGGGCGATTTTAGGGTTCTTCTCAATAAAATGCTCGAAATCACTTTTTCCAATGATGCATAAATAACTATCTACCATGGCCTCAGCATAGATTTGATCATCTGTTAAAGATAGAGTGGATGTTTCTCCAAAAATATTCCCACCCGCTAATACGTCAACTGTAAACTCTTTTCCCTGATGGTTCATACGGTATAGGCGAACCTGACCTTTCTTCATTAGAAACAACGCCTCAATTGGTTTATCTGGAGATAATATAATCGTACCTTTTTCAACAGGTTTCATCTCACTTATACCATCAATGATTTTTAAATCCTCCATGGGCAGTTCGTCAAATAGACTAATTTGTGATAGCAGTAGTAGTTTATCCAAGCTTGTTCCCCTCCATCATGTTTCATTTGATTATAACCGGTTAATGCTGACTATTTCTGTAAGATAACTTACTGTTTATATTAGTAATAAGAAGTAAAGTATGAACCAGGGGGTGGCTGTGGTGAAGGCAGTTTTGTATACGATTGATGGGTGTGTAATTTGCAATCAGGCAAAACGACATCTTATTCAACATTATATTCCATTTATTGAAAAAAATCTGCTTAGAGATAGATTCGCTGCATCAGAGATTAAAGCATTAATAGGAGAGGTAGTAACCCCGGTGTATGTTAATGAGTCCAGTATTGTAAAAGGCAATGCTATTTTAGAAATCTAAAATTAGGGTAATACCAATAGTGGAGACCTTGTAAGTTGGATTACAGAACTTAGATAGATTTTCATTTAAAATAAGCATTAGTTAAATAGAAGGAGGAATTTAAAATGGCAGCTAAAACAAACGTAGAGATAGCTTCAAAATCAGAAGGTATGAAAACAGTAATAGATGCGGGTGAGCATACTATTACAATAGACGAACCAGCAAACATGGGTGGAACTGATACAGGAGCAGATCCATTAAAAGCGTTACTTTCTTCCCTTGCTGGCTGTGAAAATGTTATTGCAAACATGGTAGCAAAGGAAATGAAATTTGACCTTCAAGGAATTGAATTTGAAATTAATGGAGTACTTGATCCACGCGGTTTAATGGGTGAAGAAGGAGTACAACCATACTTTGAGAAAGTGACAGTTGATGCAAAAGTAAAAACATCGGAATCACAAGAACGTGTAAATGAGCTCCAAAATAAAACGGATAAGCGTTGCCCAGTATTTACGACGTTTGAAGCAGCTGGAATAGAACTTGCGCCTAACTGGATAAAAGCATAAAATTAATTATAATTTTTTCATTAAAAAGAGTAATGCGAACAAAATTCGTATTACTCTTAATTATTGTTGCTGATAGTTGTTCATGAATTTTTTGTCAATATAATGTTTTATATCCCACGCTTTTTTCCCGTGAAACGTGTATTCCCCATATGTCATAAGGCCTTGTTTATCACCAAGAGATAATATTGAAAGAAACCTTTTTTGCGGATTGAAGGATAGTAGATTTTGCTGATTAATATGCCTTTTTATGTTTTCCCATAAGACAGTACCCTGTTTTACTGCGAATACACCATTCTTTGGTAAATCCAGATGGGATGATAATGTAACACAGTCACCAGCTCCAAAGATAAACGGATATTGCCTGTTTTGCAAGGTATCTTCAACCAGAAGGAAGCCTTTAGAATCTATTGTTAATGCACTATTATTAAACAGACTTGTAGCATTTGGTCCAATTAAGGGAAGCACTTTGGAAAACTCGACAGTCCTGCCCTTATCAGTAGTAATGACGTTATCTTGAATATGATTAACAGACTCATTTTCATAGAAAATTAATCCTTTATTCAAGGCTATCCTTCTAATTTTCTTCATCGAAGCATGTCCATTTGAATGAAGAAGTGGGGATGAACTTATTAAGGTAACATTCTGCTCTCTATTATTTCCTTTTCTCCATGCCAATGTTGATAGTGCCAATTCAACTCCAGCAGACCCACCCCCAACTACTACAGGTTTTTCGTGGGAACGGAAAGCTTTGATTTCATTTGGAAATAAATAGTTCGGTTTAATCTTAGTTAAGCTGGGTTGCCCTTTTGTTGAAATGGTATCCGATCCAACATTAAATGAAATAACGTCAAATGAAAAGTCTCTCCCTGATTGACCATGTACGACTTTTTTAAGTGGATCTAACGAGATAATTGTGTCCTCAATAAAATGCACAGAACCTTTCTGGCATAAAGAATTCAAATCGATACGTGTTTCTTCTTCGTTATAAATCCCCTCAGTAAAACCTGAGAACATTCCAGAATAATATTGATAGTTACTGGAGGAAATAACTGTTACTTTATGTGCGATGGTTTCTTTGAATAATGCACGAATGATAGATAAATGCGCATGACCCCCTCCAACAAGCAACACCTGAGCCATATCAACCCCTCCAAACTAATTTATTTAATTGTACAAGATTAAGGTTTAATATCCAAATAGTAATGTAGTTACTGATCCCAGTACATTAATAAAGATTAGTTAAGAGAAACTATCTATTGAACATCAGCTCTATATATGACAGGAGGTTTTTAAGTGGAATGATCTATGTGTTTTCAATATTTCCTGTATTATAGTAGAATGACTTTTGAGCTGCTAGATATTCTGGTAGTAGATATAACAGGTAATGTAATGAAGACTCAAAAAAATCTATAAAATAGTATAGTGTTATCAAATTAACATAAGGGAAGGTAGTGACTAACGTTGAGCAAAACCCTATTCACTTTCACTATTACGACCAATGAAAAACAATCTTTCACCAATTTAGATGACTATTTAAACGAAGCAAGAACTAAAAGTGGTGTGCGGAATGGGATAATGGTCGTTTATTGTCCGCATACAACTGCAGCCATCACAATAAATGAAAATGCTGATCCTGATGTGAAAACGGACCTGAAACTCGGATTAAATGAAACATTTCCAAATAAGGGCGCTTATGTTCATACGGAGGGGAACTCGAATGGTCATATGAAGTCATCTGTTGTTGGTGCTAGTGAGACACTAATCATCTCTGAAGAATTGTTGATTCTTGGGACATGGCAAAGTGTTTATTTTTGTGAGTTTGATGGGCCGAGAAAAAGAACGGTTCATGTCAAGATAATGAAGGGATAAATGGTTAAAAAAATAATTCAAATAGTTGGGTTTTTCAATAATAAAAACGTGCAGAGGACGATATACTCCTCAACACGTTTCTCTTAAGAGCAAAGAAAGTATAAAATTTTGGCGATTATCTGTCTAGCTCCAGCGCCTAGACACTCGAGACATAAGCAGTTCGCTTCCGTGCGAGCAATGCACTCACACTGCACCGCTCTGCTTATGCTTGTCGTGTCTTTCAAGGCCCTTGCGCTTTTCTAATCTGTCTAGCTCCAGCGCCTAGACACTCGAGACATAAGCAGTTCGCTTCCGTGCGAGCAATGCACTCACACTGCACCGCTCTGCTTATGCTTGTCGTGTCTTTCAAGGCCCTTGCGCTTTTCTTAACTGTCTACCTCCGGCACCTAGACACTCAAGGTTTTAGATATATCGAATGAGTAGTGATATTCCAATCGAACGTTAAGACGAACCTCTTTGTGATAAATACCATCACAAAGAGATTCGTCTTAAACTTGCCGAGGCTGACCACTAAGGAAAGCTCCTGCGAGTAATCGCCGCAGGTAAGTATAATCTGTACTGTGATTGTTTCGATGGTGCTTACGCTTATAGTCTTATTTAATTGAAATTAAAATAATGGAATGCCATGACGTTGAAATGCTGCCGCTTCTAGATGGGTCATGCCCTGAGCTTGTGCAGCTTCGATCACTTTATCCGACAGATTTGGCGCAAAATGTTTAGGCGGTGCAGCATGTCCCATCTTATGCTTTCGTCCATGATTTCCACGTGCAAACGGACCCCAAATCGCAAAGGTAAGACCTGGGTTTTGAATGTTTACAAAAAATGTTTTCCCGTCAGTGGAGAAAGTAGGACCGGCTAATTCGGAATCGTTCAGTCGGTTTTCGCCAAATTGATAAACTTCGCCTTCCGGTGTGATACCCATGATCCGGTCGCCTCCTGGTCCATCTTCTACAAACCAAAGGTCTCCCCAAGGTGCAACAATGATATTGTCGGGCATTTCCATCTTGTTAGCACTCGATGCTTCGTAGAACAATTCTAATTTATTGGTCGATGGTGTATAGCGGTAGATTCGGCCTTTTTGTCCCTTGCTGTATCCGGCAGAGGTGTCGCTAAACCACAAAACACCCGCTACAAAATGTGTGCCTTCTAAACGGTCAAACTGAATACATCCTTTTGTGATTGCATCATCTGTGGGTTTTTCAGGATCTACTTCTTTCCAGACAATTCCGTATTTTCTTCCGGTATTAAAAGACTCCGCCATTGCAGCAGGCATCTCTTCCATCGCTGCAGCCTGAAGTTTGCCTCCTTTTTGCAGAGCGCCCGGCCTTGGAGTCCTGTCATTCGGGATGTAACGGTAAAGAAAGCTTGGACCTCCATCCTCTGTCAGGTAAACAATGCCTGTTGCCGGATCGACATCCACAGCCTCATGAGAAAATGCACCCATTTCTCTAATAGGTGTTTTGGACAAGTTATTTTCAGGGTCATTCGGATCTACCTCAAATGCGTAACCATGGCCTTTCTCAAGGGTTTCTTCACAGGTGATCCACGTTCCCCATGGTGTTGCCCCTCCTGCACAATTGCGTATCGTCCCTGCAGAGGCCACATATTCTTTGATAACTTTATTATTGGGTCCAACTAGCAGAGCTGTCGTTCCACCAGTGTTGTCTTTATCGTATGGATTTTTTCCTATTACTGGATTTTCAGTATCGCCTGTCAATTCATGATTACGAACTAGGATAGTTGAATTATGGCGTCCCCGGAATGCAGCCATCCCATCAAAATTCCCTGGTATCGGCCGACTGTCTGAAAGACTGTTGCCTTCTTCGGAAATGATTCGGTATTGGAAGCCTTTTGGTAAATCAAGTATTCCACCCGGGTCCTTTACCATTGGTCCATAACCAGCCGTACCTGGTTGTCCCATTTTTGGGGGATTCGGCCCTCCATGCTTAGCCAATGCTTCTCCGGAAAATGGCAGGGACAAAGCGGAACCTACTGTAAGTGCCACAGCACCCGTTCCGCCCATTTTTAATAGATCTCTTCTGCTGACATCTTTGTTCCACTTTTGTTCATTATTCAAAATACATACCTCCCAAGTTTGTTGTAAGGCTTCGGTTGAAAATCCAGTTATGTGTAGTTTTCTGCCTTATTTATGCAGCGGTTGCCACAGAGTGTTGTTTTTTTCGATAGACCACTTTTGATAAACTGATACTGCACTCATAGAGAAGCAATAAAGGTAAAATCACCAAAACATCTGAGACAAGATCAGGCGGTGTAATCAAAACCGAAATCACAATCAAAGTAAAGTAAGCTTGTTTGCGTATTTTTTTCAATTGAAACGGGTTAATAATTCCAAGACTTGTTAAAAACATTACAATTGCTGGCAATTCGAATAAAATTCCAAAGGGCAGCGTCATCCTTAGCATAAATCGAAAGTATTTCTCCGTTGTAAAGAATGTCATAAAATGGTCGCCAGCCAGCGCCAACAAAAATTCTAGCACAATCGGAAAAATCAAATAGTAACCAAAGCAAATTCCTGAAACAAATAAGATGAACAAGGCTGGGATATAGGCGAGCGTAGTTTTTTGCTCTCTTTTCGTCAGTGCCGGACGGATGAAAAGCCAGGCCTGTCCCGCCGCGATAGGAATCGTCACAGCCAGCGAAATGATACTGGCTACCATCAAGTACACCCATAAAATCTCCGTTGGCCCGAGAATTGCTAACTGTATCTCCAAATCTTTTACTAACCATCCATAAATATCGCCAGCATAAATCATCGCTGCGATAAAGAAAAGCAAGAAAGCAGAAACGGTAATAATAATACGCTTCCTTAATTCTTCTAAATGCTCCAGGACTGCCATTTTACTGTTTATCATAAGCAACCTCCATTAGACGTAAAGAAGATCAAGCACCATTACTTTACATCTTCTGTTCAGTGCTATTTTTTTCCCATCTTCACTACTGTTTTCTGCTTTTTCATTTCTGCATCACTTTCTGATTCACTGGTACCGGAATACTCATTTGACTTTTTTTCAGCCGCTTCATCATCACCGGAAACGAGATCCCTCGTTGATTTTTTAAACTCTTTCAATGTTGTACCGAAGGCCCGGCCAATTTCCGGTAGCTTTGATGGTCCGAAAATAATTAACGCAATCACAAGTAGAAGAATTATTCCGGGTACGCCAATGTTTTGAATCATAGTTTATCCTCTCCTTAAATGGTAATTTCTTTAAAAGTTCATAAAAAGACCCAGGGGCAGGCACCTTCCTTCTCTTTTAGTTCACTTTCTACATTACACAATCTTCTTTAAGTCAATATGAATTAAATGTTGAGATTTATTAAAATAGTGTAAAAATAATAATGACAAATATCCTATAAAACTTTACTTTCAAAATGTATGCTTTCTGAAGGCTGTTTTCGTAAAGAATGTTGCTTTTGAGAGCTATAAAATGCGACATAACTAAAAATCATGTTTCGTGCCCTACGACCTCTGCGGAAAAAACACTACGCTTTCCGCGGGCTCGCGATAAGCCTCCTCGATTGCAAAGACCGCTCACTGCGGGGTCTCATCGTCTTCGCTGTTCCCGCAGGAGTCTCCGTGTTTTTCCTCCGCTACAGTGGTGTCCAATAACGGAACGATTGTAACCAATTTATTGATTAGAGCATGATTTCCATTATTATGGCAGTTGTTTGGAGCGGAGGACCGTTGACTCCTGCTTAGAACAGCACGTGTCTGAAGACCCTGCAGGAAGTGGTTAATGATGAGGGCCGACTAAAACCGTCCTTTGCGGACAACGTCGGCATACCCCTTGCCGGGGCAAGGAGGCTGAAGCCGTGTCCGCGGAAAGCAACTGTCCGCAGCGGAAAACAACCCAGCCTATACGTCGCAGTTTTTATCAATACAACAGAATTTTGCTAAAACAGCCTTTCTGAAAAATAAAAAAACCAGTGTTACGTACTTGGCACCGCATTCAACCAAAGGTCACAACTATAAAAAGAAGTAGTTTTAGCAGAAGGTATAGTGGAGAATCTACATAATTACAGGTTTTCATATTCGGAGATAGCTTTGTAATCAATTGTTGAAAAATTGTTAATTTATAATGAACCTACTTCGGTTATACTTAAACTGTAAGCAAAAATAGACCACATAGAAATGGAGGTTTACTAATGTTTAAAAAGTTCATGAAAAAAGTAAAGCATAATGTAGCTAAATATACCGAAAGCGGAAGCGACAGAAGACATCGCAAGCATTATAGTGGAAGTGGTTCCAGTGGAAGAAACAGACATCGTTATAGCGGAAGCAGTAGCCGTGGCTCTAGACACTCTCCGTATCAAGGAAGCGGAAGATATAAACGAAAAAGTTCTAGGAGTAGCAGCTAAAAAAGCCAGTTTCTCTTTTAAAGAGAGGAACTGGCCTTTTTCTGGAAGAGTGGAAAGAAAAGCGTTGCCACTCTATACTGTAGACAATGCCTGGTTTAGATCTATTCTTATTTCAGAAGCGTTTTCGTAAGGATCTTTAATAGCCAATAACCGTTCCAGCATATGCTTAGTTGGTGTTTGCAACCTTAATTCCTCTGTCCATGGACGGGGCCTTTTATTAATGGGCACATAAAAAGAATACAATAAATAAAGCAGGATATCTCCTAGGTCATAGAAATCGTCTTGAATTTGCTTTACCCTTTCTTTCGTACCCTCTGCACTATCCAGCTTGCTTGCTAATCCAAAGTCGATTAGATACAATTTTTCATCCCTAAGCATCATGTTTGGAATACGAATATCGTTATGGACGATGTCTTCGATATGGAGATATTCAATGATATTAAGCACCTGTTTTAAAAGCAGGAGAGCGTCTTTTTCTTTAAACTTACTGTGTTCCACAAATAATACATCCTCTAAATTACTTCCATCAATAAATTCCATTGAATAAAATAGGTGATTTTTATAAGGGAAATGATGATACAGCTTTGGAATGCAAGGGTGATGAAGTGAATCAAGAATCGAGATTTCATTATGGTACAGTTGGTGGCCAGACTTACTATTATGTTTGCTTGGCCTCATTTGCTTTAATACGCAATTAGTTCCAGACGTTAGGTCTTCACAGAGGTAGGTGATGCCAAAGCTTCCCATCCCCAGTATTTTTATAATTTTATATCTTTCAGCCACAGTAGCCCGAGTGGGGTATGGACGATCAACTAAAAGGTGGTAAATTTTCTTTAACTGATGCAGGATAGCTATCATAGGCACCTCTTTACATTTCGTTAGTGGGCAATTCTACAAGATATCTTTTCAATATCAAGTATAAAACAAAAAGGAATATAAAACCAACAAGGCTTAACGTAAGAAAAGGATTCAATTCATTTATGAATTGAATCCTTTTCTTTGGAAGGCTGTACTATCCCCAAATTTCTTTTGCCACATCAACGACAAATTTCAATTTGGCCCATTGCTGTTCCTCAGTTAATTTATTACCGTGGTGGGTTGAAGCAAATCCACATTGTGGGCTTAGACATAATTGTTCAAGCGGCACGTATTGTGAAGCTTCTTTAATGCGTGCTTTAATTGTTTCTTTGTCTTCCAGTTCGCCATTTTTAGATGTAACGACACCTAGAACTACTTGTGCCCCGCCATTTGGAATATAGTCTAATGGTTTAAAATCTCCTGAACGTTCATCGTCATACTCCAAAAAGAAGCCATTTACTTTTTCTTTTGCTAACAATGTTGGTGCGATAAGTGCATAGCTTCCTTCAAACGCCCAAGTAGATTGATAGTTGCCACGACATAGATGCGTTGTCACGATTAAATCTTCAGGCTTGTTTTCCAAAGAACCATTGATCACACGTAATGCTAAATCGATTAATTGTTCCCTTGTGTACTTACCATCATTGAATGGAATATCGGGTGCGGAAAGCCCTGCAATGTAAACATCGTCTAATTGTAAATAACGTACACCAGCTTCGTAAAATGCCTCAATAGCATCTTGATATGCTTTTATAATATCATTCGCGTATTCTTCAATGTTTGGGTATATAAATTCGTCATGAATACCAACGTTAAATAATTGATTTGGACTTGGGATTGTTTGTTTCACAACCGCCCGACCGTTAACAATTTCATTTAATTCAACAAAGTCTTTTAAGTGAGGATGGTCTGGATTAAAGGAAATCTTTCCTGTGTTTCGTACGTTATATTTCTCTGTTTCCACCCCTTCAAATAAGTACCCCTGTTCAGGCACATATCCTTCAAATCCGTTTAAGTGCTCTAAGAAGTCTAAGTGGAACCACGTGCGCCTGAATTCACCGTCTGTTACAAGCTCTAAACCAATCTCTATTTGTTTATCAACGATCCGTTTAATTTCCTTCGTTTCAACCTCGTGTAATTGATTCGCGGTAATAGTACCTTCTTTAAATTCTGTTCTCGCTTTGTGTAGGTTGTCAGGCCGTAATAAACTCCCGACGTGATCTGCTCTGAATGGTGCTTTCGTTAGTGTGATTGACATAGTACATTCCTTCTTTCTTTTTATTTAAAATAAAAAACCTCTTCTTTTAATAAGAAGAGGTTTAGGCAACGTGATTATTACTCTTCTTATCTTCAAGCTTTACGCTTCTGGAATTGGCACAGTACTAAAAATAAAAATAAGTCTGCTGCCGAGGTATCTAAGGGCCAGTCCCTCCACCTCTCTGGATAAGAAAATTACATATTCAATTTAGATGTTAATAAACACAATACCTATATAACTATTAAATGTCAAGAGGGAATTTTCAATATTTTCAGATTGGACATTGGGAATAGATTGATAATATATGGTACTATAAACAAAATTAGAGTCAAGAAAACGAGGGGTGTTAATTATGAAATTAATTAACTATAAATTTAAAGGAAAACCAGGTGATTTTAGAATAGGTTGTTTAGTAGATAATAAGGTGGTTGATTTGCAGGAAAGTTATCGTGAATTGCTGATTTCTAAACAGGAAAAGGATGTTATCCATTCAATCGATAACCTTCTTCCAGCAGATCCTTCTTCATTTTTTTCAATGGGAATAAGTGCAATAGAGCGGGCAAAGGAGGCCTGCGAGTACAGTGTAATTCATGCCAGTAACGGTTTAATGTTTGATCGGGATGAAGTGAATTTGAGCACACCAATTCCGGTTCCTTCAAAAATCATTTGCGTTGGAAAGAATTATGCTGAACATGCGGCTGAGATGGAGAGTGATGTACCTGAGTTTCCTGTTCTTTTTGCGAAATTCAGCAATGCATTAATTGGCCCCGAAGATGACATTGAAAAGTCTACTTTTACAGAAAAGCTAGATTATGAAGTGGAGTTAGCAGTAGTAATTGGGAAAGAAGCGTCGCATGTCAGTAAAGGAGAAGCCTTTAACTATATTGCTGGGTATACAATTGCCAACGACATATCTGCTCGTGACTTACAAAAACGTACACCTCAATGGTTACAGGGTAAAACGCTTGATCGCAGTACACCGGTTGGACCAAGTGTGGTTACCACAGATGAAATTCCGGACCCGTCCAATTTATCTATTCGCTCATTTGTGAATGGGGAGGAACGTCAGAACTCAAATACAAGTCGGTTAATTTTTGATGTCCCATTCCTCATTCAATTTATTTCCGGTTTAATCACGCTAAAACCAGGAGATATTATTTTGACAGGTACGCCAAATGGGGTAGGTTTTGCAATGAATCCACCACAATTTTTACAAGATAGTGATGTCTTAACATTAGAAATAGAAAAGTTAGGAAAGCTTGAAAACAAAGTAATCAAAACGAAAATAAATACTGAAAATTCTCTATTGACTTGTTCCGATGATTCTGTATAATAAGGAGAAATTAATAAAATCGATGAAGAAAAGAGTAATTACAAAGGTCAGCAGAAGCGAGCCGGGGTGGTGAAAGCCGGTGCAGGACGTGTAATGAACCGCATTTTTGAGATGTTAGTTAAAACTGATCGGATCGCATCCGTTAAAAGCCCAAGCCGATTCTGCAAGACGCGGAATAATTAGAGTGGTACCGCGGATGTTCTAAACGTTCGTCTCTGTTAGATAGAGATGAGGGTTTTTTTATTTTAGGTTCTTTTAAAAAGGCAACGCCCGATTCCGCTTCGGGCCGTCGCTTTCCGCGGGCAACGCTTCAGCTGCTGTTTTTCTAAACAGGAGTCGACTGCCTGAAGCGAAAGTCAAACACCATGCTAGCGAAGGAAATACACGACGACCCCAGCGCAAGCCCGCGGATATGGAGCGGGATGTTAGGAACAATTTTTCACAAGGATTAAATAACAACAAAGCTTACGAAAAAAGCCTTATTTTATTAGAAAGTTATACTAATGACCTGCGCTCAGGCCATATTTAATTTAACGGGCTGCATGAGAGGAACGTGTCTAGATGGGGAAAAAACGTGTCGTCGTTAAAATTGGCAGTAGTTCTTTAACGAATATAAAAGGCGAAATTGATCACGAAAGACTAGTAGATCATATCGATGCTCTTGCTGCACTCAGGAAGGCAAATCATGAAGTAATACTAGTTTCTTCGGGTGCAGTTGCTGCTGGATTTACAAGGCTGGGCTACACTTCTATACCAAGTACCATCAAAAGAAAACAAGCAGCGGCAGCAGTCGGTCAAAGTCTATTAATCCAATCCTATATTGAAAAATTTAGAGATTTGGATATTGTTCCAGCACAGCTATTGTTAACACGAGATGACTTTTCCAACCCGGAACGATTCAGAAATGCCTTCTCCACCATCACCGAACTGTTAGACCGAGGAATTTTACCCATCATAAATGAAAATGACACAGTTGCCATTAATGAGTTAACTTTTGGTGATAATGATATGTTATCTGCCCTTGTAAGTGGTTATGTTCATGCTGATCAATTAATTATCTTAACGGATATAAATGGACTATTCGATGAGAATCCGCGGTTAAATCCGTTAGCAAAAAAAATTGATTACCTAGAGGATATTACGGAAGATATGATGGATGCAGCAGATGGTTCGGGTTCAACGTTTGGTACGGGTGGAATGAAATCAAAACTTCATGCTGCAAGAACAGCTATGTCACTAGGTGTACCAATCTTTATTGGTGATGGAAGTGGTACTGAAAAATTGCTGAACATATTAAAAGGATCAGGTGATGGTACATACATTTCCAATCCATCCATTGAATACAGTAATTCGGGCAAATAATTTACTTTTTGAAATTGAATCATGCAAAAGTTATTTTGCCTGTTGACTTAATCTAGGAATTCTGTATAATGAAGAGAAATTAACAAATTCGATGAAAAAAAGAGTAGTTACAAAGGTCAGCAGAAGCGAGCCGGGTTTGGTGGAAGCCGGTGCAGGACGTGTAATGAACCGCATTTTTGAGATGTCGGCTAATACCGATCGGATCGCCTCCGTTAAAAGCCTCAAGCTGATTCCGCAATGCGGGATAACTAGAGTGGTACCGCGGATGCAATCAAACGTTCGTCTCTTATTTAAATAGAGATGAAGGTTTTTTTTATTTTCACCAAAAAGGTATTCTAATGATCTGGGTTCAACCATAACTTATACTATAATCGATGATAAAGAGAGTAATTGCATAGAACTGCAGGAAGCGAGCCGGGACGGTGGAAGCCGGTGCAGCAATGTAATGAACCGCACTTTTGAGATATCTGCTTGAACAGGGCCAAAAGCCTTATTAGAGCTGATCGGGTCGTCTCCGTTAAAAGCGCCAAGCCGATTCCGCAATGCGGAATAACTAGAGTGGTACCGCGGATGTAATCAACGTTCGTCTCTTATTTAATATAGAGATGAACGTTTTTTATTTTGTACAAAAAAACATTTTAACAAATAAATCAATGATGAAGAGAGTAATGACATGAAACTGGAACAGCGAGCCGGGACGGTGGAAGCCGGCACAAGACGTGTCATGAACCGCACTTCTGAGATGTCAGTTTGAACAGGTGAAAGCCTTAATAGAATTGACCGGGTTACCACCGTTAACAGGTCAAAGCCGGTTCTGTTTAGCAGAACAACAAGAGTGGCACCGCGGGTGATAAGATTCACGCTCGTCTCTTTCTACGAGACGAGTGTTTTTTTATATCTAAAAAAGCATCTCTAGGTAAGTGCTAAATTAAAAAAGGGGGATTTTCAATGGACACAGGTTATCTAATTTTGGAGACCGGGGATGTTTTCGAGGGGAAAATGGTAGGAAAGGATAACTCATCTGCAGGAGAAGTTATCTTTAATACAAGTATGACCGGATACCAAGAAATTTTGACTGATCCCTCTTACGCTGGCCAAATCATCACGTTCTGTTATCCACTAATTGGAAATTATGGGATCAACTCTTATGACAATGAAAGTACCAGTCTCCACCCTTCTGGAGTTGTTATTAGTGATATTTGTGCAACACCAAGTCACTATTTAGCAATTAAAACATTCGCTGAACATCTTGAAAAGGAAGGAATTCCTTGCATTGCAGGTGTTGATACAAGAGCGATTGTAAAAAAAATTCGTAAAAACGGTACGATGAAGGGCGTCATCTCAAAAACACCCAGTAAATTTTTGCCTTTTGCTCGTGTACCAAGTACTGAAATAGATTTAGTTAAAAAGGTTTCCACAAAGAGCATCCAGCAATATGACGGATCCGGGTCACATATTGTTTTAGTGGATTATGGCTATAAAAAATCAATGTTGCAGGTACTGCTTAAGGAAAAATGTAAAGTATCAGTGGTTCCTTTTTCAACAACATTCTCAGAGTTACACTCTCTAAATCCTGATGGCGTTATGTTCAGTAACGGGCCCGGTGATCCCATGATGCTTTCATCAATGTTTCAAGAGGTTAAAAAAATAACAGAGCATTTTCCTTCTCTCGGGATATGTATGGGCCATCAAGTAATTGCTTTAGCCTATGGAGCAAAAACTAATAAACTGCTTTTTGGCCATCGTGGCGGGAATCATCCAGTTAAAGAAATTGAAAGCGGAAAGGTTTGGATGACACCACAAAATCACGGGTATGTCGTAACAGAAGACAGTATTGATCAGGACATATTCAGCGTGACTTACCGGAACGTCAATGATCAATCAATAGAAGGTCTGAGGCATAGAAAGCTACCAATTGAAACCGTCCAATTTCACCCAGAAGGGCATCCGGGACCTACTGATACGGAGCATATCTTTAAAGGCTTTCTAGATAATATTCGAAAGGCGGGTGAAATCACTTATGCCACTACGACCTGATATTCAAAAAGTTTTAGTCATTGGATCAGGACCTATCGTTATTGGGCAAGCGGCTGAATTTGATTATGCCGGTACCCAGAGTTGTCTTGCTTTAAAGGAAGAAAGCATTGAGGTCGTTTTGATTAATAATAATCCAGCAACGATCATGACCGATGAAAAGATCGCAGATAGAATTTATATTGAACCGCTCACCGTCCAAACAATTGAAGAGATCATCAAGAAAGAGAAGCCTGACGGAATCATTGGGACGCTTGGTGGTCAGACTGGTTTAAATCTAGCAGTCCAATTAGATGAAGAAAACATCCTCCAGAAATATGGTGTTGAACTTTTAGGTACATCCATCAAATCAATTCAAGGGGGAGAGGACAGAGAAAAGTTCCGTCAATTAATGATTGATAATGATGAACCAATTCCAGAATCCAAGATCATTCACACATTTGAGGAAGGTCATCAATTTGTCCAGGAGATTGGATTTCCGGTCATCATAAGACCTGCTTATACACTAGGGGGTTCGGGTGGAGGGTTTGCTGCTAATGAAGAGGAACTACAAATGATTCTTAACTATGGCCTGACCTCAAGCCCTATTCATCAAGTGTTAATTGAGAAAAGCATAAAAGGCTGGAAGGAAATTGAGTATGAAGTAATGCGGGATGCTAATGACACATGCTTGATTGTGTGCAATATGGAGAATATTGATCCAGTAGGCGTTCATACCGGGGATTCAATGGTTGTCGCGCCATCTCAAACATTGACAGATGTTCAATATCAGATGCTCAGAAGTGCATCGTTAAAGATCATCCGAGCTTTAAAAATCGTTGGTGGCTGTAATATCCAATTTGCGCTTGATCCGCATTCCGAGCAATATGTGATTATAGAAGTCAATCCGAGAGTCAGTCGTTCTTCAGCCCTCGCATCAAAAGCTACTGGTTATCCGATTGCGAGGATCGCTACGAAATGTGCAGTCGGGTATCATTTGGATGAAATCGTCAATCCGATCACTGGAACAACATTTGCTTCCTTTGAACCAGCACTTGATTATGTTGTTGTCAAATTGCCTCGCTTCCCGTTTGATAAATTCACCGATGCTGATCGGACGTTAGGGACACAAATGAAAGCGACGGGTGAAGTGATGGCAATTGATCGAACGCTAGAAGGTGCTCTGAACAAGGGGGTGCGATCATTAGAATGTGGTTTTTCCAGTCTCTGTTTGCCTGCGTTTCAAAAGGTAAAGAAAGAAGTGCTTATCAATCACATGGAAGATGCAACAGACTTACGTTTATTCGCGATTGCAGAAATGTTCCGGCGTAGCATGACCATTGAAGAGGCGAATAACTATACAGCGATCGACCCTTGGTTTTTACAAAAAATAAAAGGAATTGTTGAACTAGAAGAGCAATTAACAGCGTTTAGATGGGATAACGTACCAGTGACCCTTTTAAAACAGGCAAAACAAATAAATATCAGTGATCAATGGTTTACGCAAATTTATCAAATTCAGGCCAAAGACGTGAGAGAAAAGTGGAAAGTACTGGGGATGAAACCGGGGTACAAATTAGTTGATACCTGCGCTGCTGAATTTGAAGCCGAGACACCTTATTACTATTCAACCTGGACGGGAGAAGATGAGGCAGAGATAAGCGAAAACAAAAAAGTCCTTGTTATTGGTTCCGGGCCAATCCGTATTGGTCAAGGAATAGAATTTGACTATTGTTCGGTTCAAGCTGCTTTAGCCGTAAAGAATATGGGGTATGAGGCGATCGTCATTAACAACAACCCCGAAACGGTTAGTACAGATTATTCAATTGCGAATCGTCTTTATTTTGAGCCACTAACTCTAGAGGATATCTTGAATGTTGCAGAAAAAGAGAAAGTCACCGGTGTACTTATTCAATTTGGTGGTCAAACAGCTATCAATCTTGCTAAATCCCTAGAAAAAGAAGGGATGACCATTTTAGGCACATCCACAGGGGCTATTGACCAATTGGAGGACCGACAGTATTTTTACGACACGTTAAAGAAATTAAGTATCCCGCATATTCAGGGTGAAACTGTTAGTGATGTATGCGAATTACGAAGCGTTGCGGAGCGGCTAGATTTTCCAATACTTGTTAGGCCTTCCTATGTGATTGGTGGCCAATCAATGTTCATTTTTTACAATTCATTTGAACTGGAACGTTATATTAATTTGGGGGACGTGGGTAATAACAAATCGTGGCCATTATTAGTCGACCGATATATGCCTGGTGTCGAATGTGAAATTGATGCAATTAGTGACGGTGAACATGTATTAATTCCGGGTATATTTGAACATATCGAAAAAGCGGGTGTTCATTCTGGTGACAGCACAGCTGTTTTTCCGTCATTTTCATTATCGGAAATGGTGAAATCCACCATCGTGGACTATACGAACCGAATTTGTACGGCCTTAGAGATAAACGGATTAATGAACATCCAGTTTGTGATAGCAAAAGAGACCGTTTATGTACTGGAGGTCAACCCAAGGTCTTCTCGTACGGTTCCTATTATAAGCAAGATAACAGGAATACCGATGGTTGAGACAGCAGTCACCGTTCAGCTTGGCAAAAACTTGGAACAGCAGGGAAAAGAATGCGGGCTTTTACATGAACCATCTTTTTATTCAGTAAAGGCACCTGTTTTTTCGGCAACAAAATTGAAAAATGTGGACTTTGTATTAGGACCAGAAATGAAATCAACTGGAGAACTTTTAGGCATCGGGACTTCCATTGAGGCTGCTTTAGAAAAGGCAATGTTTTCAGATGGGAAAAACTCCTTACAATTCACACATCAAAAACCTGTCATTCTTTGTGCCATGTCAGACCGGGAAAAAGGGCAAAGCATTGAAATAATAAGAGCATTAGTAAATAGAGGTTTCCAAATCGGAGCAACACCTCAAACAGCAGCGTTTTATCAAAAGCATGATATAACTGTTTCTCACATTATGAAAGATGTAGCTTCCGCGAAGGGTTATATAGCGGGTGGGGGAGTAGCAGCAGTCTTGAATAGTCCGACACAAGGCCGTAACCAAAATTCATTCGGTTTTGGTTTAAGGGAGCTCGCCGTGCGATATAACGTGCCGTTGTTTACATGTTTGGACACGGTAAAAGTCACTTTAAATCTTCCAGAGAAAGTGAGCCAAAAAACCGTGTTGACACTTAAAGAATATCGTGAAAACAAGCAATTATTAATTAAGGGGAGTGAGAGCCATGTTAAAAGTTGACATTGATAATCAGGTTAAGCAGGTTCCTTTTGAATTAAAGGGAAAAGATTTTATCAAGATGGCTGATTTTGAACCAAACGATATTTTCTTTCTTCTGGATCAAGCAGTTGAAATGAAGAACTTGCAAAAGAAGGGGATTCCACATCCGTATTTAAGCGGTAAGGTATTAGGGATGGTATTTGAAAAGTCATCGACACGAACCAGGGTATCGTTTGAAGTGGGAATGATGCAACTTGGCGGGCAAGCAATCTTTTTAAGTTCAAATGATATTCAACTTGGTCGCGGGGAAACGGTTGAAGATACGGCTAAAGTTTTATCACGGTATGTTGACGGACTTATGGTTCGAACATTTGCCCATAAATCGATTGAACAGTTTGCTAAAACCGCTGATGTTCCCGTTATTAATGGTCTTACTGATTTGCATCACCCAACTCAAGTTCTGGCGGATTTATTAACCATTTACGAGCACAAAGGTACATTAACGGGATTAAAGATGTGTTACATCGGTGACGGCAACAACAATATGTGCCATTCGCTTTTGGAAGGTGCTGCAAGTGTTGGCATGCATCTCTCGGTTGCCAGCCCCAATGGTTATGAACCAAACCTTACTATTATTGAAAAAGCTAAGCAAGCTGGCAAGGCTACTGGGAGTATTGTGAGCTTTACGGATTCACCAGAGGAAGCCATTGAGCAAGCCGACATCGTCGTGACAGATGTCTGGACCAGTATGGGGCAAGAGTTTGAACAGAAGGAACGCATCAAGGCATTTGCACCATTTCAAGTAAATGCATCCCTATGTTCTCACGCAAAGGAAAATTTCATCTTTCTTCACTGTTTGCCAGCACACCGTGGTGAAGAAGTAACAGCAGAGATTATCGACGGTCCACATTCAGTCGTTTTTGATGAAGCGGAGAATCGGCTACATGCACAAAAAGCAATTTTAAAAAACTTAATGAAATAAGAACAAAAGCGTAAGTGCCCGAATAAAGGAAGGCCGCCGTATGATCTGTGCCCGCGCAACGTGGGTAGTTCGATGTTGCTCATGCTTTATGGCGCTTTTAATCGAACCTCCTTTTTCTTTGAGATAAAGGAAACACAAAGAGCGTAAGCGAATAAGGATGTTAGACTAATGTCGAACTGTTATCGTAAGGAGGCACCTGAAGGGCACTAGGCAATGGGCGCTGGAGCTGAACACGGCTGATTCTGTAGTTTCCCAATTAAATTATAAAGGAGAGAATAAACATGGCAAAGGAAAAAATTATTTTAGCGTACTCTGGCGGCTTGGATACATCTGTATCGGTGAAATGGATCCAAGAAAAGTATGATTACGATGTAATTGCTCTAGGATTAAATGTTGGAGAAGGGAAGGACTTGGAAGAGATTAAACAAAAGGCATTAGATGTAGGGGCAATAAAGTCGATTGCCATTGACGCGAAAGACCTGCTTGCACAGGATTATATTTTACCAGCCTTGAAGGCAAATGCGTTGTACGAAGGGAAATATCCCATTTCTTCTGCATTGTCACGCCCGTTAATAGCAAAATTATTAGTGGATGTCGCAGAACAAGAGGGCGCTGTCGCCGTTGCGCATGGTTGTACTGGAAAGGGCAATGACCAGGTACGATTCGAGGTCTCAATTCAAGCGCTGAATCCAAATTTAAAAGTTGTTGCGCCAGTTCGTGAATGGGGGATGACAAGAGACGAGGAGATCGCTTATGCAACGGAGAAAGGTATTTCTATTCCAGTAAATCTTGACAATCCATTTTCCATTGATGCGAATATTTGGGGGCGTGCGTGTGAAGCCGGAGTCTTAGAAGACCCTTGGGCAGAGGCTCCAGAAGCGGCATTTGATTGGACGAATCCGATTAGCCTCACGCCAGATGAACCGGAATATATTAACATTTCGTTTGAGGAAGGCGTGCCTGTTGCGTTAAATGATAAAAAGATGCCGCTAGTGGAATTAATTGAAACACTTAATGAACAAGGGGGCATTCATGGGGTTGGTCGGATTGACCATATTGAAAACCGTTTAGTAGGCATTAAATCAAGAGAAGTTTACGAAAACCCAGGAGCCTTGATTTTGATTAATGCCCATAAAGAATTGGAATTTCTTACACTGGCACGTGAGGTTTCGCAATTTAAAACAACGGTGGATCAACAAATGTCTAAAATTATTTATGACGGTCTTTGGTATTCACCAATAAGACCAGCCCTAGATGCTTTTATTAATGAAACGCAAAAGGTTGTTTCAGGGAAGGTTCGGGTGAAACTTCATAAAGGGTCACACGTTGTTGTTGGTCGAAAGTCAGTCAATAGTCTCTACAACGAGGAACTCGCAACCTATGCAAAAGGGGACGCATTTAATCACAATGCAGCAGTTGGATTTATTAACCTGTGGGGGCTCTCAACAAAGGTTTATGCAGGGGTACACCAAGCAAAAGGTGATTCCAAAGTTAGCGAACTTTTAAAGGTAAAATAGGGAATTTAAAAAATTTTTAACTAGCAGGAGGGTTACTATGGCAAAGCTATGGAGTGGACGGTTTACAAAGGACACAAATAAACTTGTTGACGAATTCACAGCATCTATCTCATTTGATCAAAAATTAGCGAATCAAGACATTGAGGGCAGTCTTGCCCACGTTCAAATGCTCGGCGAGTGTGGTATTATCACCTCTGATGAAGCAAAAGTTATTCAAGCTGGGTTACAAACAATTTTAGAGAAACTCAAGAAGGATGAGATTGAATTTCTGGTTGAACACGAAGATATTCATATGAATCTCGAAAAACTTCTAATCGACGAAATCGGTCCAGTCGGCGGTAAACTTCACACTGGGCGGAGCCGAAATGACCAAGTGGCAACAGACATGCATCTTTATCTTCGTACCAAGACGAAGGCAATTGTCGATTTACTGGAAAAGGTTCAGTCTGCTATCATCACGCAGGCAAAAGATAATATTAAAACGATCTTGCCCGGATACACCCATCTTCAACGTGCGCAACCGGTCTCGTTTGCCCATCATTTATTAGCTTATTTTTGGATGTTTGAACGGGATAAAGAAAGGTTACAAGACAGTCTGAAGCGGGTTAACATTCTTCCTTTAGGAGCTGGGGCGTTGGCTGGCACAACCTTCCCAATTAATCGTGACCGTGTTGCTGAACTATTAGAATTTGATGATGTTTACCCTAACAGCATGGACGCTGTAAGTGATCGGGATTTTATTCTTGAGTTTTTATCGATCGCATCAATCCTAATGGTGCACCTTTCAAGACTATCGGAAGAAATGGTGATCTGGAGCAGTCAGGAATTTCAGTTTATTGAGCTTGACGATTCCTTTTGTACAGGTTCAAGCATCATGCCGCAAAAGAAGAATCCAGATGTTCCCGAACTATTAAGAGGGAAAACTGGACGTGTATTTGGCGATTTAGTTGGTCTACTAACCGTATTGAAGGGGTTGCCTTTAGCTTACAACAAAGATTTGCAAGAGGATAAAGAAGGCATGTTTGATACGGCGGACACATTAGAAGGCTCATTGACACTTCTTGCTCCAATGTTAGAAACGATGACAGTGAATGATAAGAAGATGCGAAATGCCGTAACGCAAGATTATTCAAATGCAACTGACATTGCCGATTATTTGGCCACAAAAGGCATGCCCTTTCGACAAGCACATGAAGTCATTGGAAAGATTGTAATTTATGCTATTGAAAAAGAAAAGTATTTATTAGATTTAGATATGAACGAATATAAAACATTTAGCACATTATTTGAAGAAGATGTTTTCAATTATTTAGAGCCAGAGCATGTAGTAGGAGCAAGAAAAAGTAAGGGCGGGACAGCCGCAGAGCAAATTGAACAGCAATTGGAACTTGCAGAGGGAAAATTATAGTTTTTTATCTTGGACTTATGCCATTTAAATTGCGGTGTAAGTCCGTTTATTATTTAGGGTAAATGTGGATACACTAAGTGAAAAAGTTAGGAGGGGAACGTCGTTGACAGATTTCTGTCCAGTTTCTTTGCAGGAGGAGTCAACTCCAGATAATTGTAAGGAGTGCAGGGAATGCGGTCTATACGAGCATGGATCTAGAATGGTTTGGGGTGAAGGGAACCCGGATGCACCCATTATGGTAATCCTTGATAATCCTGGTTTGCGTGAAGATCGGGATGGAAATGGATTTGTATGTGGAACAAGGCAAACGTTACAACAGGTAGCCAATGACGTTGGGCTAAATATGGATGATTTGTATGTGACCTATATTTTAAAAAGAAAGCCGACACGGTCATATGAAAAGGCGCTGGTTCGCGAAACTTGTATGATTCATCTAAGCCAGCAACTTCAAGTCAAACAGCCTGAGTTTATTCTTTGCTTAGGAAACGTAGCAGTCCAATCCTTTTTTCAAAACCCTGACGTTGATGTAAAGTCTTTACGTGGTTTTACGCATGATGTCCAAGGATATCGGACGTCTGTTGCTTATCATCCTTTAGCTGTTAGACGTCGCCCAAATTTATGGGGAAAGTTTAAAGAGGATTGGAATTATGTTGCCAATCATTATCACAATTAATCAAGTTTAAAAACACACGTAGTCGATTGACAATGACCGTGTGTTTTTCCATTTAAATACATAAAGTTATATAAAAAGTATACATTATCGATTACAATTAAGTTATCTAAAAAGTTGATTAGGAGGAGGATACAATGAATACGATAACATTTGAGAATATCTATATGACTGGCCATGTCGTATTTGAAAATAGTCAATACAAACACTTTCATTACCCAGAAATGTTAGTTCGGTATGACAGTAATTTTATTCAATTTAAAAAAATGCCATCTATGGATGAGTTTAAGGAAGCGGCTAACTATCTAAGAGACTTTCATAAGCAAAAGGGTCAGAAACACGTGAAGTTTTATTTACCTGAAAATGAAAAACCGGCAGAAGAGTTAATTCAGTATTTTAAGGATTCTGGTTATGACTTTAGTTTCCAGGAATTATATGTTACTCAACCAAATCAATTTCCTGAAACAGATAATAACGTAGACATAAATATTGAAGCAGTCAAAGATGATAATTTTGAAACATTCCTATCTTTACAATACCAACAGGAACTGCAGTTTGGTGAGGAATTTGCTAAACAAAAAATAAACATGCATAAAGGTAATTTTGAGGATCCTGCCATTCTGCAAGTTATGGCATTTTATAAAGGGACTCCAGTTGGTTCAGTAGATGTCATTATTGCAGGTGATACAGTTGAAATTGATGGATTAAATGTTCTTGATACTTATCAGAAAAAAGGAATAGGTAGTATGCTGCAAAGGTCTGTCATGGATAGATTTCCTGACAAAACAGTAATTTTAGTCGCTGATGGTGAAGATACACCGAGGGATATGTATAGAAAACAAGGTTATCAGTACCTTGGATTTAAATATGAGGTGCAAAAGATTTACAAATAGCGAGGTCTGTTCCCCACCAGGTGGGGGACCTCGCATTAATTATTCACTGCCATTTGCCCGAGTGGGCCATCTTCATCAATGATGTCCTGTAGAGAAAATACGGAAATCGGGAACATCGGAAGTCCGACATAATACGGCGTGATTTCGTAAAGTTGAAAATAAAGGACAAGGGCTTTGTCAGCGATATAGAAATCCTGATCAGGTGATATTTTCGAAAAATCACCCAAAAGCTGTATATTTCGCTCGTTTATTTGATTTTGAACAATTTTTGAAAGAACATCTACATAATCGCTTCCGGGTTTAAACAAATCCTTAAGTTGATATTGTTTTCCGGTTTGTACGTTGAAGGTCAAAGACTTCATTAATGTTAAACCGTGTGCATGTTGATAGGCATATGCATAATTGATAAAAGATAGGCTGAGAATATTTCGTTCATTTGTTTTGATTTCAAAGGATCCAATCATTTCTGTGAATGAATTGGTACCTTGCATCTGATATTGCTGCTGAATCAACGATTGAACCAGCTGGAAGATAGTTTGATTAATGGTTTGTTGCACATTCGTATTCGATAAACCAATTACTTGCGGGTAATAAATAGTGGTTCCCTTCCGTTGCAGTATCATTGTTTGTATCGAAACAGGTAAAACTTGGGGGTCCATTTTCATCATCCTTTAATTAAGTTTAACTATCTTATTCCAAGGATTGGGAAAATGTCCATGGGTGATCTGTCCTCTGATAAGTCAAGGGGGAAGATTCCACTTATGTTAATTGCTGTTCAGCAAATTCACGATATAACGCATGTGATTCTGTTAATTTGCGATGAGTTCCACTACCTGTAACTTGCCCATTCTCAATGAATATAATTTTGTCTGCATCGACAATTGTTGATAGCCGATGGGCGATAACGAAGGTTGTACGTCCAACCATTAACCGTGCTAAGGCTTGTTGAACAACACCTTCCGATTGACTGTCCAAGCTTGCTGTTGCTTCATCCATCATGAGAATTTTAGGGTCTCGTAAAAAAGCACGGGCAATAGCAATTCGTTGCCTTTGTCCACCCGATAGCTTCACGCCACGCTCACCAACCTCTGTGTTCAATCCATTTGGGAAATAATTTATAAATTGATCCGCATATGCCATTTTGGCTACTTCCCAAAGACGTTCATCCTTTACCAACTCCCAATCAATTAATCCGTAACATAGATTTTCGCGAATCGTTCCAGACATCATTGCACTTTCCTGAGAAACATAACCAATTTGACTGCGCCATGATTCCATTGATAAATCTTTGATCGGAGTGTTTCCAATTCGTATTTCACCTGCAGATGGTTCATAAAACCGTTCAAGTAATCCGAACATCGTGGTTTTACCACCTCCACTAGGACCGGCGAATGCAATCATTTCACCTGGTTGAGCTTCAAACGAAACTTGTTTAAGTACAGGCTCATCTTCACTATAAGAAAACGCTACGTCTATGACGTGTATAGATTCATTTGCAATATCCATTTCTAAGCCGTCCTGACCTGCTTCTGATGGTAGTTCTAATATATTAATAATACGTTCTGTAGCACCCTTTGCCTTTTGTAATTGCGTAAAAAACATTGCAAAAGAGGTGATTGGCATAATAATTTGGAAAAGGTAGAGTAAGAAAGCAACGAGCGATCCGGTTGACATAGCACCATTAGCAACACGCATTCCACCATAACCAATTATCATTACAATAACGACCATGATAACTAGATACATAACGGGTGCAATAAAGGCAAAGATACGTGCCTCTTTTAATCCGAATCCTAGTAACTTTTCAATTCCAGATAATCCTTTCCAGATAATCCTTTTGTTACTTCACTCTTTTCAGCATTGGATGATTTCATTAAGCGGATTTCTCCAAGTGTTTGTTGAATATTTCCAGTGAATACAGCTGTTTCATCCTGTAATCCACGTGATATTTTTGCCATTTTTCGTCCAAGTGGGATCATAATCGCTAACGTAATTGGAACAGAAAGAAGCATGATTAAGGTCATTTTCCAATCCATAATTAGTAAAATAGTAACAGCGCCGAAGATAGAAATTACTCCTGTAACAAATTGTGGGAAGTGTTGAGAGATTAAATCTTTGACAATACTTGTATCGCTTACTACACGACTAACTGTTTCACCGCTGGATGTTTTATCAAAATAACTGACAGGTAGTCGTATGAGTTTTGCCCACATATTTTCGCGTAGCTTAGCAACAATTTTCTGCCCGACTGCTGTTAGTAGGTAAATGGATACTCCATTTACAACTGCTTGAATGACAAATGCAGCAACAATTGCAACTATTAGGGGTATACTTAACGATGATACAGAAAAGTCATCTACTAAATTTTTGGTTAGTAATGGAACAACAAGACCGGCAAGCGTGGTAATCACACTTGCGATTAATCCAATAACTAGCCCAAGCTTTGGAATGTTAGTTGATAGAATAAGAGAGATAAATGGCTTAAGGCCATTTTGTTTATTTTTCATAGTATGTACTCCAATCATTAGAAAGTTTCTTAATTTACATCCTATTCATCTTACGTTATTTTTACTAAAAAAGAAACAAAGATAAGATACAATAGAAGCTAGAGAATAACAGTATTGGTAAAGGGCGGAACTCAAATGACTCACTATGAAAAGAAGGTACATGAAGAAATACAGGCCTGGAAAAATAAGATTTTAAAACAGTCCAGTCTTTTTAATCGAATGTCGAAAAACGTGCAAACGAAAATAAATAGGAAGATTCCTGAAAGAGTTCATAAAGTTATCACAGAAAGCATTAAAAATATGGTGAAGGCGACTTTGTTCGGTTCGAATCTTACAACGAAGAAAAGCCAATTAACGGGTATGAATCTTCATGAACGAGATGAACTTCTGCAGAAAAAGTTAACTGCTTATCGGAAAACTGCTGTTGTAGAAGGGGCTGGAACAGGTGCAGGTGGTGTTTTCCTGGGAATTGCTGATTTCCCTTTGCTCTTATCTATAAAAATGAAGTTCTTGTTTGAAGCGGCTGCAGTATACGGTTTTGACACAAGAGAATATGAGGAACGCTTATTCATTCTTCATGTTTTTCATCTTGCTTTCTCTAGCGATGAAAAGCGTAAGGAAACCTTTTATATCATTGAGAATTGGGAAGAACAAAAGAAGACACTCGTTGATATGGACTGGCAAGTGTTCCAACAGGAATATCGGGACTATATTGATCTGATTAAAATGCTCCAGTTAGTTCCGGGGCTTGGTGCGATTATTGGCGCCTATGCTAACTATAATCTCCTTGATCAATTGGGGGAAACGGCAATGAATGCATATCGATTGCGGTTGTTGAAATAAGTTTGTTGCCTAAACTATCTCCCAAACAATCGGAAAGTGATTAGTCGCTCATTATGTTAAAGCGTTAAAACGGTAGGGGACTGACTCCAAAAAAATATGTGATATATTGCATTTTGCTTAGGTAAGTAGTATGATATGCTTCATTGATATATTGCATATAGCATATAAACTAAGTACAACTTTATGTGCTCGAAATTAGTATGTAGCATCTTAGAGGAGAGATTCATATGAGGGACAAACCGTCATTTTCATCTTACGCAATAATAGGAGTTATGTTGTTCGCATTGTTTTTTGGTGCCGGAAACCTAATCTTCCCAGCGGAGCTCGGTCAACATGCTGGAACCAATTTATGGCCAGCGATATTAGGATTTCTAATTACTGGAGTTGGACTACCGTTACTAGGAATTTTGGCAATGAGTTTTTCAGGGAGTCAGAATCTTCAGGAGCTGTCTAGCCGGGTTCATCCAATTTATGGTATATTTTTCACTTCGCTGCTATATCTGACAATTGGACCCTTTTTTGCAGCTCCACGGACAGGTACTGTGGCGTATGAAGTTGGTATCGCGCCATTTGTAAGTGAAGGATTTCAACAAGGTGGTTTGTTCATTTTTACATTGCTATTTTTTGCTGTTACCCTTTGGTTTTCTTTGAATCCAAAAAAGATTGTTGATAATGTGGGGAAAATATTAGCGCCTGGAATTCTGGTTTTTCTTGTCATTTTTTTGTTCATGGTCATCATTAACCCAATGGGGACTATTCAACCGCCACAGGAAACTTACGGGAATGGTGCTTTCCTAGAAGGTTTCTTAGAGGGATATAACACGATGGATGCGCTTGCTTCTCTCGTATTTGGTATTATTGTTATGAGGGCAATTCAATCGATGGGCATAACATCTAAAAGTGGAATACTTCTTGCAACTGCAAAATCTGGAGCTGTTGCAATCGCATTACTCGGATTAATTTATGTTGGAATTGCATACTTAGGAGCGACAAGTACAGAAATTTTCGGGGTTTTTGAAACAGGCGGACCAGTGCTCAGTAGTGGAGCATCTTATTATTTTGGAACACTAGGGTCAGTTATGTTAGCAATTGTTCTTACGCTCGCTTGTTTAACAACGAGCATTGGGTTAACAACAGCATGTTCGGAATACTTTCACACACTGCTTCCGAAAGTCAGTTACAAGCTATTTGTCTTGTTTTTTTCGGGGATCACATTTGTGATTGCGAACTTTGGATTAGCAAACATTATTACTTATTCAGTTCCTGTCTTAATGTTCCTTTATCCGCTAGCGATTGTCTTAATGATTCTGACGTTTTTGTCACCACTATTTAATCATGCACGTATTGTTTATGTTTCGGCGATTGCTGTTACATTTCTGATCAGCAGTATTGATGGTTTAAAAGCTTTATGTGACTCACTTGGTCTTGATTATTTCGGGTGGATGGTACCGATCATTTCCTTCTATGAAAAGTCACTTCCGTTATATAACCAAGGACTGGGATGGTTGTTGCCATCATTGGTGGTTATAGCAATTACTGGCTTAATAGCACACTATCCACAGCTTATGAATAATAATAAACGGTACTCTCACTAGAGGAGAGAACCGGTTTTTTAATCAGAGTTTAGGGAAGAAAACTCATCAATTGCACGAAGCCAATTGTTTTTCATAATTGCGGAAACCTTTGCGCTATCGTTTTCTTTCATTAACTTAATAATAGTAATATGTTCTTCAATGGACTTTTCAGTTAAGATAATCGAGTTATGGAAGAATAATCTCCTAACATGGGTTTGCAGTGATGCAACAATGCTGTGAATATAAGGATTATTCGCGGTATCAACGATAATCTGATGGAATTCTTCATCAAGTTTTAAAGCAAAATAATAATTTCCTGAATGTATTGCTTCAGCAAATCTTTTGTTTGTATCTTCGAGTAACGCGATGATTTCATCTGTTAAGTGTGAAATGGCCAATTCAGCGGATAATGCTTGTATTGCTGCTAAAGGTGGGAGAAGATCTTTTATCGATTCCTTCCTCACTTTTGTAACTTGTGTCGCTTTTCCAGGATACATTTTTGCAAATCCTTGTACTTCAAGAAGTTGCAATGATTCACGGACTGGAGTTCTGCTGACACCTAACGCTTGTGCAAGTTCATTGTCATTTAATTTTTCTCCAGGTTGTAGCGTGCCATCTATTATCCATTGTTGAAGTTGGTTGAATACACTATCTTTTGCTGATTGACGGATTGGTTTTGAATGATCAGAAGGTATCGGCATGATGTATTCACCTTTCCAAAGTAATTTTGTAGAACTATATATTAATTATACAATAAACAGATTTACATTGATAATATACAATATATTAGATTTATGTGTGCAGAAGTTATTTCCGACTTTTCATATAAAAAAACTTGAGATTTGCATATTATGCAAATCTCAAGTTTTTTTATTTATAAGAGGTACTTACAATTTTCTTTCCGAAAACTCTTTGTCCATGATTAAGAAAAAATCATTACCTGTTTCAATTCCCTCTAGCTTCTTAATAATATCCTCAAAGGTTTCTTCCTCTTCCGTTTGTTCATCAATGAACCACTGTAAGAAGTTAGTAGTAGCGTGCTCATCCAATTCATTGGCTAAATCAACTAGATCATAAATGTTTTGTGTAACCTCTTTTTCCTGTTCTAGTGATTTTTGCGCAATTTCTAATGGACTAGTAAATGAACTAATGGGCTCTTCTAATTTTTGAAGAAGCGGTTGTTCGCCCATTGTGACCAGATAATGATAAAACTTCATCGCATGTTCACGCTCTTCTTCTGCCTGTACCAGCCAAAAATTCGCAAAACCTTTATATTTTAGTTGAGAGAAATAAGAAGCCATCGCTGTATATGAATGTGATGCTTGCAACTCATTCGTTAATTGATTGTTTAATGCCTGTATTAATTTTTTAGGTAACATTATCCATGTCTCCAATCTTTATACTTTTTAAGGTAATAACAATTATTACCTCCAAACCAAGTTTAATACCTAATTTGGATTAAGAAGGATTTATCGTAAAGATATAGAATGTTAGTAATAGGGGTGTTGTTGTACTAAACTATCAGCATGGAAAAATCAGTTCACGTGAGGAGTTTTTAGATTGAATAAAGATTTGAAAATTAATTATGAACCACCAACCCCTATCGAGTATAATGATTTACGAGTTGAGGGTGGAATGAGTGGAAAGACCCAGGAAGCTGCAACAATTGGTTTGAAAAACGCGTTGTTTACAGTATGTATCTATAATGAAAATAGTTTAATAGGGATGGGGCGTATAATAGGTGATGGTGGTTCCTTTTTTCAGATAGTGGATATAGTAGTTAAACCAAATCATCAGGGAAAAGGTATCGGAAAGTTAATCATGAAGAAATTAATGGGATATCTAGAGCAAAATACGTATCCTAGCTCCTATGTAAGCCTTATAGCTGAAGATCCGGCTAATAAACTTTATGAGCAATTTGGATTTACATATACATACCCTAAATCGCATGGAATGTATAGAAAGTATTAAACCCATCAATTGCATGTATAGAAAGGCTAGACATCTCAAAAAAGGAGACATCGATGCGTAAAAGGATTATGTTAAACATGATCCACTTATGTAATTTATGATAAAAATATTTTATTGGGAGGTAATGAAATGAAATTAGCTTTTTTGTATTATCCCGTAAAAAACGTAAAAGAATCTTTAACGTATTACCGTGAGGTTCTTGGGTATGAAGAAGCATGGCGTGAGGGAGATCATACTGTTGCATTGAAATTACCAGATACAGATATTCAGCTGATGATTGAAGACGCTAACGAAGGTTTACCGGCTGGAGGTATGTTCGTAGTAGATAGCGTCGATGCCTTTTATGAAGAGAAAAAAGATAAAGTAAACTTTGTAAAGAATCCATGTGATATACCTCCAGGACGCTATGCTATTTTTCAAGATATTTCCGGAAATCCAGTAAGAATTCTTGATTTAACAAGTGAAAATAATGTGACTTAGAATTAATTATGCTGTTGATACAATGTATAAGTACATTCATAAATAGATAGAAACGTATCATTTTTTCCATATAAAAAATCCTAACTTGAAAAAATCAAGTTAGGATTTTTAGATTATTATATGAAATACAATTTTCCATGCATAAAGCTCTGCTATTCTGAATTTTTTTTAGCGCTCTTCCCTGAAAGAAACCAGCCGCCAATAGCAATAGAAAGGAGTACACCCCAAAAGAATAGAGTCCATCCAGTGCTGTGTGGGAAGTCGTGAGGCAATACACCAACCTTATCGTGGGAAAGTGTTATAACAGCAAGTTTTATACCGACCCAAGCAACGATCATGTACGCAACTGTTTCTAAACCAGGTCGTACTTCTAGAAGTTTAACAAACCAGGTCGCTGCAAATTTAATCAATATTAGACCTGCAACACCGGCAATTACCACAACTATAAATTTACCTCCGTCCATTCCGCCAAAGTCCGGCAGTGGAGAGTCTGGAAGAGCCAATGCAAGTGCAACGGCTGCGAGAATAGAATCAATTGCAAAAGCAAGGTCTGCCAATCCTATCTTGGCTACTGTAGGCCAAAATCCGCTTCCTGCAGGTTCATTCTCTTTCTCGGCCTCTGTATCGCCTTTTTCTGAACCGAAATATGTCACAATAATATGCTTGACACCCAAGTATATGAGGTAAGCCGCTCCAATAGCCTGCACTTGCCATACATTTGCTATAAATGATATGGCAAAAAGAGCGCCAAATCTAAAGATAAATGCTCCAAAGATACCATAGTTTATTGCACGTTTCTTTTGATCTTCAGGTAAGTGCTTAGCGATAACTGCCATAACAAGTGCGTTGTCAGCAGACAATAAACCTTCTAGACCAATTAGTATTAATAATGTCCATCCATATTCTAACCAAATTGATTCCAATGTCTTTCTCCTTTCTGAATATAAAAAATAGAGGCCCTTACCAGTTAGTATGGTAAAGGCCTCCAGAAAAATTCAAGACCTTTACCACATTGGCAAAGGTCTTGCTAACAACACCGTAAGTTGCCAGTAATGCCGAGAGTGATCCAAGTTCACTCTGTAATGACGACAATACTGTTAAAGCTACTCCCCTTTGAAATTCTATTAATAGTTAACCATTTCCCTGATCAAATGTCAATAATTTTATGCTTTTTCGAAGTTGTGGATACCTGAGTAGCGAATCATTAGAATTCCAAAGAAGATGAATTCCTTTCTCCGGATAATAACACATTAAGGCAATTCATTTCCTGCTGCAAGATAGATTTCGTACCATTCTTCTCTGCTTAATTCAATGTCGGAAGCTTTTGCTATTCCTGCTAAACGTTCTGGATTCATCGTGCCAACAATCGGCTGAATCTTTGCAGGGTGACGCAAGATCCATGCCACAGCAATTGCTGAATCGGTTACACTATATTTTTTGGCAACTTCTTGTAGTTTAGCATTAAGCTTCGGAAACTTTTCATTCCCAACAAACACACCCTCCATCATTCCATATTGGAAAGGGGACCATGCCTGGATTGTCATATCGTTCAGTCGGCTGTATTCCAGAATACTACCATCCCGGACAATAGCTGGGTCGTGGTGCATATTTACGTTGAGTCCAGCATCGATCATGTTGGTATGCATGATTCCAAATTGTAGCTGATTCACAATGAGGTCCTGATCCATGTATTTTTTTAAAAGTTCTATTTGCAATGGATTTTGATTACTTACTCCGAATTGCCGTACTTTACCGCTTTCCTTTAACTTTGTGAAAGCTTCAGCCACTTCTTCAGGTTCAACCAATGCATCTGGGCGATGGAGGAGTAAACAATCGATATAGTCCGTTTTTAGCCGTTCTAGGCTTCCGTCAACAGATTCCAGAATATGCTCTTTGGAAAAGTCAAAAGATCCTTTACGAATTCCACACTTTGTTTGTAAAATCATTTTTTCGCGAATAGAAGGGTTCATGTTAATCGCTTCTGAAAAGATTTCTTCAGATTCCCCGTCACCATAAATATCTGCATGATCAAAGAAGTCAATCCCGACATCCATCGAGTTTTCAATTACGTGAGCTGCTTCTTTTTTTGTGAGATCCTTCATCCTCATACAACCAAGTCCAATAGTAGAAACTTCTAAATCACTAGTAGCTAATGTAATTTTTTTCATCAGAACACCTCTTTGAATTTAATACGTTCATCTTAACAGTTTTTCTGCTAATGTGTATTACTATTTTAAAATTTGATTAAATCCGAGTTGAACTTGTCTCGCTCATCGTGAATTATACCATGTCCGCTGTTTTCAAATGGGACAATCTTGGAGTTTTCTATGCCTTTATTCATTTCTTTAGCAAAATCAAATGGACAAATTTGTTCCAGTTTCCCGTGGGAAATTACGGTAGGCGCCTTAACATCGGCTTAATCACCTCAAAAGAGGCTTACCTTTTCCGATATCCTCCAAAAAAGCTTTACATCTTTCTCAACTTCAACATAATGCCCCATTAATCATTGCACTCCTTATTCTAAACTAACTAATAATAAATTAGTTACTATTTATATACCCTTGTGAAGGCAAGCTAAACTTTAATAGGTATTATAAATAAAGAGAGAATGGACTTTTTTAGTTCATTCTCTCCTCTTTTGAAATTGCATTATAAAAGTCTAATCCGAAGCTTCTCCGATATTAATTTCCGATATTTATCAAATTGTTGTATCCCTTTAAAATTCGCTAGCAATCCTTGGACGACAAATTCTTTAGGATCCTGTTTTTTCATTTCGGAGATTAAAAAGTCAGTTACTCCTTGTAGCTCATTAAGCATTTTTTCTCCAAGTTTAAGTTGGGTAAGCATTTTTTGCATGTCTAATAAGTAGTTAACTACTTCGTTTTTTATCATTTCTTCTGGTGCTTCAATATCAGAGAAGATGGGTACCATTTTTTCTTCTGTAAGTATAGGTTTACTCCTCTTGGATAATAGATTAACAACGATATCATCCAGTCGTTCTACTAAAAATGATGCAAGTTCAGGGATTTGAATGTCTATGTCACCGTGAATTAATATTTGAATATAACGGTTTTTAATTCCTTCAAATATGTTTCCTGCATCTGTAACATAAGGGTTTACCTCTTCTCCATAAATAGTAATGAGCGTTTCTTTGTACCATTTGTGTGTTTCAAATTCCTTGAATCGAACAAATTCAAATAGTTCCTTGTTTAGCGTAATTGCTTGTTCTTTGAACTGTGTAAGAATAAAGCTTTTATGTTTTAATATTTCATAAAATTGTACTTCTACTTGTTTCACAAAGTTCTCTTTTGGACTCAAGAGTTCATCTGTGGCTTTTTTTATGTTTTCCTGCATCAAATCATAATAGTATTTAAATATTTCAAGCAATAATTCATCTTTAGAGTGGAAATGCAAATAAAAGGCACCTTTGGAAACGTTGCTTTTTTCTGCAATTTCTTGAATAGATGTAGAATAAAAACCTTTATCTGCAAAGAGGTCAATAGAAGTAACGATTATATTCTTTTTCTTTTCATTCATAAATGCACGTCCTTTTAATTTGGACATGACCAATCAGTCATGTTTTTTGAGTGATTAATTATAAGTTACATAATAGCAGATATTTAGCGGGATATACAATTTTTTTATTTTAAAAACATGAAAATTAATAGTTGCATAATCAGTGTTAATCGTTTATATTAAATAATGTTCTGACCAGTCAGTCATATGAAAATATAGTAATGAAGGAGTGTCCTGCTTGAAGAAAATCATTAACTTTTCCCTTAATAATAAATTGGCTATATGGATTTTAACTATTATGGTTGTTGTGGCAGGTTTGTATTCGGGTTTAAATATGAAACAAGAAACAATGCCCGATATTACGTTGCCAAATGTATCTGTAGTGACTACTTATTCAGGTGCAGCACCAGATGAGGTTGCGGAAGAAGTGACGGAGCCAATTGAGCAACGAATTCAAAATTTGAAGGGAGTAGAACTTGTCAGCTCTACTTCTTTAGCAAATGCCTCTTCCGTCCAAATACAGTTTAATTTTGATACAGATATGGATGAGGCAACCAATGAGGTAGAAAGCGCATTGTCCAATCTGAACTTACCAGAAGGAGCAAAAGATCCACAAGTTTCACGGTTAAGTTTAAATGCATTTCCAGTTATCGCCTTAAGCATTAGTGATAAAAATCATTCTCTAGAACAGCTGTCAAAAGCTGTAGAAGAAGATGTTGTGCCAACTCTCGAAGGTATTGAAGGCGTTTCTGATGCACAAATCACGGGACAACAAGTAAAAAAGGTTACCATTAACTTTGATGAAGACCAACTGACCAAATATGGTTTAACGCAAGAAAGAGTACAACAATTGATTCAGGGATCAGATATCTCTTTTCCACTAGGATTAACCAATTTTGATGGAGAAGTAAAAAATCTAGTTATTGATGGGAATATTACAACTGTTGAGGACCTGCGGAATGTGGAGATTCCTGTTACGCCAAAACAAACAGGTCAACCGGCTCAAGAGGGAACCACGTCGGGGCAAGCTCTGGGACAACAAAGTCAAACTTCCTCACAAGCACAGGATTCAATGGAATTACAGACAGTACAACTAGACGAACTTGCTGCAATTAAAGTGGTAGGTGAGGCTGAATCTATCTCAAGAACAAATGGTGAAGATTCTATAGGAATTCAAATTGTAAAGGCTGCTGACGCGAATACAGTTAATGTAGTTAACGGGGTTAAAGATGCTATTAATGGCTTTGAGAAAGATCTTGGTCTTACAGTAACTACTACCTTTGATCAAGGTGAACCAATCGAGGAATCTGTTAATACGATGCTAAACAAGGCTTTGTTCGGTGCAATCTTTGCAGTAGTAATTATTCTGCTCTTTTTAAGAAGTATAAAAACAACACTAATTTCAATCATTTCCATCCCATTGTCCTTGTTAATGGCAGTATTTCTGTTACATCAAATGGACATAACCCTAAATATTATGACATTAGGTGCTCTTACGGTTGCCATTGGCCGGGTGATTGATGATTCGATCGTAGTTATCGAAAATATATATAGAAGAATGGCTTTACCTGGAGAAGAACTTCGTGGAAAAGAATTAATACGTGAAGCAACACGACAGATGTTTATACCTGTCTTTTCATCTACAATCGTTACAATTGCTGTGTTCTTACCACTTGGCTTAGTTAGTGGCCAGGTTGGTGAAATGTTCTTGCCGTTTGCTTTAGCGGTCGTTTTTGCCCTTTTGGCTTCTTTGATTGTTGCAGTGACAATAGTTCCTATGCTTGCACACGCATTGTTTAAAAAAGGATTAAACGATAGCACAGCAAAAGAAAGTAATAAACATGACGAAAAGCCTAATAAACTAGCTAACTTTTATAAAGGTATTCTTGACTGGACGTTAAATCATAAACTGATTACCTTTGGAGGTGCATCGGTAGTATTAGTTTTAAGTCTGTTTTTAGTACCAGTCATCGGCGTAAGTTTCTTGCCAACCCAGGAACAAAAAATGTTGATGGTTACGTACAGTCCTGAACCAGGTCAAACAAAAGAAGAAGCGGAAGAAATAGCTCTTGATGCAGAAGAATTTTTTAGTACACGTGCAGGTGTTACGACCTATCAATATTCCTTAGGTGGGGGAAGCCCAATGGGGATGATGGGCATGGGTGGAGGAAATTCCGCATTATTTTATGTTGAGTACGCCGACGATTTTGAGAAGTTTAGTGGAGAGGGTGAAAAAATTACCGACTCCCTAAACGAAACCACTGACACGGGTGAATGGGGAACGATTGATTTTGCCAGTATGGGAGCAAGTGGATTGCAGTTATTTGTCTATGGTGACAATATGAAAGTTATCCAAAGCGCCGTAAGTAAAATCTTACCAACTATGAAGGAAAACAACGATTTGGAGAATGTTGAATCAAGTATATCGGAAGCGTATGATCAATATACCCTGGTAGCTAATCAGGAAAAGTTAAGTCAGTATGGGCTAACCGCAGCGCAAATTGGCATGAATCTGAGTAGTAATGGTGAATCGCCAATACTCACTACGGTAAAACATGACGGGGAAGACGTGAATGCTTATATCGAAGTGGAAGAAGCAAAATATGACAGTATTGAAGATCTCACGAGTTCTGAAATTCAAACACCACTAGGAACCACAGTAAAAGTGGAGGAAGTGGTGGATATTGAGGAAGGAAAATCACCAGACACAATCGAACGCCGAGACGGAAAAATGTATGCTTCACTTAGTGCGGATGTAAAGACTAATGACGTAGCAGCCGTTTCAACCCAAATAGAAAATGAAATAAGTGAACAGGAATTACCTAATGGAGTGAATGTTGATTTTGGCGGTGTAACGGAACAAATTAATGAGTCGTTTACCCAGTTAGGATTGGCCATGCTTGCGGCAATAGCTATTGTCTACTTCGTTCTTGTAGTTACATTTGGGGGGGCATTAGCACCGCTTGCAATTCTATTTTCCTTACCATTTACAATCATCGGTGGATTAGTTGCACTATGGATCGCAAATGAACCATTAAGTGTATCAGCTATGATTGGTGCGTTGATGCTAATTGGTATTGTAGTAACAAACGCGATTGTTCTAATCGACCGAGTTATTCATAAGGAAAAGGAAGGACTTTCAACAAGAGAGGCTCTCCTTGAAGCTGGTTCTACTCGTCTCAGGCCTATTTTAATGACAGCCCTTGCTACGATTGGAGCACTTATTCCGCTGGCCATTGGTATGGAAGGCGGAGGTTTAATTTCAAAAGGACTAGGTCTGACGGTAATTGGTGGGTTAACAAGTTCAACGTTACTAACACTCGTTATTGTACCAATCGTTTATGAAGCATTCGCTAAATTTCGGAAAAAAGATATAAAAGAATAAATTTATTAAAAAGCCTACTTATATCTCCTTATGGGAGTATAGGTAGGCTTTTTAAGAGTTTACCAGAAAGCTTACTGATTAGGTGGCTTTACATCAAAGGCATCCGCCAATAATTCGATACCTCTCATTCGGTTATCAGAACCTGAAACATTCGGTATTATTGTAATTTCATCTGCCTGATAAAGGTTCGATATCCTTTCAATTTCTTCTTTTACTTGATGTACTCTTCCAATGATCATCCGTTTACGATTTCTCTTTACTTTTTCTTTTTCAACGGAACTTAATCCCCGGCTCTTTGCGGTGTGGATAGAGGGATAGTATGGAGGTGGATTAGCAGACTCAACAAACAACAACCATAAATCGAAAGCCTTGGCAATTTCCTCCGCTTCTTCTTCTGTTTCGGCGACAACTACGAAAACAGCTATCATTACTTTCGGTCTTTCAAGTAATGACGATGGCTGAAAATGTTTTCGGTAGTCGTCAATTACCTTCACCCCCGTATCTGACGGTTTAGCAAAGTGGGCATAGGCAAAAGCTGTACCATTCGCAGCTGAAATTTGTGCACTTCCACCGCCAGTACCTAACATCCAAATTTCGGGTGTGGTTTTTATGACAGGGGTTGCGATTAAATCGTTAAACCGGTGGTCCCCTAATGTATTATCTGTAAAGAACTTATGCAAGTCTTCCACTTGCTGTTGATAGTTCGGTCGTTTTTCTTTTTCCTCATTTAACGCTTTGTTAACAATTCGATAACTCGGGGATCTACCTATACCCAAGTCAATTCGGTTTGGATGAAGCGCTTCTAACATTCGAAAGTTTTCAGCCACTTTGTAAGAACTGTAATGTGGTAGCATGACCCCACCTGAACCGATGCGGATACTTTTAGTGGAAGAAGCCAGATGCATCATCAACATTTCTGGAGTACTTCCTGCAACGGATAATACGTGGTGATGTTCAGCTACCCAAAATCTACCATAGCCAAATTCTTCTGCGTGTTTCGCTAGTTCTGTTGACTGCAACAAAGCTGTGCGGGAATCTAGTCCCTCATCTATTGGTGAATAATCGAGTATATTTAATGAAATCACTTAAGATCTGTCTCCTTCTATGTTAAACGTCACTTATACAATTTTCCTATAAAGCATCAAAGAAGGCAATGAAATGGATTACCGATGGGGATTACAAACTAGGGCATATATATCACTTTTAAATCATAGATTGAAAGTGGATATTTAGGGAGGGATAGCATCATGTCAGACTATCAAGAGGCTAGCTTGTTTGAAAATCGTTTTTGGCTTCAAATTTTAGGTGATCATGCACGATTTATTCATACTTCTTTGTCACCTAATGAGAAGAATCATATTCGTACCGCACAGAAATACATCACTGTTTTTGATCAATTATTAGATCAATCAAGAACATCATTATCAGGTGATGCTTTATTACAGCTATCTCAACAAGCATATGAGCAAGCTAATCATATTCGTCTATTTAAATTAGAATTAATTAAAGAGCATCTGATCGGTCATATCTCTATTCACCTAACACCGAGTTTCCTTAATCATATGGTGAACGAAGTGGAGGAATATATTCGGATTTTGGAATGTTTAAAAGAAGGAAAGGTACCACCTGTTCAGCATGAGGTTCACCATCATCTTCTTTGGTTATTAGATGCGGCAGGTCATGCTGGTGCAATTAATGATACGCTCGATAGTACCGAACAAAAATTAAAAAAAAGAGCGTATGAATTTACGAAGACGTTTAACCATTTCTATTTAAAAGCAATAGAAATGGCAGGTTATTTAAGGACATATGTGCAAGAGTTTCCCGCCCTTGAACGATTCAATCATCAAACAGAAATTGAAATGAAGGTTTTCAAAGAATTTCTAAGAGAATTAGAAGAAATGGAATTCGAAGGTACTGTGCTTGATACGTTTTCTGCTTTGATGGCTGATCATATGGCGAGGGAGGAATGCTACTATCTTATACAACTTGCACAGTCTAGTGGATTAGAAGCTCCAAGCTGTGATCCTACGAAACCAAGAGTTACTGAAAGCTAAAGTTCCTTTTCACAAAAAAAACGGATAGGCATATGATGTGTAATCACATGAGAAAATATAGGAGGATTACACAAAAATGTATTCAAATAACAATGGGCAATATGACGGCGGCTATCGAATGTGTTATCCAGTTAGACAAATGGCATCAAGGGCGTATGCAGAGATAAAAGGTAGCGCATTAGCTCCAGATTTATACGGTTATGTTGTTTTCACAGACGTTCCTTATGGTACAGAAGTAGCGGTGGAAGTATCAGGGCTCCCACCATATAAACCTGCCCAAGGGGATCAAGCACCAATAGGACCACATGGCTTTCACATTCATCAACATGCTGATTGCGGCAGTACAGCCAAACCGGAACCTTTTCAAGAGGCAGGCGGACATTGGAATCCGACAAATCAGCCACACGGAAATCATGCAGGCGATTTTCCAGTTCTATTCTCGAATAATGGTTATGCTAGAATGTCGTTTTTCACAAATGCCTTTAATGTAGAAGATGTTATTGGCCATTCAGTCATGATTCATCAGAATCCTGATGATTATCGATCTCAGCCTTCAGGAGATGCAGGTAAACGGTTGGGCTGCGGTCCTATAATGGCACTTTAATAAGTTGCGTTGTAACACCTCTTTGGATATTCTTATCTGAAGGGTGTTTTTTATTTGTCTAGCGCAAGCTTCCTAGCCCGCCTGAAGTTTTAAGTCAAATCTCTTTGTGATAGGCTGTCTTCTAAAAGATTGTTGTTTTGAAACAAAACCTATAAACTGCGACGTGATTTACCACTACGGAAATAAACTGCGATGTAACAGCAACGTGATTTCCGCTGCGGGCAGTCGCT
>NZ_JBYQFJ010000019.1:0-74240 GCF_057836705.1 Virgibacillus carmonensis | reverse complement strand
ACACTGCACCGCTCTGCTTATGCTTGTCGTGTCTTTCAAGGCCCTTGCGCTTTTCGTATCTGTCTAGCTCCAGCGCCCTGAGCTTTACTTATTTATTTTTATCTACATCTTTACCTTGCAATGCTTCTAGAGCTGAGCGTTTCTTTTTTTGTTCCATCCGCTTTTTTCGTAAACGTTCGACTATCTCTTTTCGGTTAATATGGATTGTAGGTGACTCATAACCTTGAGATTCTTTTATATCACTGTTCGATGCCTTCATAAACGACCATGCCAGCAATAACATGATAAAGATTACTGGAAATCCCGCTACAATACTGGCTGTTTGCAGTGTTTCCAGGTTTCCGACGTACATTAAGACAAGTGGTAATAGGCATAAAGTGAATGCCCAGAATAACCGATTCCATCTTAATGGTTCTGATTGCACTTCCTTTTGTACAACCGCGGCCAAAATATAGGATGAAGAATCAAATGTTGTCGCTAAAAATATGATAGCTAACACGGTAAATGCCGCTACCATTACTCCTGCCATTGGTAATTGGTGAAGGATAGCAATAATTGCAGCCGGTGCGCCAAACTCATTCATAAAGCTGATGACATCGAAGCTTCCAGTTAATTGCAAATACAACCCGAAATTACCCATAATTCCAAAGAAAAGAATACAGCCAACTGTACCGTAAATCATAGTGCCTAAAATCATTTCACGAATTGTTCGTCCACGTGAAATTCGGGCTACGAATAAACCGACGAATGGTGCGTATACAACCCACCATGCCCAGTAGAAAACGGTCCAAGATTCAGGGAAGCCCGTTTCCGTAAAACCAGCTAAGTTTTGAAACGGTTCTAACCAGGTTGCCATCCGGAAAAAGTTATCCATAATAAGTCCAAGACTACTTATAGTTGTTTCACTAATAAACAATGTAGGCCCAAAAACAAAAATGAATCCCAGAACAAATACGGCGAGCCATAGGTTAATATCACTTAATACTTTAATTCCGCGACGTAAACCTGAGTAGGCGCTTATGGCGAAAATAATGGTACATAAAAGCAAGATTCCCGTTTTTAAACCAAGGGTTACCGGGATTCCGGTTATATCATATACACCCTCCGCAATCATTGGAGTTCCTAGCGCCAGGGTTGTCCCTGCACCGCCCATCAAACCAAACATAAATAGAACATCGATGATAACGCCAAGTGGTCCATCGACAAGCCTACCTAATACAGGTCGAACCGCTTCGCTAATTTTAAGTACTGGTTTTTTTCGAACATAATAAAAGTAGGCAATTGGGAGAGCTGGTAGGGTGTAGATTGCCCATGCAATAGGACCCCAATGAAACATGCCATAGGAAGAGGCCCATTGAATTGCTTCATCCGACCCAGGTGTTATCCCAAATGGTGGACCCTGATAATAATAGGCCCACTCAATCATACCCCAGTAAAGTATACTTGAGCCGATCCCTGCAGCAAAAAGCATGGCAGCCCAAGAAAAAGCACCAAATTCTTTTTCTTCATCTGCATTACCAAGCTTTATTTGTCCATTTTTACTAAATGCTACGTAAATCAGGAAGACAAAGGCTGCTAGGCCCATAATGATATAAAGCATTCCAAAGTTTCCTGTCATGAAATCGTTTGCCATATTTACAAATTTTGCTCCACCCTCAGGAAATAAGATAAGTGGAATACAAACTGCAAGAATTAAAAGTAAAGCCCCAATAAAAGTAGGCCAATCAATAACACCTTTTTTCATAAATCATTCAACCCTTCATTCATAAAGTTTGTTTGGTAGTTTAGTTTCCGCTAATGACATAAATAAATACATGGAGTGAGATGAGGGTAAGTTCCAAGGGTGTTTAATTATTAGCTAAAATATTCCGAATACAATTGACATTTCAAAATATAGAAGCTACTATTTTAATAACGTATTTGTAACGTACTATACTAATTCGTTATATAAAATTGAGTGAAGGGGGAAGTATATGATTTATCGATACAAGGATAAAACACCGCGTATCCATGAAACTGCTTATATTGCGGATGGCGCTAGGGTGATCGGAGATGTAGAGATCGGAGCGTATTCAACTATCTTATTTAATGTTGTACTTAGAGGTGACGAAGGACCAATTCGAATAGGTGAACGTTGCAATGTTCAAGAAAACACAATGTGCCACCTATATGAGAAATTCCCGTTAACACTAGAAAACGAGGTTTCTGTAGGTCATAACGCGATCATACATGGATGTACATTGAGAAAAGGTTCATTAGTTGGTATGGGAGCAACTGTGTTGGACGGCGCGGAGATCGGTGAATATTCTATCGTTGGCGCAAATAGCCTCGTTCCTTCAGGGAAAATTATTCCGGCCCGTTCGCTTGTACTGGGGTCACCTGGAAAAGTGGTTAGGACTTTGACAGATAGGGATATGGAGATGATTAAAGAAACAATAAATACCTATGTGCAAAAAGGCCAAGAGTTTAGACAAGTGGAGGTTCTTGAGGAAATTATAAAATAAAAAGCACACGACCAGTCATTGACACAGGTCGTGTGCTATTTTTCACTTCATTTCTCAAACACAGACTCAAAGAAACGAGTGGCGGGTTTTGCAAGGATTTGATAATACTCTGCAAAAAGTGCAGCTGCAGAGTCGCCCACCCATTTTTTAGGTAAAAGTTCCTTGGGGAGGCTTGGGTCAATGAATAAGAACTTTCTATATTGATGTACCAGCAATGCCCGTTTTACAAAGCAACTGCCATCACTTACTTCTCCATTTTCGATTCTGTGTTTATCTATGATAAAGTCCTGACTATATTCTTTGATAAACTCGGAATAACGTTCATTAATCTTTTCAAGGTCCCAACATTTTTCTACTAAACTTGCGTGATCGTCCGTTCCCTCATATGTAGCTCGAAAGAAGGTGACATAAGAACCAACTTCATATTTTTCAATCAGGCTATTGATCTGCTGTTCCATTGGGTTCGGAGTAATCCAACAACTAGTAGACAATAGTCCGAATCCACTCCATATTAATTCCTGTCTTAATTCATCTCGGAGATGCCGCTTTTCTTCAGGGATCGTATAGATGAGCATTCTCCATACGCCATCCCAGTCAGGAGATTCTAATTTGTAAATTCGTTTAGATGCTTCTTCCATGCGAGCTCTCCCGCGTTTTGTTAACGAATAATAACTTTTATTCCCTTGCTTTTCTGACTGTACCCATCCCTGCTTACTCATACGGGACATAGCTGCACGTACGGACTGTTCATTATGACCAAATTCTTTAAGTAATCGAATTAAACTACCAATCCAGATGACATTACCATAATGACTGATGTAATCCCCATATAATGTGAAAATCATTGAACGTGTATTAAATAATTTTTCCATATAAATTCCTTCCTAATTTACGTTTAAGAACATGCTCTTTCTAACGAAAATTTTAAAATGACCTGATGAATATTGTACTATAAAACCTCAAAACATCCACTATTTTATTAAAAAATCAGGGGTATGTGTTAAATTAATAAAAAAATATAGAAAATTTAGTTATTGATAACAGTATAACACTTTGTTATACTGACGTTATATAAACGTTATAAGGGGATGGTGTGATGTATAATTTTGTGGAGGACATGGACTCAGTGACCACTGCGTATGTGGAAGACACGGAAAGGTACGCTAGGTTTATGGATCGAATCGATTCGGGGGAAAAGATAGAGGCTGATGATTGGATGCCAGAAGAGTACCGTAAATCACTGATTAAACTCATTTCCATGCATGGTATTAGTGAAATTATGGGTGCACTCCCTGAGAAGGAATGGACACCGAAAGCACCTTCACTAAAGAGAAAATTAGGTATTATGGCCAAAGTACAGGATGAAATGGGGCACGGACAGCTTTTATTACGCGTGACGGAAGATTTAATGAACCCTTATGGAAGAAATAGAGAAAATTTAATGCAGGATTTATTAACCGGAGACTTAAAGTTTCATAATGTTTTTCATATGCCAACAAAAACATGGGCAGACGCAGGGATGGTTGGTTGGTTAGTCGACGGTGCAGCAATTATTTCACAAACGAATATGTTAGATGCATCATATGGTCCTTACCAAAGAGCCCTTCAGCGGATTTGTGCTGAAGAAGTATTCCACGCACAACACGGAGAGTCAATTATCATGGCATTAGCTGAAGGGACAAAAGAACAAAGAGAAATTCTGCAGGATTCGTTAAATCGTTGGTGGGAGCCGATATTAATGTTCTTTGGCCCTGGTTCCGCAACAACAACAGGCTCATCTAAGCAAGATATTATGAAAAAATACCGTATTCGAAAAAGTTCCAATGAAGAATTACGACTTGCTTTTTTAGATAAATATTTGCCGCGCGTTTTCTCTTTAGGGTTAACCGTTCCTGATGAAACTGTTCATTATGACAATGAAAAAGAGCAATGGATATACCAACAACCTGATTGGGATAAATTCAAACAAATCATCCGTAACAATGGTCCAAAATCAAAAGACCGTTTACGCTTAAGGAAAATTGCTTATGAAAACAACCAATGGGTAAGGCAGGCATTGGCGCAAGAAACTGTTGGTTACTAGGAAGCTGAGTAGGAGGCGTAGAATAATGGCAGAGCACGACGAGTCTAATTTTTACAAAGAGTATGAAGTGTTTAGCAAAAAAAGTACGAAGGCACCAGTTCAGCACCAATTTAGTCTACTGGCACCAAATGACGAAATGGCTTTAAATATAGCCCTTGAAAACTTTATGCGACGTGAAGATGTAGTAGATGTATGGGTTGTCAAGCGCAATAATATTCGTGCACTTTCAAGCACGGAACGGCAACAATGGACAAAGCGCTTAGATAACAAGGATTATCGCACAACGAAAGGATACGGTTATTTAAGGAAGAAGTGGAAAGAAAAAGAGCAGGGTATGTTAGATGAAAAGGAAATCATGTCCTGGAAAGAGGTGAAAAAGTCATGAGCCAAATAGAAACAGCGAAGCAAGATGCCTCCTATTATAAGGCATTGACGGATTTGCTTTACCAATTAGCAGATGATGATTTTATTGTTTCCTTCCGCGGCTCAGAATGGTTAGGCTTAGCACCGCATATTGAAGAAGACGTTGCCTTTTCATCGATTACACAAAATACAATGGGACACGCGGCATTATACTACAAACTATTAGAAGAATTAGGTGAAGGAAATGCTGATGTACTAGCACATGAGCGTCCATCACAGGAGCGGAAAAATGCCATTTATCTTGAAAAGAAAAATGGCGATGGTTCGTATCTAGAAGATCCTTATTTTGACTTTGCATTAACCGTTGTCAGGCAATATTTTTACGAGGTCTTTAAAAAAGTGAAATTGGAAGCGCTTACGAAAAGTTCTTTTGAGCCACTTGCGAACGTGGCTCAAAAAGTATTGATGGAACAACCGTATCATTTAGCACATTGGAAAATGTGGATTAAACAACTACAGGGGTCTACAGAGGACGCACAAACAAGAATTAAGTTTCGGATAGATGAAGCGTGGAACGAATTTCAAGATGTCTTAGAACTAGGTCCTCATGCCCGGAAAATGGAAAAACATAAGCTAATCGCTGGAGAATATGGTTTGAAGAAACAATGGTTAAGAGAAGTAAAAGCGACATTAAGTGAGCCGCCAGGGTTTTCGACTGGTAAGAAATCTGGTAGTGGCAGGAATGGCGAACATACCGCGGATTTAGAGCAAGCCTTACGAATTCTGGGTGAAGTGTACATGAGCGATAAGAAAGCGATTTGGTAAAATTTTTCCGATTAGCGGAAGTATATTTTGGCAAATCGCGCAAGCACGGGTGATATTCGCGCACAAAAATTAATAATCACGCAATACCCATTCCAAACCGCGCGGTAGTTAACCAAACTCGCGCAATAATTTATTAATGCGCGAGTTTAGACCCATGTTGCGCGATTCAAGCTAAAAAATGCTCGATTTTTTCATAGGAGGTTATACGAGTGAAGGATAAACAAAAACAAGAGGAAATTCGTGCTGTTTTAAAAACAGTTGATGACCCAGAGCTTCCTTCAGTTAGTGTGTTCGATCTCGGAATGGTTCACGATGTCTTAGTAATTCAAAACAAGGTTTTCATTTCTATGGTTCCGACCTTTGCAGGATGCCCAGCTCTTGATTTCATAGAGTTAAGTGTGAAAAAGGCTGTAGAAGAAGTCATTTGGGTGAAGGAGTGCCATGTTGAGTTTTCATTTAAACATATATGGTCGACAGATTCCATTACTGCTGTAGGAAGACAGCAATTAAAGAAACATGGTGTTTCCCCGCCTCCTGAGGACTATCAACCAGGAGACGAATGGACGGTTGATTGTCCTTATTGCGGTTCTGATTATACAACGATGGATAATGTATTTGGTCCAACAGCCTGCCGTAGTATTCTTTATTGCAGATCATGTAAAAATCCATTTGAGGCGATGAAGCCTGTTATTTAACTTAAATAAAAAAGGAGTTTTGAATTATGGTAAAACTAATCGCTTTATACAAACAACCGGAGGATAAGGAAGCTTTCGACGAGCACTATTTTAAAACACATATGCCAATCACGGAAAAGATTCCTGGTCTTAGAGAAATGAAAGTAACAAAAATTGTAGGCTCTCCAATGGGAAAGAGTGACTATTATTTGCTATGCGAAATGCTTTATGATGACCAAGAATCGCTACAACGAGCAATGAAAACAGATGAAGGAAAAGCTTCTGGAAAAGATGTCATGAAATTCGCAGGTGACATAGTTACCCTTATGATTGGTGAGGAGCTTGCAGACTAATACCCGAAATAATAGTTTTATAAAGGGGTGCGGGAAATGGGAAATGACTATCAAACTATCATATATGAAAAAAACAATGGTGTGGCGTCACTAACTTTGAACCGGGCATCATCCTATAACGCTTTTACCGCTGATATGAACAAGGAGATTATTGATGCTTTAGAGTCAGCGAGTAAAGATGATAACGTGAGAAGTATTCTTATCACGGGTAAAGGGAAGGCATTCTGTTCCGGCGAGGACTTAGCAGGAGTAGATGAAAATACAGATCATGGAACTTTTCTCAGGACTCGTTATCATCCGATGATGAAAGCAATTAAACAAACACCTAAGCCTATAGTAGCTGCAGTAAACGGCATTGCCGCAGGTGCTGGCATGAGTTTAGCGTTAGCAGCTGATTTTCGTCTAGTACAGCCCGAAAGTAAATTCGTCAGTGCCTTTATGAATATTGGCTTAATACCTGATTCGGGATTTCTGTATGTGCTGCCACGCCTGATTGGCTATTCGAAGGCACTTGAAGTAGCAGTACTAGGTAAATCCATTAAGGGAATAGAGGCGTATGAATTAGGGCTTGCGACAGAAGTAATTGACGCACCAAATTGGGAAGAAGAGATAGTGGCTTTTTGTGAATCACTAGCAGCCTTACCAACTCAGTCTTTTTCTTTAATTAAACACTATATGATGGACAGCATGCATTTACCGTTTGAAGAAATGCTGGAAAAAGAAGCACAGGCACAACATATTGCAGGTAAGTCCAATGATCATCACGAGGGGTTACAGGCCTTTAAAGAAAAGCGCAGACCGAAATTTGTTGGGAATTGATTGAATTTGAAGATGAAGTATTCTCTCTTAATACGGACCAAAACCTATAAATCCATTTGGAATTTAACCAGAGATTGTGTACAAGGGAAAGGAAGGCTAACATGTCGATTAAAAACGTAACTGTCATGGGGGCTGGTGTAATGGGGCGGGGCATTGCGTATGTCTCGGCCCTTGCTGGTTTCTATATAACTGTGGTTGAGTGAAAAAATGAGAGAAGCAGTTATTGTAGATGCTGTCCGTTTACCAATTGTAGATAGAGTGTATATTTCAGGACAGATCGTTACGAGGGGGGAGAGAAGATGAATCCAGTATGTAATCTACTTCATATCAACTATCCTATTATTCAAGGGGGAATGGGGAATATCAGCAATTCACAGCTAACCACAGCTGTTTCAGAAGCTGGTGGACTTGGGACAATTGGTTGCGGCACAATGTCTCCTAATCAAGTAGAAAAAATAATTCTTGAAACGAAGCAACGCACAGATCATCCATTTGCAGTGAACATTGCGATTAGTGTTACGCCACATGTAGATGAATTAATAGAATTAGTGGTTAAGCATAACATCCAAGTCGTTACACTTTCAGCCGGAAACCCGTCTTCTTATATTCCACTTCTACAGAAACATAAAATAAAAGTTATTGCGGTTGTTGCTTCTGTTAAGCATGCTAAAAAGGCTGAGGAAGCTGGAGCTGACATGCTTGTAGCGGAAGGATTTGAAGCAGCAGGTATCAATTCAACTCTGGAGCTAACAACTCTTACACTAATACCACAAATCGTGAAGTATGTAACTATTCCTGTATTAGCGGCAGGTGGCATTGGAGATGGAAAAGGCTTAGCAGCAGCGTTGATGCTTGGTGCTAGTGGGGTGCAGATAGGTACTCGTTTCATCGCAACAAAAGAAGCGCCATTTCATGAAGACTATAAGAAGCGGCTTATTGATGCTGAAGACACAGGAACGATCATTATTGGTCGACCAGTGGGCCGAGTCAGACGAATTTTAAAAAACGCATATGCAACAAGGTTATTTAATCTTGAAAAAGAAGGAATGACATTGAAACAATTTGGAGCGTTAACCTCAGAAAAACAGCACATCTTAGGTGCACTTAAAGGGGATATGCAAAATGGTTTTATTAATAGCGGGCAAGTAGCAGGACTAATCAGTCATATACCCAATGTGAAAGAATTGCTTGAAGAGATGGTTAGAGAAGCGAAAGGACAAATCAATCAATCTGTCAATCTTTTAGATACTTTTTAAGATTAGGCTCTTTTCGTAAGTTTTATTGCTATTTAATCCTTGCTATAAAATACGACATAACTTCTATCTATGTTAGATCTGTAGTACTGATAATGAAACAGGTTACTTAGGCAGCTGCAGCCCGTATACACTTCGCTTTCCGCGGGCGGCTGTTGATCCTCCTTGTGCTAACGCACTGCGTAGTCTCACCGATGCCTTTCCTCCCGCAGGAGTCTACGTGTATACGGGTTGCTGGTATAATATTTGCCAATAACAGAATTCAGTAGTTGAAAGAAATGACAAAGAATTCTTACGTAAATAGCTTTACCAGTTCAGGTGAGTGGAGGGCGGTGACTCCTGCGGGAAAAGCACGTGTCCGAAGACCCCACAGAGTGGTATTCTCGAGGAGGCTGAGGCCGTGCCCGCGGAAAGCATCCGCCCGGAGCGATCCTCGATGGCAGCAATAGCACATGTCTTTGGAAATAAACCTAAAGTTATGTCGTAGTTTATTGATTTTGTGGTAAAAACAATAACCTTTTAGAAAACAGCCTAAGATTATAAAAGACATAACCATTTGGAGTGATTACAATGAAGCCTGGTATGAAGTTAGGAAGAACGGAAACGATCGAAATAGTAGTGACGGAAGACATGTTTGCAAGCTTTGAAGGAAATGTGGTACATCCTGTTTATTCTACGGTGGCCATGGTATACCATATGGAATGGGTTTCAAGGAAGATCATTCTTCCATTCTTAGAAGAACATGAAGAGGGAATGGGCGGTGCCGTTCAATTAAAGCACATTGATCCGTCTCCTTTACGCTCAAAAGTGACATTAACTGCTACACTTACTGATTACAAAAGCCAACAAGTTACTACAAAAGTTGAAGCTTATAATGAGCATGGCTTAATTGGAAAAGGCGAGGTAAAGCAGGTGATTTTGCCAAAGAAATTGATTAATCAAAAACTATCATCTAAATAAGTCTACTAACCATATAGCTTGTTTTAGAAATACTTCATCAACATGGGGGGGGGTTAATATGAATTTTTTAACGGAATCAACCGTAAATGAAGACTTTGTATTTCTTGATAAAATGTCTGAACATGAGCAGGTGGTATTCTGTAATGACAAAAACACCGGACTAAAGGCTATTATTGCCATCCATAACACAACACTTGGACCTGCACTTGGTGGTTGCAGGATGCAGCCCTATAATAGCCTTGATGAGGCACTTGATGACGCGCTTCGTTTATCAAAAGGGATGAGTTATAAATGCGCAGCAGCAGATGTTGACTTTGGTGGAGGAAAAGCAGTTATTATTGGTGATCCTCGCACAGATAAAACCCCAGAACTTTTCCGTGCGTTTGGCCAATTCGTTAATTCCCTTGGTGGGCGTTTTTATACTGGCACAGATATGGGAACTACGATGGAAGATTTCGTTTATGCAAAGAAAGAAACGAGTCACATTGTAGGGGTTCCAGAAGCTTATGGTGGGAGCGGGGATTCTTCAGTTCCAACAGCTATCGGCCTGGTAAACGGTATAAGGGCAACGAATAAAATCCTTTTTGGTAAAGACGATCTCAGACGTGCAACCTATGCAATTCAAGGCCTTGGAAAAGTTGGTTTTAAAGTAGCAGAGAGTTTACTTGAAGCTGGTGCAGACCTGTTTGTAACTGATATTAATGAAAAAAGATTAGAGTCAATTCAAGAAAAAGCGAAAACTACTTTAGGGTCTGTGAAAGTGGTCGAAAGTAGCGATATTTATTCGCAAGATGTGGATCTATTCGTCCCATGTGCATTTGGCGGTGTTGTGAACGATGAAACAATAGGCCAATTTAAAGTGAAGGCAATTGCCGGTTCAGCAAACAATCAACTGTTAACAGAAGAACATGGGAAGCAATTAGCAGGGAGAGGCATTCTTTTTGCTCCCGATTATATAATTAATTCAGGAGGACTAATTCAGGTTGCTGACGAACTTTATGGAGCAAATAAAGAACGAGTACTAATGAAGACGAAAGAAATTTACAATGTAATTTTAAAAATCTACCAAGAGGCAGAGCTTAAACAAATAACAACGATGGAATCGGCCAATAAAATATGTGAAAAGGTAATGGAAAATAGGGAGAAAAGAAATAGTTTTTATAGCCCTTCTATTAAGCCGAAGTGGGATATTCGTCATTAGATTTAACTGATAACAGCTTTCTTCGTATTCCTGCTAACACCATGAAACAGTAAAAAATAAGACTTGACTCAACACCGGGTTCTGATATAATGTACAAAAATATTCTAAAGATTGTAAAATTTAAATAAGGGGGATACGTTATGAAAAAAAGTCTACTTTTAGCTGTACTAACAATGATCAGCATGATGGTTTTAACAGCTTGCGGATCAGATAAAACAACTGAAACTAGTGGAGATGGAAAGAATGAAAAGACGTATAAAATAGGGGCTACTCAGATTGTTGAGCATCCTTCACTTGACGAGGCATATAAGGGTTTTCAGGCAGCATTAAAAGATGCTGGATTAGATGTGGATTATGACCTGCAAAGCGCACAAAATGACCAGAATAATGTAACCCCAATTGCCAACAAATTTGTTGCAGATAACGTTGATTTGATTTTTGCTAATTCAACACCGAGTGCACTTGGAGCAGTACAGGCGACTAGTGACATTCCTGTTGTGTTTACATCTGTTACAGATGCTGTAGCAGCTGGATTAATTAAGTCGATGGATGATCCAGGAGAAAATGTTACAGGTGTACTTGATCTTCATCCTGATGCAATTCAAAAAACAGTGGAATTTATTGATACGAGTTTTGAAGGCGCAAATGTCGGCTTAATTTATAATGCAGGTGAGCAAAACTCTGTAACTCAAATTGATGCTGTAAAGAAGGCTGCTGAGGGAACGAGTCTTAGCTTATCTGAACGTACTGTAGCTAGTTCAGCAGAAGTACAGCAGGCTGCTACTACATTAGTTGGTGAAGCAGACGTATTTTATGTGGTTACAGACAATACGGTAGTTTCTGCTTTGGACAGTGTTATAGGTGTAGCTAATGAACAGGATATTCCACTTATAGTTGGCGAGCCCGATTCATTGAAAAAGGGTGGATTTGCCACATTTGGTATTGACTATCACACCATTGGCTATCGATCTGGAGAAATGGCTGCAGCGATTTTAACGGGTGAAAAAACAACGCAAGACATTCCAGTTGAGCATCCAAAAGAAATCCAGTTATTTATTAATAAACAAGCAGCTGAAGAACAGGGGATTAAATGGAACGAAGAATGGGATGACACTGCAAAAATCGTGGAGCAGGAGTAATAGCATAGTTAAAAGATAAAGTTGGTCATTTAGATAAATATTTTGCTGGACATGGCAAGGGGGACAACATGTTTATTTCATTATTTGGTGCAGTAGAATCCGGTATTATCTATGCAATTATGGCATTAGGAGTTTACTTGTCCTTTCGAGTCTTGGATTTTCCTGACTTAACAGTAGATGGAAGCTTTGTAACAGGTGCGGCTGTAGCTGCAATTTCCATCATGAACGGAGTGCCACCCATTTTAGCAACCATACTGGCAGCTTTTGCTGGGTTTCTAGCGGGCTGCATAACAGGCGTACTTCATACGAAGGGTAAAATAAATGCTTTATTATCAGGAATAATTATGATGATCGCTCTTTATTCTATTAACTTACGAATTATGAGCCAACCAACACTTTCCCTATTACGTGAATCAACGATCTTCAAACAATTAGAATCTATCTGGGCAGCAACGGGTATAGACTCATTATTAAATGGATTGTTAGCATTGGCTGGAATGGAACAATTACCTGGTACCTGGGCGATCGTTCTACTTATGGTAGTAGTAACAGTGATTATCAAGTTGATGACAGACTATTATCTGAAGACAGATGTCGGTCTGGCGCTTCGAGCGACAGGTGATAATAAAAAGATGATAAGAAGTCTTTCAGCTAATACGGACTCCTTGATCATAGTCGGTGTTGGAATTTCAAATGCACTTGTTGCATTTTCCGGAGCATTAATTGCTCAGCATGGGGGCTTCGCAGACGTTGGCATGGGAATTGGAATGATTATTATCGGCCTTGCCTCCGTTATTATTGGGGAAGCACTTTTTGGTACGAAAACGATTGCGAGAACAACATTAGCTGTCATCGGCGGTGCAATTGTTTATCGAATTGTCGTTACCCTGGCCCTTCGTGTTGAATTTCTTGAAACTGGTGATATGAAGTTAATAACTGCTTTAATGGTAATTGCAGCTTTAGTGGCTCCAAAAATATTGCAGGCCCGGAAAGAAAAAAAGCGGCGACTGCGAAAACGAGCCCAGCTAAAGATGGAGGTGTAGCATGCTTCAGTTACAGGATCTGTCGGTTACGTTCAATGAAGATACCCCTGATGAAAAGAAAGCATTGCAATCCATCAATTTGGACTTGGATAAAGGAGAATTTGTTACCGTTATTGGAAGTAATGGTGCTGGTAAGTCAACCTTGATGAACGCTATTTCTGGAAATCTGAGTCCTGACATTGGGGATGTATATATTAATGGCAAGCAGGTTGTTCATTTGCCAGAATATAAGCGGTCAACATTTATTGGCCGTGTATTTCAGGACCCAATGTCAGGGACATCACCATCGATGACGATTGAAGAGAATTTAGCGATGGCTTATACACGTGACAAAAAAAGAAAGTTAAGACTAGGTGTAACAGCAAAACGTAAAACAATGTTTCGGGAGTATTTGAGCACACTAAATTTGGGATTAGAAGATCGTTTGACAGCTAAAGTAGGTTTGTTATCAGGGGGAGAACGTCAAGCCCTTTCGTTGTTAATGGCAACTTTTACAGAACCAAAAATATTGTTGCTAGACGAGCATACCGCGGCACTCGACCCATCTCGGGCGGAGCTTATTACAAAACTAACGCATGATGTGGTAGAGAAGTTTGAATTAACCACTCTTATGGTAACCCATAACATGCAACAAGCATTAGACTTAGGGAATAGGCTGATTATGATGGATAAGGGGCAAATTATTTTTGATGTTGCCGGAAAGGAAAAACAACAATTAACAATTGAAAAATTATTACAGGAATTCAGGCGAATACGTGGATCCCAATTTGAGAGTGATCGGGCTGTATTGGGCTAACTAAAACTAATCTTAATGAAAAAAGCTGTCTGGCCAGATTTTTTGGCCAGACAGCTTTTTCTGGTTATTTGAGAAAATAGTTTTTGACACCTTCCGTAATTGCTTGTGCAACATTATTTTGGTATGCACTCGTTTGAATGGTGAATAAGTCATTTGGGTTAGTGATAAATCCTAATTCTACTAAAACAGATAAGTCATTATTTTCCCGTAAAACATGATAGTTTCCATAGTGGATTCCTCGGTCTTGAAGCGTAACCCGTTGTCCAATTTCCTTTTGAATCGACGATGCAAGCCTTTTTCCGCTTTCATAATAATACGTACCAATACCGTTTACAGCTATAAATGGATAAGCATTGTAATGCAAGCTAATGAATGCATCTGTTTGAAATTGACTACTGAATTGTATTCGTTTCTCTAAGGATAAGTATTGATCGTCTGCTCGGGTAACCTTGACAGTCGCACCTGCGTCACGCAAATACGAAGCGACCATTTCGGCGGTTGATAATGTTAAATTTTTTTCTAAAACTCCATTAAATCCAACGGCACCGGGGTCATTTCCTCCATGGCCAGGGTCAAGCACAATGTTATAGCCTTCAAGTGAACCATTTGTGCTTTTTTCAATTTCATCTTGCGGTTTTTTGGTAGCAGATTCAGGTGTATATGTGTCTGTTAGCCAGGCTGCAATCCATCCAGTTGATCCATCCTGAAGTAATACCTTATGCCAATCATTGGCGGTTTGAATTTTCGTATAGGTATCCCCTGATGTCGTAAAACCAATAATTGAATCATTGGTACTAGGACCGCTCCGTACATGAACTCCGTTCGTGTTTACTGTCACTGTTTCATTTATCGTACGACTTGACGCTTGTTTGGTGTTTCCCGCGGGATACAAATACTGTGATGCAACCCAAGCTGTTTTCCCACCATAATACGTTAGTGCCCAACCATATTGTTCATTAAAAACAACCACTTGATCACCTGACGTTAATTGTCCCAAAATCGCTGAATCATTCGATGGAGCAATTCTGACATGAAGAGAAGATGTCCCAACTTCGTATGTTTGACCCTCATGAGCGTCAACGATAGGTGAAATAATAATAGATGATAGCAATAAACTCAATGCGATGAATAAAAATTGTATACTTTTCATTTTATCCTCCTTTTTTGGCAAATATATGTAATAAATTATCTCCTATTATACAAGATACTAAACCGTTTGTGGGGAAAATCATGCAAATTCACTATGACTTTACTGAAAAATTGAGCTAGTTAAATAGATAGTAGGTAGTAAGATGGGTATAGAATCAATTAGCTTACGATAACAATAGAATTAATGCTACAATTAATTCCTGAAAATGAAGAATGGAGGTGCGAATATGCTTGCAGATTATACAGCAGAGGATCTTGCAACAAAAATTAAAACAAAGAACCTTTCCCCTGTTGAGGTGATGGGATATTATATGAATCAAATTGAGAACCATAATGATAAAATTAATGCGTTTGTTACAATAAATCCACAAGCAATGGACGAAGCAAAGCAAGCAGAACGGCTAGTCGTGCAGGGGAAAAGACTAGGACCTTTACATGGTGTACCTGTAGGAATAAAGGATTTAACTCCTACAAAAGGCATAAAAACTACTTTCGGGACAAAAGTTTTTGCCGAACATGTACCAGATCGTGATGCGACGATTGTCGAGCGCTTGAAAGCGGCTGGGGCGATTATCATTGGAAAAACAAACACACCTGATTTTGGTCATAAAGGAACAACAGACAATTTGTTGTTTGGTGCAACAAAAAATCCATGGAATTTAGATAAAACTTCAGGTGGATCTAGTGGTGGTTCTGCAGCTGCTGTTGCTGCCGGGATGGTTCCGTTCGCTGAAGGAAGTGATGGTGGAGGGTCTGTGCGTATTCCCGCTAGCTTTTGTGGCGTATTTGGTTTTAAACCATCCTATGGTAGAATCCCAATGGACAACAGTTTGGCTAATGCATTTGGCACAAATAACCCATTCGTGAACCATGGCCCTTTGACTCGAACAGTTCGGGATGCAGCTCTATTTGTTGATGTCACACAAGGATTATCAACGACAGATCCATTTTCCGTGCCTAGATTTGATGAGGATTTAGCCGATCAGTTAGAAGGGAATTTGACTGGTGTTAAAATTGCTTACACGAAAGATTTTGGCATGTATACGGTGGATAAAGAGGTTCTTCAGGTAATCGATCAACAAGTGAAAAAGCTGCAGGAGTTAGGAGCTGAAGTGGAAGAGGTGTCGATGGATTTCGGCATGACGTTACACCAATTCCTTGGATTTTTCAAAAACACTTGGTATGCATCTGCCTCGGCTGGCGGTGCAGCAATGTTGCGCGATTATCCTGAACTACTTACGCCATCCTACCATACGATGATTGAACGGGGATTTGACGTGTCAACTAGTGAGTATATTGGCTATCAGCAGAAGCGGACAGTTGTATGGAGAGAACTTCAAAACCATTTTGGGACATATGATCTTGTCATGTCTCCATCATTATCTATTCCAGCGTTTGACTATCATTTGCTAGGCCCAGACGAGATTGATGGGAAAAAGGTCGAAGCGGACTCAGATTGGATGATGACCCACATCTATAATATGACAGGTTTGCCGGCTGCCTCCATTCCAGCAGGGTTTACGAAAAGCGGATTGCCCATTGGTATGCAGCTTGCTGGGAATCGGTTCAATGATGGACTGGTATTACGCGCGAGCCATGCTTTTGAAAAGTTAGTTGGTGGATTCCCATTTATTAAATAAACAAAAAGCGCTACATATCAACGTAGCGCTTTTTTTGCTGATCAAAACCATTTTGGATCAACTTTACCGAGATGGCGATCAACTTTCCCCTTTTTGACTTAACCATTAACATATTCGGATAACACACGTTGCACATGATAAATATTAAGCTGCTTATTAAAGGTTTTTCCAATTGGGTTTTCACTACCTGAAATCCATATCAAGAGTTCGGCCTCTAGATCAAATGTACCTGCCGTTTCAATAGAGAAATGTGTAATGTTTCGATACGGAACAGAATGGTACTGGACCTTTTTTCCGGTCATTCCTTGTTTATCAATTAATATAAGTCGCTTATTGGTGAAAACGATAAGATCACGAATTAACTTGTACGCATGCTCGACTTTTTCAGTTGCATTTAAAAGTTCACTTATTTCCTTTTCAGCCTCACTAGCACCGATTTCTGTTGCGTTGCCCATCATACCGTCAAAGATACCCATATTCAATCGCTCCTTTATAGTTTAAACTATTGTATCAAATTCTTAGTTCTACCGAAACTAGTACTAAACGTATACGACATAAAAGCCCCATTCTGTTACACTATGACTAGATTCATAATACATAAATAGCAGGTGTTTCCGTGGATACAATCGTCATTTTTTTCATCATTATATTAGTTGCCTCTATTCTTCAAACGAGTACGGGATTTGGTTTTTCAATTATGGCCACTCCTTTTTTGCTTTTGTTATTTGAACCTCGCGAAGCCATCCAGATTAATTTAATTTTATCTTTAATTATTTCACTTTCTCTTATTATGAAAATAAAACAGGATGTAGATTATGAAATCCTGAAACGTTTTATAATAGGTAGTTTTGCTGGATTACCAATTGGAATTACAATTTTTCTATTGCTAGACATGACGGTTCTAAAGCTTTGTGTCAGCGTACTAATTTTGGTTCTAACGGTACTATTAATCTTAAAATACCGGATTAAACAGACAAACTTGCGAGATTTTACGATTGGTGGATTATCAGGTATGTTCACAACTAGTATTGGTATGCCAGGTCCCCCGATATTATTGTATTTTTCTGGGACGAACACATCGAAAGAAGCGCTTCGTGCAACAACGCTTGCGTTTTATTTGTTTATTTATTTTGTAAGTCTAGTCATTCAGATTATCTTTGTTGGAACTTCAAAGGTCAGTTGGATATCTAGCTTAGAAGGCCTACCGATGGTAATCGTCGGTTTAATCATTGGGCAGCACTTATTTAAACGAATTAACCAGCATATATTTCGTATTATGACATACGTCTTATTGCTTTTTACTGGATTGTACTTGTTATTTCAACAATTATAAAACGATTCAGAGGGACCATGCTACCCGACAAACTGCGATAAAAATGGACATGCGATATGTGTGAATGTACGTTTCAAAGAAGACGCGCAATTAATATACTAGAAGTAGATAATGTTCCTTAGGATCAACGGTTAGCCTTCCGAACGGAGGTGGTGCCTTGTGGGTTTATATGAAATATTTATGGTGCTAATTGGATTTGGTTCTTTGTTGACTGCCTTACTGGCTTTGGTCATTACCTTGATCAATAAGATCAATAGAAAATAGACCTTCCAATTACCTGAAAAAGTAATCGGAAAGGTCTATTCGCATAGAGTAGCCGACTCCTAGGAGAACCGCTTATCTACAGACCACAGTCGGCACTGTGGTCTTATATATATAGTTGTAAAGTAGGTCGATTATACCATTATTATGGATAAATTTAGTTCTGCGCTTCTCCAACATATTTTCGTTGGAAAGCAGTGATACTATCATACTCATCACCAAGCATTCGTGATAATCGTATATAGATAGGAAGAAGCTCCCGATACACGTTAGTAGTATTTTCATTAGGATGATGGGTATGTGTTTGTCCTATCATATCTGAAACAATCTTGAAATCGTCAATTTCACCAACTGCATACATACCTAAGACGATGGCACCAAGACAAGAACTTTCATAGCTTTCTGGTACAATCACTGGCTTATCAACTATGTCCGCCATTAATTGACGCCACATTTCAGAACGTGCAAATCCGCCAGTCGCCTGAATTTTTTTGGGCTCACCAGTTAATTCCTCAAGCGCCAGTAAAACCGTGTACAGGTTATAAATGATTCCCTCTAACACTGCGCGAATCATGTGTTCCTTTTTGTGATGAATACTTAGACCGAAAAAGGAACCACGAGCATTTGCATTCCATAATGGAGCTCGCTCACCGGTCATATATGGGTGGAAGATTAAACCGTCTGATCCAGGATTTACACCAGATGCAATCTTCGTTAACACATCATATGGATCAATTCCTAATCGTTTTGCTGTTTCTACCTCAGAAGCAGCAAATTCATCACGTAACCAGCGTAAAATAATTCCACCGTTATTTACTGGTCCTCCAATGATCCAATGATTTTCGGTCAATGCATAACAAAAAATTCTCCCCTTAGGGTCTGTCCGTGGGTGATCTGAAATGGTACGTATTGCACCACTTGTCCCAATTGTAACTGCGATAACTCCTGGTTCGATTGCGTTCACACCAAGGTTTGACAAAACACCATCACTAGCACCAATAACAAAAGGAACATCACCACATAATCCAATGTAGGAATGGTAGTATTTCTTTACTGTTTTCAGTTGATGTGTAGTTGGAACGAGCGTGGATAATTGATCAGGGGTAATTCCGGCTAATAGAAGTGCCTCCTTATCCCAATCCAATGTTTCAAGATTCATTAAGCCAGTAGCCGATGCAATCGAATGGTCAATCACATATTCACCAAAAAGTTTGTAAAAGACATATTCTTTAATTGAAATAAATTTTGCAGCTTTTGTAAAAATAGCTGGTTGCTCCTCCCGCATCCAGACTAACTTTACAAGTGGTGACATAGGATGGATTGGTGTTCCGGTACGTAAATAGATTTCGTGTCCATTATGTTTCTCTTTGATTTGTTGTGCATGATTTGCGCTTCGAGTATCCGCCCAAGTAATACTGTTAGTAAGTGGCTTATTTTCTGCATCAACTGCAATCAGGCTGTGCATTGCCGAGGAAAAGGAAACGAATTGGATGCTAGTAGCTCTGGCAGTATTGGTTTTCATGATCTCTTTCATACAATTAATAACTGCTTCAAAAATTTCATCGGGATCCTGCTCTGCTATTAGTGGACTTGGTGTATGTAAGGCATAGTTGATCGTGTGATTTGTAATCACTTCGCCTTTTTTATTGAAAAGAACTGCCTTTGTACTCGTAGTTCCAATATCTACGCCTAAATAAGATGATTGTGTCATTGTTGTTCCTCCCTCAATAGAAGAAGAAAAGAGAATAACCTAAAACATTCTCTTTTCTTCTTTAAATTTGGCTCTTTTCGTAAGTTTTGTTGCTATTTAATCCTTGCGAAAAATTGTGTCATAGCATATCGCTTCGGAAATACACTACGCTTTCCGCGGGCTTGCGCTGAGCCTCCTCGCTCGCAAAGAACGCTCACTGTGGGGTCTCATCGTCTTCGATTTTCCCGCTGGAGTCTTCGTGTATTTCCTTCGCTAGCATTGCGTTTGATTTCCGCACTATCGTAGTTTATTGATTTTGTAGCAAAAACAACAATCTTTTAGAAGACAGCTTTAAATTTAGCTTATAAATAAACTAATTACAAATACGACTGAAAATCCGACGAGTGCGATTAGTGTTTCCATGATTGTCCAGGACTTTAATGTATCTTTTACATCTAATCCGAAGTATCGGTTAACTAGCCAGAAGCCGGAGTCGTTAACATGGGAAGCAATCGTTGCACCAGCTGCAATCGAGATAACCATTAAACCAAGCATCGGACCTGACATTCCAATTGTATCGATTAATGGAGACATTAGACCAGCACCAGTAACCATCGCTACCGTTGCAGAACCTTGTGCTACACGAACGAACGTTGTGATAAGGAATGCGAGTACTATTGGCGATAATGCAGAATCAATCATCATTTCGCCAATTACGTCACCTACACCTGAATCAATAAGTACTTGTTTGAATACACCACCAGCACCAGTTACCAGGATAATGATTCCTGCAGGTTCTAATGCCTTTGTTGCGATATCCTGTACTTGTTGTTTGGAATAGCCACGTTTAACACCTAAGAAATAGAACGTTAGCAATGTCGCAATGGTTAATGCAACAAACGGATGCCCAAGAAAGGCAAAAATGTCACGGAACGTGTTACCTTCAGGCAATGCAACCCCAGTAACCGTATTGACTAAAATTAGAACCAATGGAATTAATATAAGAGACGTAATCATTCCAAAGCTTGGTAATTCTTGATCATATTCTTGTTCTTCGATTTGCATGTAATCAGGAATCTTTGCATCAATTCTTTTTGCAATAAATTTACCGAAAATTGGTCCAGCAATAATCATTGCGGGGATACCAGCGATTGCACCGAATAGGATAACCCAACCTAACTCTGCCCCAATTAGATTAGCTACTGCGATCGGACCCGGAGTTGGTGGAATAAAACTATGCGTTACGGCTAAACCCGCTAATAGTGGAATCCCGTAGTAAAGTAATGATCGTCCAGTTTTTTTAGCTAAACCATAAATAATTGGAACCAAAATAATAAATCCTACATCGAAAAATACTGGAATAGCTACAATAAAACCTGTTAAACCAAGTGCCCATTGTGCTTTATCTTCACCAAATTTGCTGATCATCGTTTGAGCAAGACGTTCAGCTCCACCAGAAACTTCTAGCATTTTACCGAACATTGCTCCAAGGCCTACAACTACTGCTACGAAGCCGAGTGTTCCACCCATACCACTTTGGATTGATTCGATAACGCCGGATAGTGGCATGCCTGCTGCAACACCAACTATTAAACTCACAAGTAATAAAGCAACAAATGCATGCAGTTTTGTACGTATAACTAAGAATAATAACAAGAATATTCCTGCAAGAGCTATTATAATTAACATTGAACCTGACATTTTGTTTCCCCCTTTGGTTTAAACGCTTTCATTCTTTTTGGAAAAATAATGAAGTGAAGAATAGGATTTATTTCTTCACAACATCGTGTCCTCCAAATTCGTTGCGTAGTGCTGCGACAACCTTTCCAGAGAATGTATCATCTTCCTGGGATCGGTATCGCATCATGAGTGACAATGCGATAACAGGTGCTGCAACTTGAAAGTCAAGTGCTGTTTCAACTGTCCATTTTCCTTCTCCTGACGAGTTCATTACACCGCGAATATCATCTAATTTCGCATCCTTAGTGAAAGCATTTTCGATTAGCTCCATTAACCAAGATCGTATGACAGATCCGTGATTCCAAACTTTGGCAACCTTTTCATAGTCGTAATCAAACTCGCTTTTGTTCAAGATGTCAAAGCCTTCTGCCATTGATTGCATCATGCCGTATTCAATCCCGTTATGGACCATTTTTAAGAAGTGGCCACTGCCCGATTTACCTGTATACAGATAACCATTTTCGATGGAAACGTCTTTAAAAATTTGCTCAATTTCAACAAACTTTTCAGGGTCACCACCAACCATCGTACAAGCCCCCTCGCGAGCACCGTCAGTACCACCACTCGTACCACAGTCAAAGAAGTAAATTCCTTTTTCCTTCAATGTGGAAGCGCGTTGTAATGTATCTTTATAGTTAGAATTTCCGCCATCGATAAGACTGTCTCCGCTGGATAGCAATGGAGTTAACTCATTAATTACGTGTTCTGTAACCTCACCAGCAGGAACCATCAACCAAATCGTACGAGGTGTTGGTAACTTCTCGACAACAGTTGATAAAGATGTTTCGAACTGGAAATCCTCATGCTTAATTTCGTTCAATAGTGCTTCGTTCGTGTCATAACCAACAACTTTGTGATTATGATCAAGTAAGTTTAATGATAAATTGAGACCCATTTTTCCCAAACCAACTATTCCTATATGCATGTTGTCCTCCTTGTGTAAAAGAATATTTTTTCTTATCAGATATATTATATCAAATATTTTTCTATAATCAATACATTTTTAAGTTGATAGAGTGAAAAAAAATTCCTTTTCTTATATACTTAGTGTTGTAGCCAATATAGTTAGGAGCATTCGACATGGTTAATGAAAACCAACATGGATTAGCAAGTATACGAAGTAACTACGGGAAGTTTAGCGCGAAGGAAAAGAAGATTGCTGATTATATACTGGCAAACCCACAGCAAATTATCCATCACACGATCAATCAAGTTTCCGAAGATCTAGAAATAGCAGATTCAACTGTATTTCGCTTCTGCCAGCGGATTGGATTCAAAGGTTATCAAGCTTTCAAAATTGCCCTGGCCGCTGAGATTGTTACACCGATGAAGGATATCCATGAAAAAATTAATGACGGGGATAGTGTTGCTACAGTTTCGGAAAAAGTTTTCCGTTCCAATATGAAAACACTAGAAGATACGTTGCATATATTAGACGGAAACGCACTAGAACAAGCAGTGCGTGCTATTCTGCAAGCTGAAAAGGTTGAGTTTTATGGTAATGGGGGTTCTGCTTTGGTGGCGCTAGATGCCTATCATAAATTTATCCGAAGCGGTATACATGTCAACTCAAATCTTGATGCACATATGCAGCTCATGTCAGCCTCGCAGCTAGGGAAAAAGGATGTTGCGGTATTGATATCTCATTCAGGTTCTACAAAGGACTTACTCGATGTATTGCAAGTACTTAAGAAGAATGATGTTCAAACAATTAGTATTACGAATTTCGCCAAGTCACCATTGACGAAAGAAGTAGCAATTTCACTATATACAGTTGCAGAAGAAACAGACTTTCGTTCAGAAGCATTATCTTCAAGGATTGCTCAGCTTAGTATTGTCGATGCGCTGTATACCAATGTAATGATTGCCAAAAAAGAAGAGGGTAAGAAGGCAATTAGTAACATGCGTGAAGCAATATCCATGAAACGATTATAAACTTTTGGGGGAGGCTGATCTAATGTAGGCTTCTGTCTGAAATCAATCCATTCCCATTACCCCTTAGCTCATGTATACTTATATTTCGAGTACCGAAGAAAGGGAGACGTTCATGGGCACTGAATCAATCGCAATTAAAACAGCTAAGTTGCCAGATAAAATTTGGACACGTGATTTTGTTCTTGTTTGTGTGGCTAACTTCTTTATTTTTCTTGGATTCCAAATGACACTACCGACGATTCCGCTATTTGTAAAAGAGCTTGGCGGAAGTGATCAATTAATAGGACTTATAACTGGTATTTTTACATTTTCTGCTTTGCTTTTGAGACCTTATGCAGGCCATGCATTAGAATCAAAAGGGCGACGCTTTGTCTATATGTTTGGACTGGCAGTATTTGTTTTGTCCGTCGGTTCATACGCATTTGTTGCGAGTATTTTCTTTTTATTTATCATGCGGATGGTGCAGGGTATCGGTTGGGGATTTTCGACAACGGCTACAGGGACCATTGCAACGGATTTGATCCCTCCAAAACGGAGGGGAGAAGGGATGGGGTACTTCGGTTTATCCGGCAATCTAGCATTAGCCTTTGGTCCAACTCTAGGACTAACGCTTGTCGGCATCATCTCATTTAAATCGTTATTTATGATTTGTGCAGCACTTGGGTTTGTAGCTTTTTTGTTATCTTCAAAGATTCGTTATAAACAGGTGGAACAATCACCAAATAAAACAGTCACTGTTAAATTTGATATCTTTGAAAAGACAGCCATCCAGCCATCATTGTTATTATTTTTTATTACGGTTACATTCGGAGGGATTGCATCATTTCTTCCATTATATGCGACGGAAAAAAACATACCGGGTATAGAATCGTATTTCTTAGTTTTTGCGATATTCTTAATGATATCTCGGACGTTTGCTGGGAAAATTTATGATGCCAAAGGACATATTTATGTCTTTATTCCAGGAACTTTATTAATTTTTGGATCTATGCTATTACTCTCATGGCTACCAAGCACATTAGTTATGTTGATTGCAGGCGGAATGTATGGCTTAGGCTTTGGAAGTGTTCAACCAGCATTACAGGCATGGGCGGTTGACAAGGCCGCAGATAATCGAAAAGGAATGGCAAATGCAACGTTTTTTTCCTTTTTCGATTTAGGAGTTGGATTAGGGGCAATAAGCTTTGGTCAATTAGCCTATATGTATGATTATAGCGTTATTTACACTACTTCAGCTGGTTCAGTTTTGTTAGCAATCTTTCTGTATCTTTATCTGCTTATAAAATCCAAAAAAGTAAAAGTTACGCACTAACTTCGAATCTGAAACCTGCACCTGTAGCGGAATGATTACGGTAAAAAGTAAAAGTCGAACCCCTTTTCAACCAAAAGGGGCTCGATTTAGTTTAAAAAGATGGCTATTTTGTATACAATGTAAGTAATGATAAGAACAAAAGCGCAAGCGCCCGTTTAGCGACGTATAGAATGGACTGAGCCGCTGGAGCTGGACGTGGCTGTTTAAGTTGATCAGTTATCTAGTGTACCAATTGTAAAGCATCTAAACTAGAAGAAGGTAGGGTTAACCTGATTTGAAAAGCTATGATATTTTCCATATGCAACGATTATTTCCTTCCCAAGTGTATGAGCGAGGTCTAGAATATTTTCATCAGGGAAGAGTAACCGAATTATTATACGATATTAATTTTCACGTTTGGACGGCAACGGTTTATGGAAGTGAAAGTTATTTTGTGGAAGTAAATACAAAAAGATGGCCACATGAGCTTTCAGATGCCTATTGCGATTGCCCCGCTTTTAAAACCTATAATCAATGCAAACATGTTGTTGCGGTGTTATTTGCAATTGGCAAAAGGCACAAGGAACAAGGTGCTTTACGTCAAGTTGATAAATTTCAAACGACAAAAGACTTTATTCAAACGATTACGGATATACAACAACAAAAACGGGCAAGTAGCTTAAGCATTAATCGCCAACAACTACAGGTGGAGTATGTATGTAAGTGGACATATAATGATACGTTATTTCTTGAACTCAAAGTGGGCGAAAAACGTCGTTTAGTTGTAAAGGATATACACGCATTTCTGCAGGATGTATTTCAAGAGCGAGAGCATTATTTTACGAAAACATTCACTTATAATCCGGAGCTGCATTATTTTCAGGATGAGGATCTGGAATTATTTGAATCCATCATGTCCATTGTGCAAAACGAACGGCTGTACGATGGTCATTCCTTATACCGCTATCAAACACATATTTCAGAAGGACGCTCCATTTCTATTTCTCCATTGCTTGCGAAACCATTACTAAAAAAATTGGTCGAACGTGACTTTGTTGTAGACACTGAACGAGACATTTTCCATGCTATTACGATTATAGAAGATGAACTTCCTTATGAATTTAAATTGGAAAAAAACAATAGGGAGCTTGCACTTGCAGTAGAAGGTATGCAAGATGCCGTTTATTTTGCTAAGTATGAATTGTTGTTTGATACCGGGACTTTTTACTTTCCAAAGAAAGATCAGGTGCCAATGCTTGAGCAGGTGAGTCAAATTTCTAAAGATAATCCAAATCTCCCAATTCCAGCGGACCAAGCGGATGTATTTTTGTCAGAGGTTGTACCTTCACTAAAAAAAATTGGTGATGTGCAAATATCTGAAAATGTGGCATCTGAGATAATCCAAGTTCCACTTAAGGCAAAGCTTTATATCGATTTAAAAGCAGATTGGATTACTGGGAGATTGGAATATCATTATGGGGAGTATCAAGTAGATCCCTTTAATGGACGCAAGGAAGAGGACGTCTTAATCATTCGGGATGTGGAAAAAGAACAACAGATCATGCAGTTAATTGAGCATGCAAATTTTCATTTTAATGGTAAACAATTATATATCGATGCAGATGAGGATATGCTGTATGAATTTTTATACGATGTGCTACCAATGTTTGAAACGTATGTAGAATTGTTCTTAACATCAGATATTCGCAGATTTTTTATCGAAAACGAACCTGTTCCTAGTACGAATGTGCGATTAGAGTCTTCGAACAACTTACTGGAAATTGGCTTTAGTATTGATGGGATCAATGATAATGAAATTAATCAGATCCTAGGCGCCGTATTAGAGAAAAAACGCTATTACCGGATGGACAGTGGGGCATTATTATCCCTTGAAGGGGACGAATTCGCATCCATCCAAGAGTTAATGTCGGAACTTGATTTAAAAAAGGCGGATATACAGGATGGGAGTGTGCAGTTACCTGCATACAGAGGTGCGCAGGTCGATGCACTTATTGAAACGAAAAAAAATTATGATCCCAAGTTTCGAAAACTCTTACACCATCTAAAATCACCAGAAGAACAGGTTTACGAGATACCGGAAAATTTACAAGCTTCCCTGCGCAATTACCAAGAGACGGGATTCCAGTGGTTTAAATCACTAAGTAGCTATCACCTAGGTGGTATTTTGGCAGATGATATGGGACTTGGAAAGACCATTCAAAGTATTGCTTATTTACTGTCACTAAAACAGGATCTACCACATTTGATCGTAGCACCTTCATCTGTTTTATATAATTGGAAAAATGAGTGTGAGAAATTTGCACCAGATTTGCGAGTTCGTGTAGTTGCGGGTAGCCCGACAGAACGGATGGCAATGATTGATCCAAATGAAAAAGCTGAAGTATGGATTACGTCTTATGCAACATTACGACAAGATATCGCATTATACCAAGACATAACGTTCCACACATTGATTTTGGATGAAGCGCAATATATTAAAAACTATGCAACGAAAACGTCACAAGCCATCCGTGAAATTAAGGCTGGACATCGCTTTGCACTAAGTGGTACACCAATTGAAAATTCAATCGATGAACTGTGGGCAATTTTTCAAGTTATTTTACCAGGGCTAATGCCTAGTCAACGGAAATTCAAACAGCTGGATCATGCTAAAATTGCCATGTTAACAAAGCCATTTATTTTGCGGCGACTAAAGAAAGACGTATTAAAAGAGCTGCCAGACAAGATTGAATCGGTTCACGTATCTGAACTAACCAAACAACAAAAAGAATTGTATGTGGGGTATTTACGTGAGCTACAACAAGAGACAGCACAATCCTTAAGCAGTCAGGACTTTAATAAGAATCGAATGAAAATATTAGCAGGACTAACCAGATTGCGGCAGATTTGCTGTCATCCATCTTTATTTATTGAAAATTATGAAGGAAAGTCTGGAAAACTAGAACAGTTAATGGAAACAGTCAACAATGCTGTAGCAAACGGAAAAAGGATGTTAGTATTTTCTCAGTTTACAAGCATGCATGAAATCATTAAGAAAAAGCTAGAAGAAGATGGGATTGACTACTATTATTTACATGGTCAAACCCCCTCAGAGGAACGCGTAGAGATGAGTGAAAGCTTTAATAATGGTGAAAAAAGTGTATTCCTTATCTCATTAAAAGCAGGAGGAACAGGCCTTAACTTAACAGGAGCAGATACTGTTATTTTATATGATTTATGGTGGAATCCTGCTGTAGAGGATCAAGCTACTGGGCGTGCTCATCGCTTTGGACAAAAGAAAGTTGTTCAAGTAATACGAATGGTCACAAAAGGAACTATTGAGGATAAGATCTTTGCACTTCAGCAAAAGAAACGTGAATTAATTGATCAAGTGATTCAGCCTGGTGAACAGATGCTTTCAAGCCTTAGTGAAAGTGATATTCGTGAATTACTAAGTATATAAGCTAGGTAAAAAAACCCATGTGTGTAATTTTGGCACATTGGGTTTTTTGTTGGGTTTGGTAGGATTGACTGGTTAACAAACCATTTGACGGTAAAGTTGAATAAGAGCAGTTAATATATTTAAATAATTTCAAATTGGCGAAAATCCGTGCGAATCGGAGGAAAAACGTTAAGCGCTGAGAAGTATGCTTTTCCTCACGTGTGTTTCTTAAAATGTACTATTATAAATATTTAAAATAAACCTGCACTTTTTTCGCTTATCTGGTAAAATAAATATACTAACTAAACGCTCCTATTCAGTCGTCGAAAATGGTTAATAAACGGCAGATTTAGAATACAATAAGTACAAAAGGGGATGTAACAAATGAAAAAAATTGCAAATGGAGTTACGAAATTTTTTGTTGCTAATCTTGCGGTAGTGCTTGCGATTTTACTGTTGCCAATCTTTTTAATTACAGATGATGTTGCTTTATTTGAACAAGTAATGAGTTACCTATTTAACGATAATAAAGGATAATGCAAATATCCCTTTGAAACGAGGCTGCTGAAAAGGTTAAATATAGTACAAAATATGTGGATCTGCCATCGCATCTACGAATATACTTCACTTTCCGCGGGCGAGTGTCGATCCTCCTCGGACTGCCGTCCTGCGGTGTCTGGCCGATCTCTTGCTTCCCGTTGGAGTCTCCGTATATTCGAGATACTAAGCCAAGTTAAGATGGAAGATGGAAATTTTAATTGTTAAAATCCACCACTTTTTCAGTAGCCTCCTTGAAACAGGGGTATTCTTGTGGGCTAATTTCAACTTTTTCCGATATATCAAGCTTCGATCCAGGAAATCAATGTTCCCCCCGATATATCAAGCTTCATCCAGTAAATCAACGCTCGTTTCCGCCTCGCACAACAAAACAACACATAAAAACAGAGCCAGGTTATTAAACCTGGCTCTGTTTCACCATGTCTATATCGTTAGTTCAAACAGTTTACGCGGTCGACCTTTAACATATGGCTTTTCTTCCCCGACTACTCGGATGACTGCGCCTGCCAATAGTTTGTGAATTGTACGCTCTGCACTACGCTTTGTTACCTGATAATAGTTTGATATATCATTTGCAGAGAATGGTTCATTGTTTCGTAAGTTAATGAAATCAATAAAATTATAAGATAATTCATTATTTAGTCTAGCCCGGTGAATAAGTGCATGGTATAACTGTGACGTGTCCACATGCTTTGCCACTCCAAGCGGCCCGATTGTTTCTTGCCTTTCATTTACGATAAAGCAGCTACTTTCTTCGGAATGATTACAGGTTTCAAGGGCAAGCTTTGCATTATCCTCAGCCTGTTTTGCTGTTAAGCCTAAACCAAACCCGATATCTACTGGAATCCCTAATGAACGAGCGATTTCCTGTAACAAGGGAAAGTCACGGTAATGATTCGTAATATGATCAAGTATGCCCCTTGTACCAAATATGGAGAATTGATTATCGCCATTTGTTAAAACGGATGCATAGGTTTGATGGCCAAATTTTAATAGGATTTTATGAAGCTTCAGGAGCATTTCCTGTGCCAAAATTTCTCCTTGTTTGGCAACAATTTTATCAAATTCTTTAATCTGTACAAAACCTGAAACGATTTGTGCGCTCTTGCTTTTGTTTAATGTAGCGATTGACTTTGCTTTTTCAACAGCGCGTTCAAGGTTGAGTTTTGGAATCAGCATACAGCTAGTTGGAATTCCTTCTTCAATCAGCCTTTGTTCTACTTCCTCAATTGAGGTTAATACATAATCAATTTTGCCCGCTTGATAAAGCTCTTTGTGATAATGAAAAATTTTGCCGATGTCCAATATAGAATCGTCCCCATAACTATAGGCATAAATAGCACGATCCTCCATCTTCAATTCACTGATAACCTCATCGACATGCTCTTTGTGTAATACATCGATTGATATGCGATCCAGTGCCTGATTATGATTGTTTCTCAAACGGTAAAAGGATGTTAAGATCATATATTCATCAAATGCCACCTGGACAGCAGGTAAACGCTTTCTATCAATTTTTTCTTTGGCATAAAGATAAGGAAGTGATCCACCAAATAAATAAACGTCACACATAAAAGCTTTCTCAATTAAATCAACGTTTTCTACCGTTTTTGAATAGGTAAAAGGGACTATTTCAATGTCATCCTGACCCTCTACATAATCATTCATTCGTTCAATTATTTCTTCCCTGCCGAATACTGCAATTTTTATCTTCATTTGTGGACCTACCTCCGTATTTGTCTGCTGCTATTTCATGTATTAGAAATAACTATCAGCTTTTTATGTATGAAAGTACAATTTTGCCAATAGCCGCTAAATAATTTTCTCCTGCACTATTAGTTGAAAATTTTCTGCCAAGATGGCCATAAAAAACCTTCTTTTCTTGATGTGATAATAGTGTTACACCATGTTCGATACCAGGCAATTCACCAGACTTATGAATAATGGTTACGTTTTATTCAGGTTCAATATAAAAGGCTATTTTGCGATTGATCTGTTAATGAAGCAATATTTTTTTAATCTCTTGCCTGCTGCTATTAGTTGAAAATTTGTTCTTATTTTCTATAAGGTGCAGAAATTCACCCATATTTCGGGCACTTGTGTAATTTGCATCTTTGAGTAGTTCATGAATAGCAGACTTCTTCAGTTGGAAATCTATTACTATTCCGCCTTCATATTCAATTTTGAATGTGTTGTAATTCCTCTAGGAACCCCCAATTTAAAACACACGGGAATTAACGAAACATTTAACGACAGATTACGCTAACCCCTATTATAGTACGGAATTTTCTCAATATTGTCAAGAAGGAAAGTTAGGAAAGTTGACAAAAGTACCAATTGTATGTCCAACAAATAGGATTGTGTTATTTTTGTGACATTGTTATAACGAAATATTGCTGGTAATTCATTACAATATACGCAATAAAATGTCAGTTTTTGTGGTATGTTTAGTATAAATAATTTTGAAATTGGAGGGGGACACTGCATGGGGGAGCTATTAGAAAGTATAAATTTACATACACCAATTATTCAGGCAGGTATGGCAGGTGGAATTACAACTCCTAAACTAGTGGCTGAGGTGGCAAATGCCGGTGGGCTTGGTACGATAGGAGCTGGTTATATGAGTGCTTCGTCACTGACAGAAGAAATTGATCAGGTCAAACTGCTAACTGATAAGCCATTTGCGGTTAATTTATTTGCAACAAACTTAGAGGCATTCTCTAGTGAAGTGGAACCAATGCAACATTTTCTAAACCAATACCGAAATGAGCTGGAAATCGATCCAGGAAAACAATCTGTGAAGATATATGATTATTTACAAGAAAAGGTTTACGTCATCATTGAAAAAGATATTCCAGTCGTCAGTACAGCCTTTGGTGTGCTGTCGTCTATGTTAATCGAACGTCTTAAAAAAAATAATGTAACCCTGATTGGAATGGCGACCAATTTGGACGAGGCAAATCAATTAGTTGAAGCAGGCTATGATATCATTGTTGCACAAGGTTTTGAAGCTGGTGGACATCGTGGGACATTCGATGTACAAAAGTATCCAAATGGATGTAATCTCGGCTTACTTTCCTTGGTTCAGGAACTTTTGGAAAATCTAGATGTACCAATCATTGCAGCTGGTGGAATTTCAAATAAGACCCAAATTGATGGTCTGATGGCCATGGGGGTATCAGGCGTTCAGCTAGGAACTAAATTCTTAGTTGCAAAAGAAGCTGGAACAAATGGTGCATATCGACAATCACTACTAAAAGCTTCAGCTGTGGATACAGTTATTACAAAAGCTTTTTCAGGAAGGCCAGCACGAGCTATTATGAATCGCTTCATTCGTGAGGTGGAGGGAAGTAATTGTGAGTTATTTCCATTTCCAATCCAAAATGAACTTACGAAAGACATTCGTGGAGCAGGTAAGGAATTTGCTGTTTCCGAGTTTCAATCATTATGGGCAGGCCAAGGTGTAGGATCCATTGTAAGTGAAGAACCAGTAGCAAAAATACTAGCTTCATTGGTCGGAGAAGATACAAAGAAAACGAACCAGCTTGAATTGGAGTTTGAATAATGATAGAACAAAACGAGACCAGCAGATTAATAAAATAACGACGACCACATGAACCGCTTCTTAATTTTATAATTTCGAAGCGGTTTTGCTTTGTTTCATCAAGAATTAAAAAAGGAATACACTTATGTGGACATCCTCCAAAACTTATGCACAGCCTGTGGACAAGGTTGAGGATAACTCAATATTTTGTGTAGAACATAAATTCTAGTACGAAATAAGGGAAAAATATTCACAAATAGAAAGAAGGGCTGGGGATAACTTGATGAAAAGATTGTTGCTGCTGAGTAGTATAGGCATTGCATCCGGCACTGTTCTTGGTTACTTCTTTAAAGGGATTCAATCTATAACCGGTCAGAAGGTATACATTCTTCTACTAAATGTGGATTATATACCAATTTTAAAATCCTGGAACTGGAGCGAATTAGCGGAATTCATTCTCCATATTTGTATTTCTATTATTCTCGTAATAACGCTTTATTATGCCTTGAAACAGTACAATCGACATGATAAATCTATATTTTATGCCCTAATCATTACGTTGATAGGTATGTTATTATATGGTACTACGGTGTTTTCAGAACGAACCCCAGATCTTTTAAATGTATATGCCTTTTTCTATTGGTTTATTGGGCACGTGCTATATGGAAGTATCGTTGGATTATTGATTAAGATAGTAAAAGTTGAGGGATAACATGAGACAAAAAACAAAAGTAGCAATCCGAAATACGTTACTTACAACCGTTTCAATTATTGGGTTGCTAGTCATCGTTTCACTTTTGGCGCAGACAGAATTCAAAGTGGATGAAGATATACTAAGCGATGAAGTGAAGCAATACCGGCCTGTTGTGGAAAAGTATGCAAAAGAAAACGATGTTGAAGATTATGTGGATATCTTATTAGCCATGATGATGCAAGAATCTGGTGGACGTGGCAGTGATCCGATGCAGGCTTCTGAAAGCTATTGTGGCGAAAGGAATTGTATTAAGGATCCCGACCGATCTATTAAACAAGGAGTCTACTATTTTTCCGAAACCCTAAATGCAGCAGATGGAGACATAGAGCTTGCGATACAATCGTATAATTTTGGCAAAGGATTTATTGACTATGCATTGGAAAATAAGGGAAAGTATACACAGGAGGTAGCTATCAATTTTTCCCAAGAAATGTATGAAAGTGCATCGAACAAGTCCAAGTACAGGTGTTTACGAGAAGGAGCGCGGGAAATTAACGCCTGCTACGGGGACATCTATTATGTGCAGGATATATTGGCGATGCGTGAGAAATTAAAATCTGAGTAATTGAATACTTGTAAAGGTTATATAGAAAAATTTAACGGGATTTTAAACACTAAGACATATGAAAGCCCAGTTCCTTTTATTATAAAAGGGAACTGGGCTTTCGTTATTCATCAAACATGCGATGCAACCTTTATTGCTGAATTGAAAAATCTTTAACATTCTAGATTTTGTTTTCTGGATCTTCCGTGAAACAAGTTAAATTAGATTATTCATCAACCTTCTCAAAATAACGTTGTAGTGTCGATATCTCGCTTTTACCGCCTGCTATCACTAAACGTGACAGCCTTTTCGGCGTCCAAATACCCTGCGCCTTGAACATAGGATGGCAATCCCCTATCGACAGCAGCCTGGAGAAGTTGTTGCTTTACCTCGTCAGGGGAAAATTGTGGATAGGCTTGAAGAATAAGAGCTGCTACACCAGAACAGATGGGAGTTGCCATCGATGTGCCTGATAAAGAGAAATAATTGTCCCCGACACGATTCGATTTCGTTGTTTTGTCTAGGAAAGAGCCGGGAGCTCTTAAAGAAATAATATTAGCCCCTGGAGCCAATAAATCGGGTTTCGACTCTCCTCCACACGCAGGTCCACGACTTGAAAAAGATGCAACTTCTTCATCAGTACGATCAACTGTGTTTTGGTCATCGATTGCCCCAACAGTCACGACCTTCGAACTGATTCCGGGGGTTGCAATCGTTCTTTGATCAGGCCCCGAATTTCCAGCCGCTACACAAACAACAATACCGCTTTCCCAAGCCTTTTCAACAATTTGAACAAGTGGATCATTACAGTCAGACTCATCAGCTGCTGCCCCTAAGGATAGGGAAATCACATTAATTTGATGTTCTTCCTTATGGTCGATACACCATTGAATCCCAGAAACGATTGTGGAAAGTGACCCTGATCCTATTTGATTCAGTACCTTTACGCCAATAACACCAGATTCTGGAGCGGGACCACGGTATTTTCCGTTTGAAGAAAAACCGTTACCAGCCGCATCCCCTGCACAATGTGTTCCGTGTCCATTATCATCATAAGGCTCCGTTTTGTTGTTAATAAAATCTTTAAAGGCAATAATTCGGTTAGTCGGCTGTTTTAAATCCTGATGCGGATGAACCCCTGTGTCAACGATGGCAATGTTGATGCCTTTGCCGGTTATACCCTGGTCATTCAATTGTTCTGCATGAATGGATGGAGATGCAACATCCAACAATGCTGTGACTTCTCGATCATAGTAAATTTTTTTGATGTGACAATCACTGTACATGAGTTTTTCAATTGAGGATGCCGTTAGGACTGCTGAACAACTGGATGTGCTGGAGTATTCGTACTTTATCTTGGATCTAACATTTTTCCCTACCAATTGACGAGCCATTTTTAAAGACGAAGGCAGAGAGGCATTTTTTTGGTCGAACTCAATAATGACGGGAAACCTCTTTGACTTTTTTAAAAATTGTTCCAATGGACGATGTAAAAAACAGGGGGTGCGGCGAAAGGGTTTATATAAATGGATTAATTTTTGCCGTAGATCTTTGTCGAACCTTTCACTATAATTTCTGGTAAGCTGAATCATTGAAAATCCTAGCATTCTACCATCTCCTTTTACTTTGATGATTTATTCTATGAAGAAATGAAAAAGAGATGGCGGTGTTTGTAGCTAGATTATTAAAAAAGGCCCTTGTCTCATAGACTTAAAGACTGGTAAAGGGCGTTGACTAGATTTGCATTATATGTGCTGGCGTAACTACTGGAACGAAGTAGCGGTAAATCTCTACATCCTTCTTATATACATCCAATTTGCGCTTTGTACTTGCACAGCTATAAGAAATTTGGGTCCTTGTCCCAATTGAGAGTGAAGGTGGATATGCTAACGTTCGATCTTCTTCAACATGACTATCTAATGCTGGGTCTCCCAGTTGTTTTCCAAGAAGTAAATCGAGTTACTTCGATTTTTTCCGGAGAAGGATTATAATGGCAATATGATAGGAATAAACAAGGAGGCTTTTATTACATGTTGAAAGAAATCCATACAAAGAATGCCCCATCAGCTTTAGGGCCGTATTCACAAGCGATTCAGGCTGGGGACTTCTTATATGTTTCAGGACAAATCGGAATTAATCCAGAGACCGGAGAAGTAGTAGAAGGAATTGAAGCACAAACAAAACAGGTAATGGAAAACTTAAAATCAATACTAGCTGAGGCAGATACAAATTTCTCGCATGTTGCCAAATTCACAATCTTTTTAAATGATATGAATAACTTTAGTACAGTAAACGACTTATATGGAGATTATTTAGAAAAACCATATCCGGCACGTGCGACAGTAGAGGTTAGCCGACTGCCGAAAGATGTATTGGTGGAAATGGATGTTGTAGTATACACAAAAGTTGAACGGGAGTTAGTCTGATATGAATAATTTTACGTACCACAATCCAACAAAGTTAATTTTTGGTAAGGGACAGTTAGACGCTCTTACTGCAGAAGTTCCAACATATGGTAAAAAGGTATTAGTCGTGTATGGCGGAGGAAGCATTAAACGAAACGGTATTTATGATAATGTAATGAAAAAACTAAACGAAATTGGTGCTGAAGTTCACGAGTTATCTGGTGTTGAACCCAACCCTCGTGTGACAACTGCCCGAAAAGGAATCGAGATTTGTAAAAAAGAAGGAATTGAATTCTTACTTGCTGTTGGTGGTGGTAGCACAATTGATTGTACAAAAGCAATCGCGGCAGGCGCAAAGTCGGACGCCGACATTTGGGATATTGTTACGAAGAAAGAACAAGCAAAAGATGCACTTCCATTCGGTACAGTACTGACAATTGCTGCTACTGGTTCTGAAATGAATCGAGGTTCTGTTATTACCAATTGGGAATTGAATGAAAAGCATGGCTGGGGATCCCCGCATACTAGCCCTAAGTTTTCCATTTTAGACCCAACACACACCATGTCTTTACCACGTGAGCAAACGGTATATGGTATGGTTGATATTATGTCACATGTATTGGAACATTATTTCCATCATACTTCAAATACACCAATACAAGATCGATTGTGTGAAGGAATTTTACAGACAGTAATTGAAACTGCTCCGAAATTACTGGATGATCCGGAAAACTATGAGTATCGCGAAACGATTATGTTAAGTGGAACGCTAGCACTTAATGATATGCTGAACATGGGCTATCAAGGCGACTGGGCAACACATAATTTGGAGCATGCTGTATCAGCGGTTCACGATATTCCACATGGTGGTGGCCTTGCAATATTATTCCCTAACTGGATGAACCATGTAATGGATGAAAATGTCACCCGTTTTAAGCAACTTGCTGTTCGCGTATTTGATGTTGATCCTAATGGGAAAGCAGATCGTGATATTGCCCAAGAAGGAATCACGAAGCTACGTGAGTTTTGGACTAGCATTGGTGCACCAGATAAGCTTGCAGATTACGATATTGATGAAAGCACAGTTGAAACCATGGCAGGGAAAACTGTTCAGGTTCGCGAGGAATATGGTAATTTTAAAAAGCTAAACAAAGATGACTCCGAGAAAATATATCAAGCAAGTTTATAATTGAAAGGCTGTTTTCTAAAAGATCGTTGTTTTTGAAACAAAAATATAAAATGCGACGTAACTGCTATGTTGATTTCCGCTACGGACAGTTGCTTTCCGCGGGCACGGCCTCAGCCTCCTCGCGGAAGACCACCGCTGCGGGGTCTTCAGACTCGTGCTGTTCCCGCAGGAGTCAACTGTCCTCTGCTCCAATCAACGTCCATAAATTGCTGGGTGCCTGTGTGATATAAGCAACCAAATAAATTGAAATTGTTAAGCAGATCCCTAGTGAAGGAAATCCACGGAGACTCCTGCGGGAAGCAAGAGATCGGCGAGACCCCGCAGGACGGCAGTCCGAGGAGGCTCGACACTCGCCCGCGGAAAGCGTAGTGGATTTCCGGAACGGTTGTCCAACCACTAAACTTGGTATGTTATGTCGTATTTTATATCAATAGCAACAGACTTTGCTAAAACACCCAATTGAAAAACAAGCAAAAAAGAACTAGCTGTTAATGATAAACAGCTAGTTCTTTTCTTATTGCTTCTCTTATTTTATCTAAACATTCTTCAGGTGTATTACCAGAAACGCGTTTACCATTAACTAACGCATATGGTTTTAACCGGCACAAACCGCAGAACGAAAGGCATTCATTCATCAATACTGCAACTTCAGGAAATTCCTTCTCAATAATTTCTTCTATATTAATAGTAGCGATGGCATTTCCGTCGCAAACGTCGACTATGACTATACCCATTGCTATCACTTTCTTTCTATATCAATAGTATTCGTGACTCTGTTAGTTGTAGCATATACGAGAACAAGATTCAATAGTTGTGTTTTAGAAAAACTTGCCATTCGCCCCGTCCTTAATAGCGAATAGCGAAGTTTTTCTTATACTGGTGTTTCCTTACGTGTAAAAAAGATCGCTAGCGCCAGAGTTTAGCGATCTAAACTGTCTTTAAAGGCGCCCTGAGCTTTTCTTAACTTCGATGAGAAGAAAAAGCATGCTGGAATTTCCCTTCGTATTCATGTCGATACCAGGTGATTAGCATAATCATACCACTTATCACAAGTAATGCACTTGTTACAAAGAATACCGCCGAGAATCCGAAAAAGCCGGCTAACATCCCACCAAGCGCGGGACCAATCACATTACCTAAGAAACGCAGGCTTGTGTTGTACCCAAGTACTTCACCTTGCATGGAAAGTGGCGCAACTTGTCGAATGTACGCGATGCGAACTGGAATGATACCGCCAATGGATATCCCAAGTAAAAAGCGGAGCACGATTAGTTGCCAGATGTTTGTGACAAATGCTCCAGGGAAATATACGATACCAGCCATAAATAATAAAATAATCATTATTTTTACATATCCAATTCGGTCGCCAATTTTCCCCCACTGTTTTGCCATCAGCAAATTACCAAGCCCCGCTGCGGAAAAAGCCATACCCGAGAATAAGGCAATACTTGCTGGTCCATGTATATCTGCAACATATAAAGATAATATTGGTTGTATACTGAAATGAGCGACTTGAACAAGCATTGAAATCAACATGACGATGAGCAATACTGGTTGCCGAACGATATGCAACAGAACCTGTTTACTTGAATAGGTCTGATATTCTTCATCGTCGGAAAATCTCATTTTCAGTTCCTTTATTCCAAATAAAACAATGATTGCTGATAGGAATAACGTGATTGATGTCCACTTAAATGTAGTTGCGTAACCAAAGATGTCAGCTAATGCACCACCAAGCAACGGTCCTGCGAGTGCACCTGTGATACTACCTGTTTGTAAGGTGCCAAGAACACTTCCAGCAATCTTTTTTGGCGTTTGTGTTGCTATCATAGCTTGAGAGGTTGGGATAAACCCAGTAAAGATACCCATAAACAATCGCAATAAAAAAAGCTGCCATACGGAAGTGGCGAACCCCATTAATAATACAGATAAGCCTAACCCCAGGCCAGAAGTGATTAGAATCTTTTTGCGTCCAAATTTATCGCCAATTTTGCCCCAAATGGGTGAGAAGATAAAGGCTGTTACAAAGGTAATACCAAAGATCCAACCTGACCAGCTTTGTACATAGGTATCGGAAAAGTTGCCAAATGTTTCTATATATAGGGATATAAACGGAAGGATCATAGTCATGCTTCCAGCAATGAAAAAATTTGCAAACCACATAATAGTTAAATTTCGTTTTACAATAGGAGTTTGATCAGTGATGACAAAGCCCTTCTTTCTAACAATTTATTTCGGTACCCTAAATATATAGAAGTTCGAAGTAAATTTAAAGCTAAATGCTCAAGTTACTTCCAGGATGAATGTGGTAAAATAGCAATAAAAAGGAGTGACATTACGAATGATGAAAGCAATGAAAACTGCAATGATGTTAGTATTCGTTTTTGCCCTTATAGTAGGAGTTTCAAAGCCAACATATGCAACAACCAGTGTCAATGAAAAATTAGGTGTTCCGATTCTTGTGTTAGGTGGCAATTTATCTGATGCACAAAAAGAGGAAGTAAGAGAATTATTACAGGTAAAAGATGATGAAGCGGTTGAGGAATATACGATCACTGGTGAGGATGCTGCAAAATATATTAATGGTAATCCTGATGCCCGGATGTTTTCATCTGCAAAAATTGTGCGCGAAGAAGAAGGCGCGGGCCTCACGATTAATATAGAAACCCCTGATAATATCACAGAAGTAACAAGCGAAATGTATGCCAATGCATTATTAACTGCAGGTGTGGAAAACGCAAAGGTAGATGTTGCGTCACCTGTTAAAGTTAGTGGACACTCTGCGCTTACTGGAATTTATAAAGCGTATGATGTACAAGGTGTCGAATTAGATAAAGAACGGATGGAGCTTGCTAATGAGGAACTTGGTGTTGCAACTGACCTTGCCAAAAAGGATGGTCTAAGTCAGAAGAAAGTAAGTGAACTTTTAACTGAAATTAAGAAAGATATTGCTGAAAAAAACCCTGCAACAAAAGAAGAGGTAGAAAAAATCGTTCAGGATCAATTAAGTAACCTAAACATTTCTCTGAGTGAAGCGGATCGCCAAATGCTTGTAGATCTTTTTAACAAGATGCGTGACTTAAATATTGATTTTGATAAAGTGAAGAACCAGCTGGAAGACTTAACGAACACAATTACAGATAAAGTGGATGAACTAGGATTAGATGAAGGCTTTTGGAACAAAGTAGCCAATTTTTTTAGTGAGTTTTTCCAAGCGCTCAGTAATTTCTTTAAGGGATTGTTTAATTAAGCAGCAAAAGCGCAAGCGCCCGAGTATTGCTTAAGTAGCAGATATAACCACACATGAGAAGTTACTGACAACCGTTACTCGGGTTATGGAAACAGGATTTAAACACTTATTCATTACTACAGGAGTTTTAGCCATCTTGATAGTGTTCACTGGTTTTTACATTATTAACTATAACAAAAAACGAAAAGCAGGATAGGTAGTCATCAACCACACACATATTGACATGGGCATATGGAAGGATTTTTGTAACCATAATGTTAGTCTAGTAGTGTTTTGCAGAAAAGCTTTTAAAAAAGGTAATGCAAAGTAGTTTGAAAAGTCGTATGATTCTAATTGTAGATAAACCTCAAATAGGAGAGCATTTATAAAATACAATAGGGGGTCATATACGATGAGATTATCGAAACTTTCATTACTCTTAGTAGTAGCGCTGTTGTTAACTATGTTCACGGTTGCATGCTCTAGCGAGGGGAGCAGCACAGATTCAGGCACTGACTCAGGTGATTCTGGGGATACTACTCAAGCTGAAGATAGCGAAAGTGTAGAGCAGGTTCTCAATTTACTAGAAAGTGATACGATCCCAACAATGGATCTCACGTTGTCTACGGATGCACTTTCCGCTATTTATATTGGTAACACAACGGAAGGTCTATACCGTTTAGGTGAAAATGTAGAAATAACTCCAGGTATTGCTATGGATCATGAGGTAAGTAAAGATGGAACAGTTTGGACATTTAATCTTCGCGACGATGCCAAGTGGTCAAATGGAGATCCTGTAACAGCACATGACTTTGTTTATGCATGGAAACGAGCTGTAGATCCTGACGTTGGATCTGAATATGGTCCGTACATGATGGGTGGCGTAATCAAAAATGCGACTGCGGTTAGTAAAGGCGAAATGCCAATTGACAAATTGGGCGTAAAAGCTGAAGGTGATTACACATTTGTTGTTACACTTGAAAAACCAACACCTTATTTCGAATCATTAACAGCTTTCAGTACGTTCTTTCCTCTAAACCAGAAGTTCGTTGAGGAGCAGGGAGACAAATATGCAACAAGCTCTGATACGTTATTATCTAACGGACCATTCCTATTAAAAGATTGGGAAAGTACGTCAACTAATTGGAATCTGGTAAAGAACCCAGATTACTGGGATGCTGAAGCTGTACAATTAGATAAACTGACTTTCGATGTGGTTAAAGATCCACAGGTCGGTGTGGATTTATATGAAAAAGGTGAAGTGGACCGTGCAGGTGTTTCTTCAGACCTGGTTGATAAATATGCATCGGATGATGACTATACAACTACGCTTGAGCCAACATTATTCTGGTTGAAACTTAACCAGACTACTTCAGATGCGCTTGCAAACGTGAACATCCGTAAAGCAATTAGTAAATCGATAAACAAGCAAGCATTAGTTGACGAAATTTTGAATGATGGGTCAGTTGTTGCCAATGGTTTTGTACCTAAAAGTTTCAGTAAACATCCTGAGACTGGAGAAGGTTTTCGTGAAATAAATGGAGATTTAGTAACGTTTGATGCAGAAAAAGCAAAAGAACTATGGGAAAAGGGTCTTGAGGAAATTGGTAAAGAGACAGTTGAGCTTGAGTTTCTAGGTCAGGACGGCGCAACAACTAAACTTATGAATGAATACATTGCTAATCAAATGGAATCAAATCTTCCTGGATTAGACATTACATTAAAGCAAGTCCCTTTTGAACAAAAGCTTGAATTAGATTCAAACATGGACTATGACATTCAGTTCAATGGATGGCTTCCTGATTATCTTGATCCCTACACATTCTTAAACTTATGGTTGACGGATGGTCAAAACAACAAGATGGGATACTCGAATTCTGAGTATGATAAATTAATCAGAAGCACTGTAAATGAATTAGCTCTTAAGCCGGTTAAACGTTTTGAAGCATTCATAGAAGCTGAAAAGATTTTAGCCGAAGATGCGGCGGTTATTCCAATTTATCAAAGGGCTCGTGCACAATTAATAGCACCGAAAATAAAAGGTGTTATAAGAAACCCAATGGGAGCTTCTTATGATTATAAATGGGCACATATTGGTGAATCTGAATAGCAAGACTTATATTGTTAGAGAGTACATCCCAAAGTGATGTACTCTCTTTTTAAAGATAAAAAATAACGAGAAGTAAAGTAAGTGTAAGCAATAAAGCTAATGTCTGAAATGCGATAAATCGGTAAAACGTGATGTTAATGCGATCAGAAGGCATAGGAGTATCCCCTAGTTCTACTAAATAATCTCTATCTTTGGACATAACCGAACGAAATTTTCGGAAGCTCCAAGAAATTCCATCAAAGAACCGCCCTTTTATAATGAATAAAAATAACATTAAGATGAAATAAACAAGTGTTACATAAAATAAGGAATTGATAAAATGCCTTAGATTATATGCTGGAGCAGAGGTTATGAATACTAGAATGCATACAAAGAAATTGAGGAGCAGAAAAATCCATTTATTTTTTATATAAACCATACTTGTACACCCTTTAATATAGAATAACTATCATTATAGCAAAAATATAAAGATTATTATATTAGATTACAAAATGATTACTTATGTGTGAATTTAATGCAGTTTCAACAAAATAGTGTAATAAATAAGTAAAATAGTATAGGTAAAAAGACCTATTTTTTGTAATGAGAACGCTACCATAATAAAGTTTTGCAAAAAAATATTAAAAAAAGTAATGCAAAATAGTTTGAAAAATTGTATAATGCTTATTGTAGATAAATTTTCTACACAAGCACTTAGAAAAACAAAAAAGGGGAGGTCAACATACCATGAAATTGTCGAAATTTTCATTACTCTTAGCTTTAGGTCTTTTGCTAAGTATATTCATGGTTGCATGCTCTAGTAGTGATGAGGGCAGCACAGATTCAAACACAGATTCAGGAACTGATTCTGGGGAAACCACTGAAGAAACTACTGAAGGTGGCGAAGAAGCAGAACAAGTACTTAATCTATTAGAAAGCGATACAATACCTACAATGGATGTCTCTATGGCTACTGATGAGCTTGCATTCATTTATCTTGGTAATACGATGGAAGGTCTTTATCGTCTAGGTGAAGATACTAAGCTAACTCCAGGTATTGCTAAAGATCATACAGTAAGTGACGATGGTTTAACGTGGACGTTCAACCTTCGTGAAGATGCGAAATGGTCAAACGGAGACCCGGTAACAGCAAATGACTTCGTTTATGCTTGGCAACGCGCTGTAAACCCTGACACAGGATCTGAATATGGTCCATACATGATGGGTGGCGTAATTAAAAACGCTACTGCTGTTAACGAAGGCGAAGTGCCTGTAGAAGAATTGGGTGTGAAAGCTGATGGCGACTATACACTAGTTGTTACACTTGAAAAACCAACACCATATTTCGAATCATTAACGGCATTCGGTACATTTTTTCCTTTAAATCAAAAGTTCGTTGAAGAACAAGGTGATAGTTACGCTACAAGCACTGAAACGTTATTAGCTAACGGACCATTCACATTAGATGCGTGGAAGAGTACGTCAACATCTTGGGACTTAGTCAAAAATCCAGAATACTGGGATGCTGAAGCTGTTAACTTAGAAAAAATAACTTTTGATGTGGTAAAAGATCCACAAACAGGAGTAGATTTATATGAAAAAGGTGAAGTACACCGTGCGGGTATTACCTCTGACATTGTTGATCAATATTCATCACACGATGACTTTACAATTACACCAGAAACATCATTGTTCTATTTGAAATTTAATCAAACTCGAAATGAAGCACTTGCTAACGTTAATATTCGTAAGGCAATCAGCAAATCTATTAACAAACAAGCTTTAGTTGATGAAGTAATCAATAATGGATCAGTTGTTTCTAACGCGTATGTACCTGCAAACTTCTCATTCCATCCTGAAACTGGAGAAGATTTCCGTGAAATTAATGGCGATCTTGTAACATATGATCCAGAAGCAGCAAAGGAACTTTGGGAAAAAGGGTTAGAAGAAATTGGTAAAGAAAAAGTAAGTCTTGAATTCCTTGGTGGCGACGGAGAAACTAGTAAGCTAACTAATGAGTTTCTTGCTAACCAAATTCAAACGACACTTCCGGGACTAGAAATTACTTTAGTTCAGGTACCATTTGAACAACGTCTTGATTTAGATACTAGCCAGGACTACGATATTCAATACGCAGGATGGGGTCCTGACTACCTTGATCCATATACATGGTTAAACTTATGGATAACTGATGGTCAAAACAACCACATGGGTTACTCAAATCCTGAGTATGATGAATTAGTTCAAAGCACTGTAAATGAATTAGCTCTTGAACCTGTAAAACGTTACGAAGCTTTCTTAGAAGCTGAAAAAATCTTAGCTGAAGATGCTGCAGTTGCACCATTGTATCAAAGTGCACGTGCACAATTAATCTCACCACAATATCAAGGTGTAATTACTAACCCAATGGGTGCTACTTATGATTATAAGTGGGCAAGTGTTGGAGCAGCTGAATAGCATTTTTCGAAACGATAATTAGAATATGCTAGGTTATGTAATTGGTAAAAGGGAGTATATTCCGAAGTGGCATATACTCTCTTTTCCAATGCAATTAAAGAGTCGTATAATTATAAACAATCGAACTTTTACAACATGAATTTACAAATTTCTTGGGAGGTGCAAGTATGACACGGTATATACTGAAACGTATTATGTATATGGCGATCACATTATTTTTAATTGCTACAATATCATTCTTCCTTATGAAACTATTACCGGGAAGTCCACTTAATGCTGAAAACAAACTATCAGAAGAGCAAGCCGCAGTTGTATTAGAAAAATATGGGCTAAATGATCCGGTTCCAATTCAATACTTGAATTATATGGGTGGACTTGTACAAGGCGATTTAGGGATTTCCTTTGCGTTTTCCAATACACCGGTTACAGATATAATTTTGGATAGAATTGGACCTTCTATACAAATAGGCTTTCAGGCTATGTTAGTTGGTACGCTATTAGGTATCCTTCTTGGTTTAATAGCCTCAGTTTTCCATAATGGTTTTCTCGACTATGGTTCCACGATTTTGGCAGTACTCGGTACATCCATCCCATCCTTTGTATTTGCAGGACTCTTGCAATGGGGATTTGCAGTTAAATTGGGTTGGTTTCCCGTCGCATTATGGGAAGGATTTGAGTATTCGATACTACCGACCATAGCATTATTAATTTTTCCAATGGCAGTCGCAGCTCGTTTTACACGAACAGAAATGCTGGAAGTACTAGGATCAGACTTTATCCTTACAGCTAGAGCGAAGGGTGTCACAGAAACGGGAATAATTTTCAAACATGGACTTCGTAATGCGTTAATACCACTTGTTACGATAATTGGGCCGATGGCAGTTGGCTTAATGACTGGTACACTCGTTATTGAACAAATTTTTGCAATACCCGGTTTAGGAGAACAATTTGTATCATCTGTAATGGTTAATGACTACCCTACAATTATGGGAACAACTTTGCTGTTTGCATTTTTATTTGTTGTTATTATTTTAATAGTCGACCTTTTATATGGAGTAATTGACCCTAGAATCAGAGTTACTGGAGGGGAGCTTTAAAATGGATCAGAATAAATTACCAAAAGAATTATTTCAACCCCTCGAACAAAAAGAAGATGAAAGTGAAAAAATAGCGAAACCTAGTAGAACGTTTCTACAAGATGCGACAAGAACATTTCTTAAAAACAAGCTAGCATTGTTATCGGTGCTTGTTTTATTAATCATCATTTTCTTTAGCTTTTTTGGACCAACTATGAATGATTATGGCTATAACGATCAAGACGTAACTAGAGGGACTATGCCACCACGTGTTGCAGCGTTGGATCACATAGGATGGTTAGGCTTTGATGGAACCCATGGTGGTGAATTTGATGGCGACACGGTTGAAGAAGCTACTCAAAATGCTTACATGCGATATGACAATAGAGAAGACTTTATTGATATTGAAGTAGTTAATGAAGGAAACGGTACAGCAGATTCAGCAACTGTTGAAGCAACCTATCATATCTATGAAGCAAAAGACATGGAAAACACTTACTTTTGGCTTGGAACAGATAACCTAGGTCGAGACCAGTGGACAAGACTTTGGCAAGGTACGCGTGTATCCTTATATATTGCCTTTTTAGCAGCAGCGATTGATCTTATTATTGGTGTAGCGTATGGTGGTATTTCTGGTTACGCTGGTGGCCGATTGGATAACGTGATGCAACGTATTTTGGAAGTTCTTGTCGGTATACCGAACTTAGTAGTAATTCTACTCATGATTATTATCCTGCAGCCAGGTATACTGTCGATAACAATCGCTCTGACGATTACTGGTTGGATCGGCATGGCCAGGATTGTACGCGGTGAAATATTAAAAATTAAAAACATGGAATATGTATTAGCATCAAGAACATTAGGGACAAAAGCTTCTAAGATAATTACAAAGCACTTAATGCCGAATATCAGTGGTGTTATTATTATAAATACCATGTTCACAATTCCTAGTGCAATATTCTTCGAGGCATTCTTAAGTTTTATTGGGCTAGGCTTAGTGCCACCAGAAGCATCGCTTGGAACATTAATTGATAATGGATTCTCTTATATTAGAATCTATCCATTCTTACTATTATATCCGGCAATTGTCATTTCAGTAATCATGATTGCGTTTAACATAGTAGCTGATGGATTACGAGATGCTTTTGATCCTAAAATGCACAAATAATAAGGTAGGTGTTTATAAATGAGTAAATTACTAGAAGTGAACAATCTGAACGTTTCATTTAACACCTTTGGCGGTGAGGTGCAAGCAGTGCGTGGCGTATCCTTTGACGTAAACAAAGGAGAGACACTTGCGATTGTTGGTGAATCAGGATCAGGTAAGTCTGTTACAACAAAAGCTATTATGCGACTTCTTCCAAAACCACAAGGGGTTATAAAAGAAGGATCCATTATGTTTGAAGGTGAAGACTTAGTTAATAAATCAGAAAAAGAAATGCAAAAAATACGTGGAAAAGATATATCGATGATCTTCCAGGACCCAATGTCGTCATTGAATCCCACAATGAAAATCGGGAATCAAATTATGGAAGGTTTAATGAAACATCAAAAAATGAATCGTAGGAATGCAAGTGAACGAGCAATTGAATTGTTAAAGCTTGTAGGAATTCCAGAAGCTGAAAAACGGTTACACCAATATCCACACCAATTCTCTGGTGGTATGCGCCAACGTGTTGTAGTAGCGATTGCATTAGCATGTAATCCGAAGTTATTGATCGCGGATGAACCAACTACAGCCTTAGATGTTACGATTCAGGCGCAAATTTTAGAATTGATGAAGGATATTCAAAAGGAAACAAGTAGTGCGATTGTTTTCATTACACATGACTTAGGTGTAGTTGCAAACGTTGCAGACCGGGTTGCGGTTATGTATGGAGGAAGAATAGTTGAAATTGGTACAACAGAAGAAATTTTTTATAACCCAAAACATCCATATACATGGGGTCTATTAGGATCAATGCCTACACTCGATGATAGTACAGATGATTTAATCACCATTCCAGGCAGCCCGCCAGATATGACGGATCCGCCTAAAGGTGACGCATTTGCACCACGAAATGCATATGCATTAAAGATTGACGAAGAAATGCAACCACCAATGTTCAAGGTATCAGATACACATTACGCTGCAACTTGGTTATTGCATGAAAATGCTCCAAAGGTAAAGCCGCCAGCATCCGTACAAAAACGAATGGATGGATTTGCGTCAACTGGTACAACTCCTGGAGTTAAGGAAGGTGAAGTACATGACAGCTGAAAAGTTATTAGAAGTTAGTAATCTAAAGCGTCATTTTAAAATTGGTAGAAAAGGTGTCGTCAAAGCCGTTGACGGTCTTAACTTTGATATTTTTCAAGGTGAAACATTTGGATTGGTTGGGGAATCAGGTTGCGGAAAATCTACAACCGGTAGAACAATCATTCGTTTATATGAAGCGACAGATGGAAGTGTAAAGTTTAAAGGTGAAGATGTTCATGGTAAAAAGTCTACAGCTGAAATGAAAAAATTTAATCGTAAAATGCAGATGATTTTTCAAGATCCGTCTTCTTCACTTAACCCAAGAATGACAGTTATGGATATTATTGCTGAAGGAATTGATGTTCATAACCTAGCTAAAAATACAAAAGAACGTAAAGAACGTGTTGAGGAGCTACTTGAAACAGTAGGTCTAAACAAAGAACACGCAACACGCTTTCCGCATGAATTCAGTGGCGGACAAAGACAACGTATTGGAATTGCACGTGCATTAGCAGTGAAGCCAGAATTTATTATTGCTGATGAACCAATTTCAGCACTTGATGTGTCCATTCAAGCACAGGTAGTAAATTTATTGAAAAAATTACAACGTGAATACGGCTTGACTTATCTATTTATTGCCCATGATTTATCCATGGTTAAATATTTAAGTGATCGTATCGGCGTTATGTATTTTGGAAATATGGTAGAACTAGCTGACAGTAACGAGTTGTATAGAAATCCGTTGCATCCATATACAAAATCACTACTTTCTGCTATTCCATTACCAGATCCAGAGTACGAACGTAACCGTAAACGTGTGGAGTATGATCCAACGGTACACAACGTTGATGAAGAACCAGAGTTTAGGGAAGTTTCTCCAAGACACTGGGTGCGTTGTACACCGACTGAATTTGAACAGTATAAGAAACAATTAGAATCTAAATAACGTATAAAAAGAAAACAATAAATATAGTAATCAGAAAAACCTTGCTATCTCATTTGAGATAGCAAGGTTTTTCTGGTTTTTTCTTCACAACTAACCATTTTCCCGTTTTACAGAGTTAAAAACATTTGCTAGAATACAAGAATTTAGAGTGAATAACCTTGAAACTACCACAAATAGTAGTTCAAAAGTCCTTATATTATGTAATAAAGCTGCTTTTTGTTATAAATCTATAACATTTGTAACATTTCAGGGGCTATTCATTAAATCTCGTAATATACTCTTAACCTCCCTGTAACTGCATTGCTTATCCCCCTGTGATAATATAGGCAATGTCAGAAATTCGAGGAGGGAACAACCTATGAAAAAATTAGTAGCGACTCTTGCTACAGGTATTATTATTGCCGGAGCAGGAATGTCAAGCGTCTCAGCTGAGGAGTATCAAGTAGAAAAAGGAGATAACCTCTGGGAGATAGCACAAGAAAACAATACAACAGTAGACGATTTAGTTAATATAAACTCACTGAAATCTACAGTGATTCATCCAAAACAAAAACTGGAAATCAATGAAGAAAAAAGTGAAACATATAAGGTTGAAGAAGGTGACACATTAATTGGGATTGGCAACAAATTTGATGTGAACTATAAAAACATCATGGAATGGAACAATCTAGACTCTAGTCTAATTGTTATCGGACAAAATCTTACTATTAATGATGTCAACATAGGTCAAGAGCAGGTTAGTCAGCCAGCCGAAGCAGTAGAAGCAAAAACTGCTGAGAAGCCAGAACCTAAAAAAGTTGAAAAACCAGAACCAAAAACTGAAACAGCTAAAGCAGAAAATTCGAATGACGAAAATACATCAGAAGATAGCAATCCAGAAGGTGAAACAGTTACTGTATCTGCAACAGCATACACAGCTGATTGCCCTGGATGTTCAGGAGTAACATATACAGGGATTGACTTAAATGCTAATCCAGATGCAAAAGTAATTGCAGTAGATCCAGACGTAATCCCATTAGGTACTGAAGTTTATGTTGAAGGCTATGGCCGTGCTATTGCTGGAGATATTGGTGGAGCAATCAATGGTGAAGAAATCGACATCCATGTTGGAACAAAAGATGAAGCATATGCATGGGGCGTTCGCACAGTAGACGTAACCATTTTAAATTAATTACAACTGAATAATGAAACGTGAGCATCATGAAAGGAAAGCACTATTTAGTTAGTTGCTTTCCTTTTTTTTTATGTCAAATAAGCCTAGAGTTTAATCGATGATGGGCTCGTATCTTTTTCAATTGTTTGATTAGGATCTTCTGATTGTGTATAACCTACGATTCCAAACCCAATAATTAACATAAGAAACACAGTGATTAATACTTTTTTCATACTATTTCCTCCATAAAGTGAAACTTCATTCAGTTTCTTTCTTCTCCCACTGAATGTTAGTTGAACCAATCGGGCTTGAACGGGCAGTTATCCCCCACCTAGTATTCTCAGTCTAACCTCAATTTTGAGCCATGAGGTTTTATTGCCCGTCAAACTGCGATAAAGTAGTTCATAGGACTAGTATAATAAAAAAGTGACTATTTTACTATAGTATTTTATGACAAAATTAGAGAAATTTCTTACAAAAATGACAGGTTTCTTATGTAATAAAAAGCCAATCATGCACATACTAAAAAATGACCTGTTCTTATTAAACATAATTAGTGAAATATGGTAAACTGTAAGATGAATTATGCGGAGGCTTTATGTCGAATTTTAACGGTATAGGATAGAGCGCTTACATAAAAAGGAGGATATAATACGATGACTAGCAAAACATTACATTCATTTTTAGAAGAAAATATTGCGGATCTAAAAGAAAAAGGACTTTACAATGACATTGAACCTGTAGAAGGCCCTAATGGACCGATCATTACGATAGATGGGAAAGAATTAATTAACCTGTCTTCCAATAACTACTTAGGTTTAGCAACAGATGAACGATTGAAAAAGGTAGCGAAAGCAGCTATTGACTCTCATGGTGTTGGTGCAGGGGCTGTACGTACAATCAATGGTACATTAGACGTCCATATTGAACTTGAAGAAAAGTTAGCTGAGTTCAAGGGTACAGAAGCAGCAATTTCATATCAGTCCGGGTTCAATTGTAATATGGCAGCAATTTCAGCTGTTATGGATAAAAATGATGCGATTCTTTCAGATGAGCTAAACCATGCGTCCATTATTGATGGGTGCCGATTATCCAAGGCAAAAATTATTCGCGTTAACCATTCTGACATGGACGACTTACGTAAAAAAGCAAAAGAAGCAGTTGAGTCTGGAAACTATAATAAAATTATGGTTATTACAGATGGTGTATTCTCCATGGATGGCGATGTTGCTTTACTACCAGAGATTGTAGATATTGCAGAAGAGTTCGACTTAATTTCTTATGTAGATGACGCGCATGGTTCTGGTGTAATGGGTAAGGGTGCTGGAACAGTAAAACACTTTGGCTTACAGGATCGAATAGACTTACAAATGGGTACATTATCGAAAGCAATCGGTGTAGTTGGAGGATATGTCGCTGGAAAGGCAAATTTAATTGATTGGTTAAAAGTGCGTTCACGTCCATTTTTGTTTTCAACAGCTGTTACACCGGCAGACGCAGTTGCAAGCACAAAAGCAGTTGAATTGCTGATGGAAAGCACAGAACTAAATGAAACGCTTTGGGAAAATAGTTATTACTTAAAAGCTGGCCTGAAAAAATTAGGGTTTGATATCGGTGATAGTGAAACGCCAATCACACCATGTGTCATCGGTGATGAATTAGACACACAGAAGTTTAGTAAAAAATTATATGAACATGGCGTTTATTGCAAATCAATTGTATTTCCAACTGTACCAAAAGGAACTGGCCGCGTGCGTAACATGCCTAGCGCAGCACATACGAAAGAAATGCTTGATGATGCACTACAGATTTATGAAAAGGTTGGAAAAGAAATGGGTATCATTTCGTAAGGCTGTTTTCTAAAAGTTTGTTGTTTTTGCCACAAAATCAATAAACTATCGATAGTGTGGCAACGCCAGACTTGGCTCCGGCAGTCGCTTTCTGCGGGCAACGCTTCAGCTGTTGCTTTTCTAAGCAGGAGTCGACTATCCAAAGCGAAAGTCAAACGGCATGCTAGCGTAGTGTATTTCCGGAGCGGTATGTTGACACAATTTTTTTGCAAGGATTAAATAGCAACAAAACTTATGAAAAGAGCATTTCGTAAAAGTATACGGTAGATGAATTGTTGGAGGTAAAACGAATGAAAAAGATTTTAGTTACAGGTGCTTTAGGGCAAATTGGCTCAGAGCTTGTCACGAAACTACGAGAGACATATGGTAAAGAAAATGTGATTGGGACAGATATAAGAAAAAAAGAGGATCATAATGATGCCGATGGACCCTTTGAAATCGTCGATGTAACAGATTATGATCGCGTATTTGACGTAGCAAAGCAATATGGTGTCGATACAATTATGCACCTTGCAGCACTACTCTCAGCCAAGGCTGAGGCCATCCCGAAGAAAGCTTGGGATCTAAACATGGGTGGGCTTGTGAATGCACTAGAGGTTGCCCGTGAGCTTGATCTGCAATTTTTTACACCTAGTTCAATTGGGGCATTCGGTCCAAACACACCGAAAGATGATACACCACAGGATACGATTCAACGTCCGACAACCATGTATGGCGTAAATAAGGTAGCAGGCGAGCTGCTTTGTGATTATTACTATTCACGCTTTGGTGTTGATACGCGTGGAGTCCGTTTTCCAGGACTCATTTCTTATGCAACACCACCAGGCGGCGGAACAACGGATTATTCAGTTGAAATTTATTACGAAGCAGTGAAAAACAAATCCTATACTTCCTATATTGCACAAGATACATACATGGACATGATGTATATGCCAGATGCATTAAATGCAATCATTCAATTGATGGAAGCGGATGGAAGCAAGCTGGAGCACCGCAACGCATTTAATATATCTGCCATTTCAGCCGAACCAGAAGATTTTGCAAAGGCTATTCAACAAAGTATTCCTGATTTCAAACTTGATTATGACGTCGATCCAGTTCGTCAAAATATTGCTGAGAGCTGGCCAAACCGGATCGATAGTTCCGCAGCAGCGAAAGAATGGGGATTTAAAGCAGAATACGATCTTGATAAAATGACAAAAGACATGCTGGAAAAAGTAGAAGCGAAAGTCGATAAGAGTGTTTAGTTGGGAGAAGGGGGTCTAGTCTTAGACTAGGTCCCTTTTATAAATGATTAAGATCGGAATTTATAATGGGTTGACTGGGGATGAACATTGTAACCGGAAGCGAGTGTTGATAAAGGGAGATAAAGTTTCCTCATTTCAATAAAAAAAGAGCGGCACCAATCGGTGTCGCTCCTTCCATATTATCCAGCATACATTGTTGCAATCTTTTTTTGTAGACCTTTATCCTGCACATATTCATCATAGGACATTTCTTTGTCAACAATACCACCAGGCGTAATTTCAATTAACCGGTTGGACACACTGTGAACAAACTGATGGTCATGTGACGTGAACAAAATGGACCCTTTAAATTTAATCAATCCATTATTAAGTGCTGTAATGGATTCCAAATCCAAATGGTTTGTTGGTTCATCTAATACAAGTACGTTTGCATTGCTAAGCATCATTTTTGCTAGCATACAGCGTACTTTTTCTCCCCCTGATAGCACATTCGCTTTCTTAAGTGCTTCTTCGCCAGAGAACAACATTCTACCTAAAAATCCACGTAAAAATGTTTCGGTCTGATCATCAGGTGAATATTGGCGCAACCAATCCACTAATGGAAGTTGATTATCCTCAAAGTACTTTGCATTATCTTTAGGGAAATAGGATTGTGATGTTGTCACTCCCCACTTATAGGTTCCAGCATCTGGTTCCATTTCTCCCATAATAATTTTGAGTAAAGTTGTTTTTGCTATATCATCGCGACCGACAAATGCAATTTTATCATCTTTATTAACAGTAAAGCTGATATTATCTAATACCTTCTTATCGCCAATGGTTTTCGTCAAGCCCTCAACTCGAAGCAAGTCATTCCCAATTTCACGCTCAGGATTAAAACCAACAAATGGATAGCGTCTAGATGAAGGTTTTATATCCTCCAGTGTAATATTATCAAGCATTTTCTTACGGGAAGTTGCCTGCTTAGACTTTGATGCGTTTGCACTAAATCGAGCAACAAAGGCTTGTAGTTCCTTAATTTTATCTTCTTTTTTCTTGTTATCATCCTGCGACATTTTTAAAGCAAGTTGGCTAGACTCATACCAGAAGTCGTAGTTACCGATATAAATTTGGATTTTTCCATAATCAACATCCGCAATGTGCGTACAGACTTTATTTAAAAAGTGACGGTCATGGGAAACAACAATTACTGTGTTTTGAAAGTTAATTAGAAAATCCTCTAACCACTGAATAGCCTGAATATCTAATCCGTTTGTTGGCTCATCGAGTAACAAGATATCTGGGTTGCCAAATAATGCTTGTGCAAGAAGGATTTTAACCTTTTGATCACCAGATAGGTCGCCCATTTTTTTGCTGTGAAGTTCATCATCAATGCCGAGCCCTTTTAATAAGACAGCTGCATCTGATTCTGCTTCCCAACCGTTCATTTCTGCAAATTCACCTTCAAGTTCAGCAGCACGCATGCCATCTTCCTCAGAAAAATCAGCTTTCATATAAATAGCATCTTTTTCTTGTTTCACCTTATATAATTTCTCATGTCCTATCAAAACAGTATCCAAGACTTCCTTGTCTTCATATGCAAAGTGATCCTGTTTTAAAACAGCCATCCGTTCTCCAGAAGAAAGGGATATATGGCCACTTTGGGGTTCAACTTCACCAGATAAAACTTTTATAAAAGTTGATTTACCAGCACCATTAGCCCCAATTAGCCCATAACAATTTCCCGGAGTAAACTTCAGATTTACATCCTCGAATAATTTTTTATCACCAAAACGTAAACTTACATTTGAAACATTTATCATATCTGTTAGTTCCTCCAATAATAAAACGTGGCTTATCGCTTCCATTAATGGCGAAAGCCTTCGTATTTCTTATATATTTTAAAACATTGATAGTTAAGACAATTTTCACGACTAAAAAAAGCATCAACGCTAGATTACGGCATTTATAGCAATTAGTCAATCTTAAGTAATTTTTTCTGAAAAAATAGTAGAAGTTTGTGCAGTAACTTCATATAATATAGGAAGAAAGTGCAGTTGAAGATTTAAATTTTTAAAAATTCTCTTTTTAATGTAAAATTAATTTTATTTTTTCAAAAAGACTATATTTTTTTCGGTATATGTGTAACAATAAATCAACACTACAAATAAGTGTTAAATGCATACCGTCACACGGAGGGGAATGCCATGGGAGGAAGAACGATTTACTTTCTCTTTACAGATACTGGAACTTATTTATCCCGTGCAATTAATTATTGCACGAAAGAAGGCTTAAATCATGTATCCATCTCATTTGACGATGAATTGCAGGAAGTCTATAGTTTCGGTAGAAAAAATCCAAGAAACCCGTTTATCGGTGGATTTGTGAAGGAAAATATTCACGGCGATTTTTTGAAAAATGCATCATGTGCCATTTATGCTTATCATTTGACTGACGCAGAGTTTCAAAAGGTTCAAACAAAAATAAGAGAAATAGAACTGCAAGCGTGCAATTATAAATATAACTTTTTAGGGCTTTTTGGTGTCATGCTACAAATCGAAATAAATCGCGAACACGCAATGTTTTGTTCTCAGTTTGTCGCAACTGTTTTACGCGATGTGGAAGGGTTTCAGCTTTCCAAACCTGACTGTTTTACCACACCATCAGATATCAGAGGGTTATCTGGTTTACAATTAGTTTTTCAGGGAAAACTTAGCGACTACAAAAACAAGGTTTTAGAGCCGATGTTAACGAGTAGTGACAGTGTGATAACAAAGCAATCATTTACATTTTTATTAACTAAGGTAAAACGATTTGTGATTCGATAAGAGAAGGGCCATATACTTTTGTAGATGGTCTTTTTTTCACTTTAAGAAAGCATAAGGCTTTGGCTATAAGCCAGGATTTTCTGAGATAGGAGGGATCCCTGCTAAAATGGAACGTGGAAGTAATTATCGTTTATTAAAAGTAAAAGAAATTTTGTTTGCGGATACAGACGATTTTAATGAGGTAGGCATTGATGAACTGAGCGAAAAGTTACGTCATATAACTGGTGAGGAATTGAGAGTTGACCACCGTACCATCAAGCGAGATCTGGAAATTTTGGACGAATTGGATTTTGAAATTGTAAAAAATAAAGGGAAGTTCGGAAAGATATTTTACAGTCATCAGGCCAGATTATTCGAGACTTATCAATTGCGACTTATGATTGATGCTATTCTATCTGCACGATTTATTACAACGAATGAAAAGAAAAAGTTAATCAGAAAGATGAAGCAACTGACTAGTAAGCATATCGGAAAGACATTGCCAGAACCGATTTTGTTTAGTCAATCTACGAATATGGATTATGATTTGGTTAAACTTAACATTGATTGTGTTCACCGGGCTATTTCAGAGGGAAAATCTCTAACTTATAAATATGGGAAATACAATGTAAATAAAGAATTTTCGTTTCATCGTAACGGTGATCAGTATCATGTAGAACCATATGCATTGATCTGGCAAAATGATTTTTACTATTTAATTGGATACTTTAAAGAAACAAAGGAAATTAGGCATTATCGTTTGGACCGGATTCGAAGTATTGAAATAAGCGACCAATCGTTTGTGAAAAGTAAGGACTTCTATTTGCAAGAATACATAAATCAAAGTTTTCACATGTTTGCTGGGGAAGAGATTTGGATTAAAATACGTTTTCACATAGATTTGGTTAATGTTGTATTAGACCGGTTTGGTAAAGAAGCTGATATCAAAAAGATTGATGATGAGCATTTTATATTAACGACTAAAGCAAAGCTATCCAGTGGTCTAATTAATTGGATCTTAACCTGGGGAAGTCATGCCAAGGTATTATCACCTGACCATTTGGTAGAACAAGTTAAAAACAAAATCAAACAGATGAATGAAATATATATAGAATAAAACAAAAGGTCTAAAACAAGTGAGAGAATGGCTTGCTTTAGACCTTTTGTTGCCGTCAATTCAATTAATAATTATCAGGCTTTATTCCTAGTGACTGGTAAGGGACATGAATTTTAAATGCGAGATTATTTGCTTCTAAGTCAAAATGTTCAATACTAACTTTGAAGTTACTACGTATATCCATATTTGTAACAGCTAGATAAAGCTCTTCCTTTTTTGGATTCACGGTTACCCACTCTGGCATTGGTAAGTATTTTTTCATATACTCCATAATTTTTTGATTCGGGAGCTCTAATAAACCCACAGAAATAGACTTTTGTTTCAAAATAACGTCCCCGTTCTTCTGTACAAGTGGTTCAAAGTGAACAGAGAGTGGGATGGTTGTAGAAAAAACGGGCAGTTCTCCTATTAAATGTACGTCATCTTTTAACTCAATACTGTAATGGTGTCGTGAGTTATCGAGTAATTTATCTAGATATGCATTGACTAGATCATTTAAATTGTCCCTTGTTGTTCGTACAATAAATTGCGAGCTCTTTTGTTCATCAACCTGTTCTGCAGTTGGAATGGTTGAACTTGACACTGGCCAGAAAATTAATAGAATAATACCAATCAAAATAACTACGTTAGCTGTGAGCAAAATATAAAAGTATTTTTTCCATTTCCATTTCGATTTCAGCTGTTTGTCTCGTCTTTTCATAGATGCCCACCTTTCTTCCATAGTACCTTATTCTTCTTTGTGCAGAAATTCCAAAACTCTTTCCGCTATTCGATGGTAGCCTTTATAGTTTGGATGGAAATTATCCCTCCAAAATAAATCAACATTTTGGTCATCGAATAAATCAATTGTCGGAATATATGTGGCATTTTCATATTGTTGGGTAACACTTTTGCCAGTTTGATTCCAGTTTCGAACGATGATTCCCAGTTCTTTAACTTGCGGGAAATATCTCCCGAAAGGATCATAAAATCCTAGGAAATAAACCTCTGCCTGAGGGTTTAAGGAATAAATCTTTTCAAAAATCCGCTTTAAGCGGTTCTCATACCCCACGCGAGCTTTTTTAAAGTCGTCAATGGTTATATTCGCAAAGTTTTCTTTCACTACTTGCATAATGTCATTTGCTCCAATTGTGATCAACACAATATCTGCATCTGCAATTGACGTTGCTACTTTAGGGTCCTCCAAATATTTTAAAAGTTGATCAGAGCGGCGGCCACGTTTGCCGTAATTTTCAAATTCAACAATCGTTTCCTCTGTTGAATTCAAAGCAGTTTCTAACATTCCAATGTAACCACCATTACCAGTTTCATCACCAACACCTTGTGTCAGTGAATCACCAATTGCTACAACCCGTGCTTCATTATTTGTGAGAAAATCAATTGTTTCTTGAACAGCACCCGTTACCAAGTCTTTCACTTTTCCTGTAACATTATCCTCTGTTTCTATCTCTTTTTCTTCAATTGCTTCCTTTTTTTCCTTTTCTTTTTCTAATTTATCTTTTTCATCTTCTATTTTAGCTTTGTCCAGCGCCTTGTCGATGGGGGAATACGAGGTTGAAATAATGATGAAAATCATTAACCCTACCAATAATACTCCTGTAGTAATAATAGCTGTTTTTTTCTTCATGATGACCACACCTATGAATAGTATATTTTCTTTACGTTACGAGCGTGTTAAATACCCCTTATCATGTATACCCTTATTTTAGTGAAAGTATCACATTACTTAAAGGTCTTACGCTTTTTTTCTTTGTCTATTTGATGGTCTGCGATATGCAGAACCCATATAAATGATTAATGCAATCCAGATTAACATAAATGAAACTAGGTGAGAAGTTGAGAACGTTTCATGGTAAACAAACACACCTAATATTAGCATGATAGTTGGTGCAATGTATTGTAAAAACCCAACCATTGATAATGGGATTTTTTTCGCACCGCTTGCAAATAATAATAATGGAATTGCGGTTACGATACCAGCCCCAATTAATAATAAATTTGTGCTCGATAAGAAGTAATTTTGAGCAAATGTGTTTTCTGTAAATATAGGAACATATATAAGTGCTAAAGGTGTTACGATCATGGTCTCAATTGCTAACCCGAACATGGCACCTACATCGACCATTTTTTTCAAAAGACCATAGAATCCAAAACTGAACGCCAATAAGAGAGAGACCCAAGGGAATACACCATAACTAAAGGTTAAATAAATCACCCCAACACCGGCTAGAATAAAGGACAATAGTTGTCTTCTTGTTAAGGTTTCCTTTAAAACAATAATCCCCAGCAAAATACTAACCAACGGATTTATATAATATCCTAGGCTTGCTTGGATTACATGGTCACTATTTACAGCCCAAATATAGGTGAGCCAGTTTATACTAATCATGACAGATGCAAGCATAATCCCAATCAGCTTGCGTTTATCCCTAATAATTAACTTACATTCTTTACTAAAGGATTTTCCTTTTCGCATTACAAGAATAATAGCAACCATAAATAGAAAAGACCAGATAATCCGGTGTGCTAATATCTCTCCTGCTGAAACTTCTTGAATGAACTTCCAGTATATCGGCAGGAATCCCCATAAGAAATATGCGCTAGCAGTGTATATTATTCCAATTTTTTCGTCATTTTGCTCCACAACTAACACTCCCAATCTATCTTTCTACCAGTATTAAATAATAAAGTAAGATAAGTTTAGAGTTTTTTCTAATAAAAAGCAATCGGCATGTTCTATATAATAATGAAGGAAAACGCTTTCAAAACAACAGGAAATCATATATGATAGTTTAAGATACACATGTATAAATTAATGGGGGAGAAAAAAATGGGTACCAATTCAAAGCGTTTTGAGACAACTGTCATTCATGAGGGATATGATGCTAAAGATATGTTAGGCAGTTTAACTACGCCATTATTTCAAACTTCTACATTCACCTTTGATAGTGCCGAGCAAGGAGAACAAAGATTTGCCGGGGAAGAAGAGGGTTATATTTATTCGCGACTCGGAAATCCAACTGTCGCTGTATTAGGAGAGCGAATTGCTGCACTGGAAAAGGGTGAACGTGGTCTTGCTTTTGGATCAGGAATGGCAGCTGTTTCTGCAGTATTAATCGCACTGACCAAGGCAAATGACCATATTATCTGCTCATCCGGCCTATATGGATGTACATTTGGACTATTGACTATGATGAAGGATAAATATAATATAGCGCATGATTTTTCAGAAATGGATTCTGAAGGGGCAATTCGTCGTCTCATTCGTCCCGAAACAGCATGTATTTATGTGGAAACACCAATCAATCCTACGATGAAATTAATCGATTTACAAATGGTTGCAGACGTTGCAAAGGAATTTAATATACCTGTAGTAGTAGATAATACCTTTTCATCGCCATATTTACAGCAACCACTCGAACATGGTTGTGATGTCGTACTTCATAGTGCAACGAAGTACATCGGCGGACATGGTGATGTTGTCGCTGGTTTAGTAGTGGGGAAAAAAGAATTTTTAGACTCAGTAGCCATGACTACTCAAAAGGATATCGGTGGTATAATTTCACCTTTTGATGCATGGTTGTTACTCCGTGGATTAAAAACATTACCAATCAGGTTAGACCGCCATTCGGATAATGCAGAGAAAATTTTTGAAAAGCTGAAAAGCCATCCGAAAGTATGCGATGTTTATTACCCAGGTGATGAAAACCACGCTGATTATCCGATTTTCAAAAAACAAATGAAACGTGGTGGAGGCATCATTGCGTTTACTATAAATGGAACGAAAGCGGATGCTCAGGGCTTGCTGAATAAGCTGTCATTTATTAAAATCGCGGTGAGCCTTGGTGACGCAGAGACACTTATCCAGCACCCTGCGACGATGACACACTCCGTTATTCCTGAGGAGTCAAGAAAACAAATGGGAATTACGGATCAACTAATTCGTTTATCCACAGGACTCGAGGCATGGGAAGATATTTGGGCTGATATAGAACAAGCGCTGAATCAACTTTAACAGCTTATGGTCGTTTATCCCATGGTTCCAGTGTGCCTACAACTGTTTCTGTTTGATCAGTCTGAATGGCGCGAACCACTCCAGTAGAGATCTCGTTATGTGTCAACCAGCGTGAAGAATCTGTACCATCTACGATAAATCCTAAATAAACGCGTCTGTACCGACAATTGTCAGGTATAGGCGTGTTTTCCTTTTCAAAAAAGCGGGAACTACCTTGCACATGGAATAATTTCCAAGTTTTTGTTTGATTAATGCTGGTTATTTCGTCGATTAGCGAATCAAGTGCATGTGGTGCTGAGGCGTGAATCCAACTAACCACAAGGTCTGGTATGCCAACTGCTTGAAAAGCTTTATGCAGCTCTTGCCTAAGATGATCATCATCACGGTAGTCCGTTTCAATTGCATGTATTTTAGCAGAATCGGGACTTGAATCGTTTAACTGTTGATGACGAATAGTACTACGACCGATGACGGATACATAGTAATAATCATTAACGAGCGCATGACACACTTGAGCCAGCATCCCAGTTCCACCAATCACCAAAGCATGTTTTTTACTTTTCATCTTAATCGCCTCAACTTGTTGGATTAATTTGTGCTATATTATGGATACTAAGAAAATATTATTTTTGAAAGGAGAAAGTCGCTTTGGAATTTATGCCTTACCTTTTAGCATTTATTATCATATCAAACATGGGCTTAGCATTTACCATTATATTTTTGGAACGAAAAGATGCTACATCGACTTGGGCATGGTTAATGGTGCTATTACTAATTCCAATTGCAGGGTTTTTCCTTTATTTGGTGTTTGGCAAGAAGATTAGTAATAAACATATATTTACTTGGGAGACGAAAAGTAAGCTGGGAGTCAAGCGCTCCGTACAGGCTCAACTTCGTGCCTTAGAAGAAAATACATTTGTTTTTAAACAGAAAGAATTAAGTGAATATAAAGATCTGTACTACATGCATTTACGAAATAATGATGCGATTTTTACACAAGATAACAAGGTGGATATCTATACGGATGGAATAGAAAAGTTTAAGGCATTACTGCAAGACTTGGAAAAGGCTAATGATCACATTCATTTGCTCTATTATATCATTCGTTATGATGGACTTGGAAAACAGATTGCAGATGTGTTAGTGAAAAAGTCAAATGAAGGTGTGGAGGTTCGTGTCTTATATGATGATATGGGATCGCGCACACTAAGTAGAAAGTTCATTAAACGAATTCGCCAAGCTGGTGGGCAGGTAGAGGCATTTTTCCCTCCAAAAATCCCTAAAATCAATATGAAAATCAATTATCGTAACCATAGAAAAATCGCTGTAATAGACGGAAAAGTTGGCTATATAGGCGGTTTCAATATTGGTGATGAATACTTGGGCAAAAATACGAAGTTTGGTTATTGGCGTGATACACATCTGCGTGTAATAGGGGATGCTGTCCATCATATGCAAACACGCTTTATTTTGGATTGGAATCAAGCTTCGCGAAATGATATTTTATATGATGAACGATTCTATCCTACTGCTCTTTCTGCTGGAGATGTTGGGATTCAAATTGTTTCAAGCGGCCCGGATTCTGAATGGCAACAAATTAAAAATGGTTACATTAAAATGATTCTCTCAGCTAAAAAATATGTTTATATTCAAACACCATACTTCATTCCCGATGAGAGTCTTGCGGATGCATTACGAATTGCCTGTCTTTCAGGGGTTAATGTAAAGATTATGATCCCAAATAAGCCAGACCATCCATTTGTCTATTGGGCTACATTTTCCTATATTGGCGATTTGCTTAAGGCGGGTGCAGAAGTGTATATTTACCAAAATGGATTTCTTCATTCCAAAACCATTATAGTAGATGGGAAAATCGCATCAGTTGGGACAGCAAATATTGATGTCCGCAGCTTTAGGTTAAACTTTGAAGGGAATGCATTCTTATATGACAGTACTGTTGCAGGGAAATTGGTGGCAAGTTATATGGAGGATATTAGTCTTTCCACTCAGATGACCAAGAAGTTATATGAACAACGGTCGATTGGTATTCGGTTTAAAGAATCCATCTCTCGACTACTCTCACCAATTTTATAAGATAGCAGGAGGGCAATAAAAATGGAAAAAAATACATGCAGAAATTCATTAACGGTTAAAACATCCCATGTACTACCACCAGATACCAATACACATGGAACATTGTTCGGGGGAAAACTGATGGCACATATTGATGATGTAGCAGCTATAGCAGCAGCCCGTCATGCCAGAGAAACAGTAGTTACAGCCTCCACCGATTCAGTCGATTTTCTCGCACCAGTAAAAGAGGGAGACTCCATTTGTGTCGAAGCTTTCGTAACATGGACACACAATACATCGATGGAAGTATTCGTCAAAGCAGTAACAGAACATTTACTATCAGGAGAGCGGAAGGTGTGCACCACAGCCTTTTTAACATTTGTTGCCGTGGATGAAAATGGGAAGCCAATCCCAGTTAAATCTGTTGTACCAGAAACTGAATTCGAAAAAAATCTCAACCAACATGCACCAGTAAGAGCAAAGCACCGTAAAGAACGTCGTGCCAACTCAAAAGAACTAGCAACAGCTTTTGGCACCGAGTTCCCTTGGGACAGATAAAACTTGTATGATGAGTCGCTTCTATTTTGAGGCGGCTTTTTTTAAGAGTAAAGAAAGTATAAAAGAAAGTCTGTCTAGCTCCAGCGCCTAGACACTCGAGACATAAGCAGTTCGCTTCCGTGCGAGGAACCCATCCACACTGCACCGTTCTGCTTATGCTTGTCGTGTCTTTCAAGGCCCTTGCGCTTTTTTTATTTGCAAAGGCTTGTTGCGCTTGATTATGCTTGAAGCTCAATTTAGGATATCAACGCTTATCTGGATAAATCAACACTCTCCGTCGGATATCAACGTTTAATCTGATAAATCAACACTCTCCGCCGGATATCAACGCTTAATCCGATAAATCAACACTCGTTGCGGGATATCAACACTAAATCCGATAAATCAACACTCGCTGCCGGATGTCAACGCTTAATCCGATAAATCAACACTCGCTGCGGGATATCAACACTAAATCCGATAAATCAACACTCTCCGCCAGATATCAACGTTTAATCCGATATATCCACACTCGTTCCGGATATCAACACTTATATCATTCCACCTTCCAATTATGTTTTTCTTTGCAGTTATGATAAAATATTGAGGGTCTATTTATGAAATATAGATTATGAGTAAACTGCAAAGGGTATATAAAATAGCAAGTATTAAAATAAAAATCATATGCAAACATCCGGAGGGAGAACAAAACATGAGTTTCATCGAGAGTATGGTCGGAGAAGTTAATGGCGTTTTATGGGATTATTTGTTAATTATTGTTCTAATTGGTCTTGGCCTTTGGTTTACCATAAAAACAAAATTCGTCCAATTTAGATACTTACCTGAAATGTTTCGGGTATTATTCGATAAACGAACAATGAGTGCGAAAGGGAAAAAAGGGACATCATCTTTTCAGGCATTTGCTATTAGTGCTGCATCGCGGGTAGGAACTGGAAACCTTGCTGGTGTTGCATCTGCCATAGCAATTGGTGGTCCAGGAGCAATCTTTTGGATGTGGATCATTGCGTTGTTAGGTGCTGCGACGGCATTTGTCGAGAGTACGCTAGCACAGGTTTATAAAGTGCCTGAAAAAAATCAATATCGTGGTGGTCCAGCTTATTATATGGAAAAAGGACTTAATAAGCGTTGGCTTGGGATTCTTTTTGCTATTACAATTACATTTACGTATGGACTTGTATTCAATTCGGTGCAATCAAATACAATAAGTTTAGCATTTGCTAACGAATTTGATTTCAGTAAAAACATTATGGCAATGATTCTTGTCCTATTAACTGCTGTAGTTATTTTCGGAGGACTTAAAACGATCGCGAATGTAACACAATACATAGTGCCGATAATGGCAATTTTGTACATTATCCTTGCTGTTTTCGTGTTAATCGTGAATATTACTGCAGTTCCAGATCTGATTTCACTTATTTTTGCTAATGCATTTGGTATTCGTGAGGTAGCTGGTGGAGGATTCGGTGCAGCAATTTCAATGGGGATTAAACGCGGTCTATTTTCCAATGAAGCTGGTATGGGTAGTGCACCAAACGCGGCTGCAACTGCAGAAGTCACACATCCTGCAAAACAAGGATTGATCCAATCATTAGGTGTATTCTTTGATACAATTTTAATTTGTAGTGCAACAGGTTTCATTATTATTTCAGCTGGCGGATACCAAGGAAGTGACCTTGATGGGATCCAACTGACGCAAAGTGCATTTGAATTTCACATTGGTGATTGGGCATCTGTCTTTATTTCAGTGGCAATTTTCCTATTTGCGTACAGTTCTATTCTTGGGAATTACTATTATGGAGAAAATAACATTGGATTCATTAAAGAAAGTAAAGTAGCGTTATTCATTTATCGTATAGCAGTGCTTGCAATGGTAGTATTTGGTGCGGTTGTATCCTTTGACTTAGTCTGGGCGCTGGCTGACTTATCGATGGGAATCATGGCGTTAATTAACTTGTACGCAATTACCAAGCTATTTAAAATTGCAAATCGTGTATTAAAAGATTACCAACGTCAACGAAAACAAGGAAAAGACCCGGTGTTTTACCGTGATGTACTAGAAAATCAAGACGGTGTCGAGTTCTGGGATCGAAAAGAAGCAAAACAGGATAAGGAGTAATGAAAAACGCAAGCGCCTGTTATAGGTACTTGCGTTTTTTTTCGCGCAACGTCATTTTTTATATCCTGAAATACTTTTATGAATAGTTGCAACATTGACAGAAAACGCTTACAATAAGGGTAAGAATTTTCGAATAGTCGGGGTGCTTTTAATGAAAAGCAGCAACATACAATTAAATCAATTAAATGATCAATCAAAGAGGCTCGGTTTATAACCGTAGCCTCTTTTTACTTTCATTGCTTTATCCTAGTAAAGCGGTACTAGAAGGAGGTTTACCATGGTTATTTTAACTGGAAAAACAGTTACATTTGAAGAATTGAAACGCGTAGTTTTTGGAAATGAGAAAGTGAAGTTAGCAAATGAAACATGTATTAACATAGAAGCAAATCGCGAAACAGTTGATAAGCTTATCATGGATAAAAAAACGATGTATGGGATTAACACAGGCTTTGGAAAATTTAGTGATGTGGTAATTGAAGACACTGATCTAGAAGACTTACAACTAAACCTGATTCACTCTCATTCTTGTGGGGTGGGGGAAGCATTTTCTGAAAGTATCACACGGGCAATGCTCTTACTTCGGGCAAATGCATTATCGCAAGGATATTCAGGTGTACGGCTTGTTTTAGTTAATCAACTTCTCAAGTTATTAAATAGTGGTATCCATCCTGTCGTACCACAGCAGGGTTCACTTGGGGCAAGTGGGGATCTTGCACCACTTTCTCATTTGGCGCTTGGACTTATGGGAGAAGGGGATGTTATCTATCAAGGCAAAAAAATCCCAGCTTTTGATGCGCTTCATCAAGAAGGAATTAAACCACTCACATTAAAAGCAAAAGAAGGACTCGCACTTATAAACGGAACACAAGCAATGACCGCTGTTGGTGTTGTTACCTATCTTGAAGCCGACAAATTGCTTCATCAAAGTGAATTAGTGGCTGCGATGACGATGGAAGGGCTGCATGGAATCATCGATGCATGTGATGCGGATTTACATGCTGCTCGTGGTCACCAGGAACAGATGGATGTGGCAGAACGAATGCGTAATATCCTAGCAGACAGTGAGCTCATCACAAGGCAGGGCGAACTACGTGTTCAAGATGCCTACTCAATCAGATGCATCCCACAGGTTCTTGGTGCATGCTGGCAAACAATCAATTATGCAAGAGAAAAACTATTTACCGAAATGAATGCTGTTACCGATAATCCATTAATCTTCTCAGACCAAAATAAAGTGATATCTGGCGGCAACTTTCACGGTGAACCAATCGCATTTGCCATGGATTTTATCAAACTTGGAATAGCTGAAATTGCGAACATAGCTGAACGGCGGATTGAACGTTTGGTAAATCCGCAACTAAATGATTTACCGGCATTTTTAAGTCCGAACCCTGGCCTTGAGTCTGGTGCGATGATCATGCAATATAGTGCTGCATCACTTGTATCCGAAAATAAAACGCTTGCACATCCAGCAAGTGTTGATTCAATTCCATCCTCAGCTAACCAGGAAGATCATGTCAGTATGGGTACGATAGCTGCACGGCACGCCTTACAAATGTTGCAAAATTCACGACATGTGGTAGCGATTGAACTCATATGTGCGATGCAAGCGGTTGAGTATCGCGGTACAGATCAAATGGGAACCGTTACAAAAGAATTTTACAAAAAAGCCCGTGAGGTTGTTCCCAGTATTACAACTGACCGTATTTTTGCAACAGATATAACGAATCTAACAACCTGGTTAAAAAATGATGCACATTCAAATATAAGTCTAAAAGGGGGAGTCTTTCATGAATAAGGTTGATGTAAGAGCGAAAAGGGGATTGGAACTAGAATGTAAAGGTTGGGAGCAAGAAGCGGCGTTACGTATGCTTTACAATAACCTCGATCCTGAGGTTGCTGAAAATCCAGAAGAACTTGTTGTATATGGTGGCATTGGAAAAGCTGCACGGAATTGGGACGCGTTTCATGCGATTGTTAAAACGTTACGAAACTTAGAAAATGACGAAACGATGCTAATCCAATCTGGTAAGCCTGTTGGGGTGTTTAAAACACATAAACACGCACCACGTGTATTGTTATCTAATTCTGTTTTAGTACCAAAGTGGGCAAATTGGAAGCACTTTCATGAACTTGATCAAAAAGGTTTGATGATGTATGGCCAAATGACCGCTGGTAGCTGGATTTATATTGGTACCCAAGGAATTTTACAAGGAACGTATGAAACATTTTCTTCACTTGCAAAAAAACACTACAATGGATCATTAAAAGGAACAATTACGCTGACCGCTGGACTTGGCGGAATGGGCGGGGCACAACCACTTGCTGTAACGATGAATGAAGGGGTTGTTATCGCCGTTGAAGTAGATAAAAGCCGAATCGAAAAACGTTTAAAAACAAAATACTGCGATGTTATGACGGAAAGTATTGATGAAGCAATTTCCTTAGCAAAAGAAGCACGTGTTGCAGGGAAAGCTCTGTCTATCGCTCTTCTTGGGAATGCGGCAGAAGTACACCATGAACTTCTAACGAAAGATATTAACATTGATATTGTAACAGATCAAACATCTGCACATGATCCGTTGAATGGCTATGTCCCAATTGGGATTACCATTGAAGAAGCGGTTGCATTACGGGGATTGGACCCAGAAACATACACGGTAAAATCAAAAGCTAGCATGGCTAAACATGTGGAAGCAATGCTTTTGTATAAAGAGAGGGGTTCCATCGTTTTTGATTACGGAAACAACATCCGCCAGGTAGCACATGACGAAGGTGTAGAGCAGGCGTTTGATTTTCCTGGATTTGTACCAGCCTATATTCGCCCATTATTTACAGAGGGAAAAGGACCATTTCGCTGGGTAGCACTTTCAGGAGATCCCGAAGATATTTACCGTACAGATCGGTTGATTAAAGAACTTTTCCCAAAAAATGAAGCATTGATTCGTTGGATTGACATGGCACATGATCAAATTGCGTTTCAAGGCCTTCCTTCTCGTATTTGTTGGCTGGGCTATGGCGAACGCATGAAAATGGGGTTAGCAATAAATGATCTTGTTCGAAAAGGTGAAATAAAAGCACCAGTTGTTATCGGACGTGACCACTTAGATTGTGGATCCGTTGCATCGCCAAACCGTGAAACAGAGGGAATGAAAGATGGCAGTGACGCGGTAGGGGACTGGGCAGTATTAAACGCGCTCATTAATACGGCTGCTGGTGGTTCATGGATTTCCTTCCATCATGGTGGTGGCGTTGGTATGGGGTATTCTCTACATGCAGGAATGGTTGCGGTAGCGGACGGTACGGATCTAGCGCACGAGCGTTTGGAACGTGTGTTAACAACAGACCCTGGTATGGGCATCATCCGCCATGCAGATGCAGGCTATGAATCTGCCATTGACTTTGCTGAGGAACATGACATTACGATCCCAACGAAAAAATAGAAAGGAGTTATACATCATGCACATAGATTTACTTATTACCAATATTGGACAATTACTTACGATGGATAAAAAAGGACCTGTGAAAGGTCATAACATGAACGATTTAGCTGTGATAGAGGATGCAGCCGTTGCTGTACGCGCAGGAAAAGTGGAATGGATTGGCTCGTCTGAAAATGCAGCTGATATCCAAGCTGTCCGCACCATTGATGCAAAGGGCAAACTTGTTACACCTGGTTTAGTCGAGCCCCATACTCATTTAGTATTTGGTGGATCACGTGAAAAAGAAATGGCATTGAAACAACAGGATGTTCCATATCTTGAGATTTTAAAGCAAGGGGGTGGAATTTTATCTACCGTTAATTCAACAAAAGAAACTTCATACGCCGACTTATTAAAAAAAGCTTTATTTCATTTAGATCGAATGGCGATGCATGGAATTACAACAGTTGAAGCAAAAAGTGGCTATGGGTTAGACAAAGAAACCGAGCTCAAACAGCTTCAGGTTGCAAAAGCCGCTAGTGAGCAGCATCCATTAGATCTTGTTTCAACTTTTCTTGGTGCACATGCAATTCCACCTGAATTTAAAGAAAATCCAGATGCTTTTTTGAATGAAATGGCTGAAATGTTCGATGAAATTAAAGATAAGAATCTTGCCGAATTTGTGGATATTTTTACCGAAACAGGTGTATTTACAGTCGAGCAGTCAAGAAAATATCTACTAGCAGCAAAGGAAAAAGGTTTTGGTGTTAAAATTCACGCAGATGAAATTGACCCTCTTGGTGGGACAGAGCTTGCTGTTGAAGTCGGCGCGATTAGTGGGGATCATTTAGCTGTTGCGTCTGATGAAGGCATCAAGCAATTAGCGGCATCTGATACGATTGGGGTTATTTTACCTGGAACAAGCTTTTACCTTGGAAAAGATACGTATTCACCTGCACGGAAAATGGTAGATGCAGGTGCGGCAATTTCTATTTCAACCGATTTTAACCCGGGCAGTTCTGTAACGGAGAATTTACAGCTCATTATGTCGATTGCAGCATTGAAGCTAAATCTCTCACCAGAAGAAATTTGGCACGCAGTAACGATAAATGCAGCACATGCAATTGGCCGCGGGTATGAAGCCGGAACCATTGCCCCAGGTCGAAAAGCAGATATTGTTCTGTGGGATGCACCAAATTATATGTATATTCCGTATCACTATGGGGTTAACCATGTGAATACAGTTGTAAAAAACGGAGCCGTCCTATATGAAAGGCAGGCAATACGATGACTCATTTGAGACATGTTAAACCTGCAGGCGAAGCAGTGTTTAAAGATCGTTATACAACAAAGGTCAAAGAGCTGCTATCCCCATGGAAAAATGGAAAAATAGTTGAATTCGCCATCGCAGGCGCACCTTTTTCCAAATCATCGATTAGTCATTCAGGGGCGTCCTTTGCCCCGACTGCAATTCGATCAGCCTTGCAAAGCTACACCACTTTTTCAGGTGATACGGGTGTGGATTTTGTGGATTCAATTGTTGACTTTGGCGATATCAACATGGATCCAACAGATGTAATCGGCAACCAGCAACGTTTGTATGAAGGACTTTTTGATATTTATCAAACGGATGCTGCAAAATTTTGGATGGTGCTTGGCGGAGATCATGCGATTAGCCATTCATCAATTAAAGCCTTTTCAGAAAAACATTTATCTGTCGGCGTTATTCAATTTGATGCCCATCATGATTTACGCAATGTGGAAGATGGTGGTCCAACAAATGGAACACCATTCAGACGGTTGATAGAAGACGGAGTCATTGAAGGAAAAAATTTAATTCAGATTGGTATACGGGATTTTACCAATGCTAAAGCCTATGATGATTATGCCAAAGAGCAAGGGGTTATCGTGTATACGATGCAAGATCTGACGCGTGAATTTATCAATAAAATTTTAGAACGTGAAATGAAAAGACTTACGGGTCAAGTAGATGTTATTTATTTATCTGTCGACATGGACGTATTGGATCAAGCTTTCGCGCCAGGGTGCCCTGCTATTGGACCTGGGGGAATGGATAGCCATACACTTTTGTCTGCGGTGCATTTTGCAGCAAAATATGAAAAAGTTAAAGCAATGGATATTGTAGAAATTGATCCGACAATGGATATAAGGAACATGACAAGTCGAGTGGCAGCAAATGTTATGCTGCAGTTTATGTTAGGGAAGAAGCTTCGGGATTGATTAGTCCGTAACTTAAGCACAAAAAATAGGCTGTTTGTAAAACAGCCTATCATTTACTTTATTTCTTCTTCAGTTTGTTTTTCTAATGTAACCCAATCCTCAGCCCAACGCTGAATTTCCTGAATTACTGGTTCTAGTGCTTTCCCTTTTTCAGACAAAGAATACTCAATACGAACAGGAAACTCGGAGTAAATATTACGCTCAACAATACCTTCTTGTTCCAACATTTTTAATCGATCAGAGAGCAACCTTCCGCTAATCGGTAAGTCTGCTTCCATTTCAGAAAAGCGTTTTTTGCCTTTTAAAAGATCGAAAAGAATCAAGCCGACCCAGCGTTTGCTGACAAGTTGCATAGCATTTTCAAATCGCGGACATAATTCTTGCATGAAGATCACCTCTTTTAAAATGGTTTTTATACTTAATTTATATGATTTTTTATACTATTAATTACGAAAAGTAACTTGATAACAGTATAACACATTCTAGGGTGATACGTAAATTAGCCAATAGATTAGTAAATGGACAAATATACAATAATTGGAAACAACATTTTTGCATAATTTGAACAATTGCTTGGTAATTTTTGTTCATTTATGAAATAATAACGGTACACGAAATATATGATTTCAACGGAGGGAATAGAATGGTAAGCCAAAAAATAAAAGAAAAGTATGCAGAACTTGCATTACGTACAGGCGTTAACTTACAAAAAGATCAGGCACTTATGATTAATGCACCAATTGAAGGTGCGGAATTCACTAAAATTGTTGTTCGTAAAGCATATGAAATAGGTGCTAAAGATGTACATATTAATTGGGTAGATGATGAGCTTACACTTTTAAAATATGAAAATGCACCAGATGAAGTGATTGCAGATTTTCCTGAGTGGAGAGTGAAATTACACGATATGTACGCGGAAGACGGTGCAGCTGTATTGTCGATTCGCTCCACTAACCCAGACTTGTTAAAGGATATTGACTCAGCACGTGTTGCCAAAGCAAATAAAGCTGCTGCACAGGCTATGACAAGTTTCCGTAAGTACACGATGAATGACCTTATAACTTGGTCTATTATTTCAATCCCAACAGGTGATTGGGCACAGAAAATTTTCCCTGATCAATCAAAGGATGATGCAATTGAAAGCCTTTGGGATGCAATTGTAAAAATTGTCCGTGTTGATCAAGAAGATCCAATCGCAGCATGGGATGCACACAATGATACATTGAAGACTGCACGTGAGTTGATGAATAAGAAAAATTATAAGAAATTAATTTACAAAGCACCGGGAACTGATCTTGAATTGGAACTTCCAGAAGGGCATATCTGGAAAGGCGGATCAGCTAATTCTGCAAAAGGCATCACGTTCAATCCGAATATGCCAACAGAAGAAGTATTTTCTATGCCACATAAATATGGCGTTAACGGAACAGTTTCAAGTACCAAACCATTAAACTATGGTGGAAGCCTAATCGACAATTTCTCATTAACATTTAAAGAAGGAAAAGTAGTCGATTTTAAAGCAGAACAAGGGGAAGATACATTAAAGCATTTACTAGATACGGACGATGGTGCTAGACGTCTAGGTGAGGTTGCGTTGGTACCACATGAATCACCTGTATCACAATCAGGATTGATTTTTTATAACACATTATTCGATGAAAATGCATCTTGCCATATTGCACTTGGGAAAGCATACCCAACCAATCTTGAGGGCGGAGCAGACATGGATAGTGATGCATTGGACAAGCATGGTGTTAACGACAGCTTAACGCACGTTGACTTTATGATTGGGTCTGAAAACCTTGATATTGATGGTGTCATGCAGGATGGAACAACAGAACCTGTTTTCCGCAATGGAACCTGGGCATTTGAAATTAAATAATTTTGTTTTGTGCCGCTTTCCGATTTTGTTGGGGAGTGGCATTTTAGTTTTGGGTGTCAAATTATAGTTTTTTGATAACTGCCGAATGATAAAATCAACGCTCGTTCCGGGATGTTTCAGGATATCAACGCTTAACTCAATAAATCAACGCTCGTTCCAGGATGTTTCAGGATATCAACGCTTAACTCAATAAATCAACGTTCGTTCCAGGATATCAACGCTTAACTCAATAAATCAACGCTCGTTCCAGGATATC
>NZ_JBYQFJ010000018.1:0-75332 GCF_057836705.1 Virgibacillus carmonensis | reverse complement strand
CAACATTCGAGCTGGGATATCAACGCTTCATCTGATAAATCAACATTCGAGCTGGGATATCAACGCTTCATCTGATAAATCAACATTCGAGCTGGTATATCAACGTTTCATCTGATAAATCAACATTCGAGCTAGGATATCAACGTTTCATCTGATAAATCAACATTCGAGCTGGGATATCAACGCTTCATCCAATAAATCAACATTCGAGCTGAGATATCTAATTGTCCTCCCAATTTTGGAACATCTTCCTAGTCAAAAATTAATCGTTTATTTTGGATTGGGACGAACGAATCTTGTGGGTAATCATCTTTAAGTGGTGCTAAATAATGTCTGCCTTTATTTTTCCCGGAACAATTCAGCCCCATTGAATTTAGTAAAGTATACGTCACACTACCAGAGTTTATTTGTAGAAGTTCCTTACATTTTTTGTTGGTAATCATTCGGTTATGAAGTAGAAAGTAATCAAAGAGGATCTGTTTGTGGGCATCTTTATTTGTTGCAAGGCATTCCTTACAAAGCCAGGCCCGATGGGAACGAATCATTGGAGAACGCTGACAAGCAGGACAAGTAACCCCTTTAACCAAATGCCGATCGGTTAATTGGAACTGATTTAATAATTGAGGTTGTAATGGAATTTGCATCTTTAAAAGAGTTTGATAAATCTTATTTAGTGCTGATTTGCTTGTTACCTCTTTTTTATATCGTTCCCTCATTTTATTCAAATAAATTGGAAGGCTATCAGCATGGATAATTTTATCATATACTTCCTTCATTCCCTGATTACTCTTGATAATTGTACGCGGGTCACTAATTACCACCAGATAATCAATTGGAATTTCATAAATTTGCATCACTTGTAGCAATGCCTCCAAGTTATCTTTTTGGGCCTCTGCCTGATAAATTGGGTTTCGATATCCTTTCTTCTCATCACCAATAGTTTGAATAAACTGCTGGAAATTGGAATCATACTCAACTGTTCCTTTATAATTTTTTATTTCTAAAATGCAGATAAAATACTGGCTGAGAATTAAGGTGTCAATTTGAAAGTGATGAGAGCCATTTTTAAGACGGATACCCTGAATAACAAGTGTGTCCTTAAATGGGTAAAGAGAAAGTTTGTAATCAACATTCTTCTCTCCAATATACCCGGAAACTTCGGATAGATATTTTCCGCGTATGAATTCGTTATCCCTATGCTTGGGTAATAACCTTCGAAACAATGCCTCATAAGTTAACACGGAATACGGCTTTTTTCTAAAAGTCAAGTACAATAAAAGTCACTCCTTATTTTGTTGTATAGTTATAATTCAACATGATTTAAAAAAATCCTTTAAAAAAATAAAGGAATAGTAACAATCAATCCCAGACATCAACGCTCAATCCCGGATATCAACACTCGCCCCGATAAATCAACGTTCAAATCCGGATATCAACACTCGCCCCGATAAATCAACAATCAATCCCAGATATCAACACTCGCTCCGATAAATCAACGCTCAATTCCGGATTAAAGTTACAGGTGAGATCTGATTCAAATAAAACGTAATATTTCATAACTCTTGATAAGTCCTGTCTCAATTAGTCGAAAAATCACGCGTAATTTTTGTTTATTTGCATTAATTTTAGACATTTTGTGGTAAAATATAATATTAGTAGCATTGTGTTCGTTGACAAATGTGAGATAGTAATTGTGAACAGGGAGGATCTAAATTAATGTTTTCTCGTGATATTGGAATTGACCTTGGAACTGCCAATGTTTTAATTCATGTAAAAGGTAAAGGAATTGTATTAAATGAACCATCTGTTGTGGCGATGGATAAGACTACTGGAAAAGTTTTAGAAGTAGGCGAATCCGCGTGGCGCATGGTTGGACGTACACCAGGTAATATTGAAGCCATTCGTCCATTGAAAGATGGGGTTATTGCTGACTTTGATGTAACAGAAGCGATGTTAAAGCATTTTATAAATAAGATTAATGTTCGTGGATTTTTATCAAAACCAAGAATGTTGATTTGTTGTCCGACTAATATTACAAAGGTTGAGCAAAAAGCTATAAGAGAGGCTGCCGAGAAATCAGGCGGTAAAAAGATATACTTAGAAGAGGAACCAAAAGTAGCAGCAATCGGTGCGGGGATGGAAATTTTCCAACCCAGTGGAAATATGGTTGTTGATATCGGTGGGGGAACGACAGATATAGCTGTTCTTTCAATGGGTGATATTGTAACGGCAGAGTCAATCAAAATGGCTGGCGATAAATTTGACGCGGAAATTCTCCAATACATAAAGAAGCATTATAAATTGCTTATTGGAGAACGTACAGCTGAACAAATTAAAATTAATGTGGCGACTGTTTTCGAGAATTCACGTAAAGAAGAAATGGATATTCGTGGACGTGACATGGTGAGCGGTTTGCCACGTACGATTACGGTTTATTCAGATGAAATATCTAGTGCGCTTAAGGAATCAGCTAATCTAATTACGCAAGGTGCAAAGCGAGTGTTGGAACGTACACCGCCTGAATTATCTGCGGATATTATTGATCGCGGGATTATTTTGACCGGTGGTGGAGCGTTGATCCATGGCATAGACCAATTGCTAGCCGAAGAATTAAAAGTACCTGTATTTTTATCAGACGAGCCGATGAATTGCGTTGCAAGAGGAACAGGGATTATGCTTGAAAACATTGATAAAATTGAACGTAAGAGAGCTTTGTAATTTTTTAAAAAAGTATCTAAACACTTTTTAAATAGAAGTCTTTCTATATAGATATACTCGCTTTTCCAATCTATTAAGGGGGTTGAACGTTTTGTTACGAGGATTTTATACTGCCGCAAGTGGAATGATTGCACAGCAACGTCGTCAGGAAGCATTGGCAAATAATATTTCTAATGTAAATACGCCAGGCTATAAAGCGGATCAGCCTACATTACGTGCATTTCCTGAAATGTTGATGAAACAAATGGGGGGGACTGAGCTTCCAACCGAGCGTGGCTTTAACGTACCTGGAAATTATTCGATTGGAACATTGAACACAGGCGTTTATGTACAGGAAAACGTGCCAAAGTTTATCCAAGGTGATATTCGTGAAACAGGAATATCGACTGATATGGCTTTAATTAATGGCGTTTTACCAGATGAAACTGGAGCATTGTTCTTCTCCGTACAAAATGAAGCAGGTGAGCAGCGCTATACCAGAAATGGTAATTTCACCGTTGATGGACAAGGTTTTTTAGTTGCGAATCAAGGATATTATGTACTGGATCAAGCTGGTAATCGAATCCAAACAAATGGACTTGACTTTACGGTAACTCAAGACGGAAATGTTCAGGTAGATGGGCAAAATATACCCTTAGGAATTGCGTATACGCCAGATGCCAATCAAATGGCAAAAGAGGGAAATGGATTGTTCACTGGTGATGCAGGTGCAGCTCCTGCCGGGACAACATATACCATTCAGCAGGGTTTTTTAGAGCGGTCTAATGTGGATTCACTTCAAGCAATGACACAAATGATGGAGTCATATCGTATGTTTGAAACGAATCAACGCGTCTTAAAAGCATATGATGAGAGTATGGGAAAAGCGGTTAACGAGGTCGGACGACTAGGCTAGGAGGGCTTTCATGTCAAGAACCATGATACAGGCAGCAGTTACGATGAATCAGCTGCAGAATAAACTCGATTTGATTGGTAACAATTTGGCAAATAGCCAAACAACCGGCTATAAGAGTCGCCAAGCAGATTTTTCTTCCTTATTGTTCCAGCAAATTAACAACATGAAAGATCCTGCAAATGCTGAAGGCCGTCTAACACCTGATGGATTGCGGATTGGAACGGGTGCTAAACTCGGTTCAACTAACATAAATCTGTCGTTAGGTGCAATAACGGAAACCGGCCGAGGACTCGATACAGCGCTTCTTGAAAAAAATCATCTTTTCCAAATTCAGGTGACTGAAAATGGAGTTGCCGAAACGCGTTATACCAGATCGGGTGCATTTTACCTTTCACCAGTAAACAACAATCAAGCTGTCATGTTGACGACAAATGACGGGAACCCTGTGATTGGAGAAAATGGTCCAATCGTTATTCCTGCTGGGTTTGAGTCTATATCAATTCGTGACAATGGCCAAATTGTTGTGAAGCGTGGAAATGAAACGCAAGAAGCTGGTAGATTTTCGATTGTTGAAACAGTTCGCCCGAGATTACTGGAAGCAACTGGACAAAATGCATTTCGCTTACCAGATCTTCAGGAATTGGGTTATAATCAGAATGAGATTATTCAAGCGACTAATCCAAATGATACACTGTTAAAAAGTGGGGCATTGGAACGGTCGAATGTAGATATATCAAAGGAAATGACGGACTTAATTAAAACGCAGCGTTCGTATCAATTTAATGCCAAGACTATTTCAATGAGCGATCAAATGATGGGTCTTGTAAATCAATTACGGTAACTAATTTAGTGTGAATTTTTCAAGCAGGTAAGGAGAAACAAACCATGTCAAATAGCCAACCAGAAGTAAAAACTGAAGAGAGAAAAACAAGACGTTCCAAGGCGTGGACTAAGCTGGTGGACAGCTTGAAAAAGCTATCTACGGAACTGAAGAAGAAAATTCCAAAGAAGAAAACTAAGCTAAAAGGAATATCTTCAGGGAAAACTACTCGGAGTCGTCAAAAGGCGATGCAAGAAGAAGAATTATCCTCAGAAACTATGACACGTAAGCAACAAAAAGCAAAACAAAAGGCTGAAAAGAAGCAAAATAAAAAGCCTAGGCGTCGTGCTTTTCCTATCTGGTTACGGATTATAGTAGTTCTTCTTTTATGTGCAATAGCGCTCGTTGTGGGTGCTATCGTTGGTTACGGCATAATTGGAAGTGGTAAACCAAGTGATGCACTTGACATGGATACCTGGCGCCATATAATTGAAATAGTAACGAAAAAAGAATAGATAAAAAGCATGGCTAATTTGTAGCCATGCTTCTTTAAATTAACTTAATCTCCTTTTCTGCCTGTAACCATTCGATAAATGAAGACAATTAAGGCTATAACTAGTAATATATGGATCAGTCCACCAGCAATTTCAAAAAGAAATCCAAAAGCCCAAAGAATTAACAAGATAATTAATATTGTCCAAAGCATATAAGTTCTCCTTTCTATTCACGAATAGTTGTTTTCAACTGACAAAGTCAAACATATTTTTGCTATAATACGTATTAGGTACTACTTAACATGTCCACTTTTTACATAAAAAAACATGAAGGAGCGCTAATCATGGATATACAAGAAATCAAAGAGACCATCCCACATCGTTATCCCTTTTTATTAGTTGATAAGGTAACGGAAGTCGAGGTTGGTAAAAGTGTTACTGGACTAAAAAATGTGAGCATCAATGAACCGTTTTTCCAAGGCCATTTTCCCGATTATCCTGTAATGCCAGGTGTACTTATTCTTGAAGCGCTTGCTCAGGTTGGTGCAATAGCGGTACTTGGCATTGAAGAAAATAAAGGGAAAATTGGTTTCCTTGCTGGGATTGATAAATGTCGTTTTAAACGTCAGGTTAAGCCTGGCGACCAGCTTAAGCTCGAAGTTGAAATTGTTAGAATCAAAGGGCCGATTGGAAAAGGAAAAGCCATCGCAACGGTTGATGGAGAAATCGCTTGTGAAGCTGAAATAATGTTTGCGATAAAGTAATAAGTTGATTTGGGAGTGACCTGCTTTTTCATATGAATTTGTAATCGAATTTATATGTTAAATAGCAAGGAGGTCTACTGTTGATGGTGAGGGAATTCACTCCCTTTCGCGGAAAGCAAGCACATTTCCATCCAAAATCAACTAACGATTTACGTCACAATTAATTGAGCATTTCCCGAATAGGAATTTGCTCTTTTTTTGTGTGCCAATTTGTAATGGTTTTTGCACCTCAATTGCAAACGTTCAATAATTACTTCTTGTAAAGTAAGGTACATTTTCGGTTGTAAATTACCTTACAAAACGCAACTAACCTTTATTATGACAATATAAAAAGAACATCAAATTGCTCTGTAATTCAATGCTCAATTTGCTTTACATTCTTACTGTTTGTACTCCAAAACTGAACTACTTAGTTTTTTCCGGGTTGCTCTTTTTTAAATGTGAAATCTGCTGTCAGTAGTTAACCTGAAATATTTCTTCAAAAAAGTAGTATTACATTTTGATTTATGGTTAAGCTAATGGCGAAAGTGACATTTAAAGGAGGAAATACAATGAAAAAGGAACTTTTAATAAAGTTAGGTGCACCAGTTTTAGCGTTAACCCTTGTAACAGCATGTGGAACGAATGAGGAAGACCCAGCTAACGAGGAAGCTCCACTTAATCAAGAAGAAAACAATGGCGAAGGTGGCACTGGTACTGATGGTGGCACGAATGGCAATGGCGAAGGTGGCACTGATGGTGGCATGAATGGCAATGGCGAAGGTGGCACCGGCACTGATGGTGGCATGAATGGTAATGGCGAAGGTGGCACCGGTACAGGTGATGATGGAATGGTTGAAGAGGAAGAAAACAAGTAATGAATCACTTTTACCATCAAAAATGACAGGACCCTAATAAGAGTCCTGTCATTTTTTTATGTTACTAAGCCTGTACGTCGACCACTTTTCCAAGCGATGGATGTGGAGCTTGGACACCACTTGTTTTAAGCATATCCAATAGCTGTTGGTTTTGTTGCTCCATGACACCCATCGATTTGTTCATGATCGAAAGTCCTGCGCCAGCTTGAACTTGCTGGTTCGCCATGACGACAGATAGCGCGGCAATATCCATGATGATACCTCCAAAGTTCTATCTTTTAAGGGTAGTATACCATAAAATTTACCAAATCCACCAACTATGCTGCAGTTAGCCTATTAATTCGTTACTTTCTTTTTTGAAGAAGCAGTTTTACTACTACTGTTACCGGTTTTTGATTCGTCCTTTTTTGCATTGTTGGTTGTTGCAGAAGTTTTTTTGTCTGACTTTCCTGATGATAATTTATTACTTGCTGCTGGTTTTTTCTTAGGAGTTAATTTTTCCGATTCGCTTGATTGAGGCGACTCTTCTTTATTATCATCTTCACTTTCTGAAACTTCGGCTTTGTCAGCTTCTACTTCATCATCAGGCTCTTCTTGTTCTGATTCATTTCCCTGGGCTTCATCCAGTTCAGTTGACTGTAACTCCGATTCTTCTTGATCTTCTTCCGCATCTTCGTCTTTATCCTTGCGCTTAAATTTATTCGCTAGTTTTTTTGACTTTTCTGAGGTGCTGGTTTTAAGATCACCAAATTTTGTTTTGGTACTGTCACTTAATTCAACTGTTTTATCTTTTGCGCTTGTAACTTGCTCTGAAATATTGCCACGCAGCTCTTTACCTGATTTTGGTGCAAGTAAAAGGGATGTTACAGAACCTAGAACTCCACTAACAACGCTTGCTGTAATGACGTTCTTGTTATTCTTTACTACATTTTTCGCTGCTTTCTTCTGTGCTTTCTTTTTTAATTCTGCCATGATTTATTTCCTCCTTGAATTTAATAATACATTTATTTCAACCGATTCCCATCTGCCATTTTTTGTTCGAGGGCATCGAGTCGTTTTTGAAGTTGTTGGTTTTCTTCTTTCAGTTTATCTTGATCCTGCAAGGCGGATTGTGAATTTAGAAATGGGTCAGTTTCCCACCAATCCATCCCAATTTCTTTTGCCTTGTCAACGGATGCGATAATGAGGCGAATCTTGATAGATAATAACTCAACATCCGCAATTCCAACTCGAATGTCACCTGCAATAACAACACCTTTATCTAAAACGGTTTCTAAAACGTCCACAAGGTTACTTGAGTTGGTTGATTGTTCGATAGGCATTGTTTTCCCTCCTTAAAGCTTTTTAAAACATCTAAAGTAAATTCCCTAACGGGCCAAGGTCGATATTCAAATCTTCATCTGTTAGCTTAAAAATTTCTTTTAGTTCATCCATTTTTGTTTCTAAGTTCATGAGGGAGACACCGAGCTGTTCTATTTCGCTTTCTGTCAGTGTTCCGCCATCAACACGTTGTAGTGCTTGTCGTTCTACTAGTTCACGTAAAAGCTCAATTACAGTTAATACGAGTTGGGCGAGTCCCTGTTCAGCTTTCTCTGGATCAAGGTTAATCCGGCCACTTTTTGTTGGTTTGTGTTCAAGATTTGTTGATGACACGGTCTAACGCCTCCTCTTCTTGTTTAAATCGTTTTGATGATAATTGTTCAGCTGTTTCGCGATTTGATTGGACGAGTGTTTCAACAGACGAGATAAGAATTCGCAAATCTAAGTACACCAAATCTATGCCTGCAATAGAGAGGATGAGATCCCCCTTAATGGCTACTCCCTTGTCTAACACAACATCTAAAATATCAATAAGGGCAACATCTTTATTTTCATAAGCTTTTCGTTCTGACATGTCAATCCCTCACCTTAACTTATATTGGCAAAGTGGTAGGCAGGCCATGGACCAGTTAACTCAAGGATCCAGCCAGATTTTCCCCACTTTTCTTTAAGCGTTTTTATTTTGGAAAGGAATTCTTCAACAGTATCTAATTCAAGTAGATACACGCTATTCCAGCACATTTCTTCTGTTCTGCCAGTCACGTCCTTATTCCAATTTTTCTTTACCTCATTCGCAATACTAAATTTCTTCAATTCCCCGTGGAGGCTAATAGAAAATGAGTCCTTTTCTTTATCTGTTTCCTGATCAATTAACTGATCGAGCTTTTTTTTCTCTAAATACTGCCTACCAGGGGATAGTTTTTCTATTTCCTTTTTCTTTTCATTTATAGTTAAATTGTGCGCAAGCATGGATTCTCGAAGTTGGTTGTTGTCACAATATATTTTCAGGTTCCATTCTTCTTTATCTGTTAAATAGTCAAGTGATGCTGCCAATCTTTCTTTTGGCTCATCTAACTTATTGATTAAGCTGGATTCGTTTTGATAAATCGTGCAAAACTTCATCGGAATGACGGTATACTTCTCGTGAAGTTGCATCAGCATTTCATGATGATGGAATGCCTTTTCTTGAAGCCATTCCACACGATTCATTTTTTCTTCCAGTGCCTTTTCACTGTATTCAGTCTGATCAACATGACAGACAACAGCCTCCACATCCCCAATAGTAATGGTGTATATTGCGTTATTTTTATCGATTCCATTTACCAGTGGGAGGGGCTGGTTTAGTACTTCTTTAGTAGTTATAATTCCGTATAAATAAATTAAGTTTGCCATCATAACTTCCTCGCTTTATTCGCGCTTTGTAAGTTCATTCCATTGATCCATTTCGCGTTTTTTAGCAATTTCATAGCGGACCAATAGTTCATCTTCCTGTTCCTTATATGCTTCTTCACTTATTTCTTCTAACTCATACATCATTTGTAAGTGAATCAATTTCTTTTGAATGTGTTCCAAATCGAAAAACTCTTTATCCACTTCTTCTTGTACCTTTTCTCCAATTTTTACAACAAGATTCATTGGGGATGTGAAGAGTTTTTGAATCATGAAGGTTCCTCCACCTTTAGTTTAATATTGATGAAATTATACGCTGGCCATGGACCGGTATATTTAAAATCCACCTTATCCATCCACTTATCATGAATGGCATTTACCTTTTGATCAAAAGCTTCCTCTTGACCGCGGTCAATGAGGTATGCTGCATTTAACAACATTTTTTCGCCAATCGGATCGTTGACCTGTGCCGCTTCTGTTAATGGCGTTAACTCCTCATGAATATCTGTTTTCACATCATCCTGTAGCTTACGGAAAAACTTCTGAGCCATCTCACCTAGTTGAATACGGTCAAAGTATCCTGCTGCTTCAGACTTACCGTGAACTACTTTCTTTTGTTCTACTACTTCATCGCTTTTATGAATTTCTTTTTCCAGCCAGTCTTTTTTACCAACGACTTTTAAGCCTACTTCGATTTTTCCTTTCACTTGTGGAAATAATTGCTGGAGTTGTGGATATAAACTCTCAAGTAATGCAACCACGTCTTCTTTGGAGTTGAAAACATTCCCAAAGCTAATCGGGATCACGGTATTCATTTTTTCCATTACAGTTGAAATAACGTTCTGGTGCATCATTAAGTTATCCTTTTTAGGATGATAAATTTTCATTGGGACATCTGCCACGATCATAGCAGCATCCTTATAATGAATTGTGTAGGTTTCTTGTATTTCTTCATCAAATTGGACCGTCCCAAATGATAAATCAGTCTGGTCCGTTTGTATCCCACAAAACACGTATATGCCCGTTTTCGTTTCCATGTTATCACCTTACTTTATTTTTTTGAATTCCGTATATAGTTTCGTAACCAATCGATCGTCGATTCTATCACTGCAAGCCTGCAATGGGAACCAAACGATATCAAAACATAAGTCCCAAAATTCGTCATTTGATCCACTGATTGGGATTTCATAGCGTTTCGCCATTTCGGCAATCATGATTGATGCTCGTAAACTGGGACCATTTCCATCCTGTTTAGCTGAGCACAAATTTCTAACGCGTGACACAAATTCAACAACAGCTACTGCCTCAGCTTCGGTTACTTGCGTTTTACTCGTGACGGCTCTGATTTCAGACGATTCGTCCATCTGATCAAGTGGCAGGGTAATCATTCTGTCTAGCAGTGCATCCTGCGATCTGAAAACGCCTGCGTATTCAGCTGGATTACTTGTGAAAATAACCGTAAAGTCCGGATGGACATTAACATACGAATTTTTTCGTTTTGTTCCATATAACGGTAATATTCGTTCTTCTAGAATAGGAAGAAAGATATTATTCGTCTCAGGCTTTGACCTGGTAAATTCGTCGTAAATAAGTGTATATCCGTTTTTGACGGCTTCTAGCAGCCTGCCATCCACCCATGATTCTGTTACATTTTCTTCTGTCTTGTGAACGGTTCGTACAAAATTATCTTTTACCTTGTTACTCTTGTAACCTGTAAATGCACCAATCAAATCTCTATTAGATAGATCTTTGTTTCCATTAAGCAACATCACAGGGCGCTTGCGTTGGTTGGCAATATGCAGGGCCAGAGTTGTTTTCCCGATACCTGATTCACCAGTGAAGTGAATGGGATAACCTGATGAGAGATAGCGTAGGGAACGCTTTATCAAACCCTTGTAATAGGAAGATTGTTTATAAAGTTCATTATTCATTTCTTTTTGTGGTTGCTGATTCTTTTCCTTTGTTTGAGCCATATTGAATCCTCCAGACTAGCTAAGCTTGTTCTTCAAGTACACTGCGATAGCGTAAACTGATACGAGAAAAGCCTGTAACACTGTTCTCATCATCGAGAAAGACCTCGTATAACCCAACCATTTGATCATGGGCATACTTTTTCATGTAATCTTTTTCCTCAATTACTTCAACTAACACACGCCATCCGCTTTCATCATGCTTTTTAACGGAAATGATTTTGTGTGGTGGTGCGATATATTCATTAAAAAAATCTTTTACTTCATCCATAATGTGCATTATGTGTCACTCACCTTTACGAGAATTAAATGGGTTCAGAGCCAGAGTTGCCTGGCTCTGAACTATTATCCAAGTACTATGCATTTGCTGTTTCTTCGTCATACCCAATACTGTTTGAGCGTGCAGATAAGCGATCAGCAAGACCATCTTCCTCTACATCATCACGTAATAGCCCTACAGCTTCCGCATAACGTAACCATGTATCGACACTTGCAATAACAACACGTGCTTCAATTGTGATTAACTCAATACCAACTACAGACACACGAGCAAATGCATCAATAACGATACCTTTGTCCAAAATTCTGTCGATAACCTCTGCTAAACTTGAACTATCTGTTGATTTTTGTATAGCCATTTAATATGCTCCTCTCCACCTATTGAAAAGCCCTATTTTATATCTGAAGCATGTCGGATATCTTTTGGGCCTTTTATTTTATTGGAACTTTTGATCTCCGTCGAACTCTTGATGTCAGTGGCGCCTTTAATATTTTCCACGCCGGAAATTTTATCATCAGAACTCGTTTTGTTCTTTAGTTTCTCTTGAAAAGATTCACCAGCATCCTTCACGCCAGCAATCTTTTCACGAAGCTTTAGTAATGTGACCTGCGCCTTCTCCTGAACTTTTTCTGCGTTGGCATGGACCATCGTTGCATTTTCTTCTTTCTTCTTTTGTAAATTTCCTGCCGCATCCTTCACTTTCGATTGGATGCCTTCTTTGAACTTTTTTTGTGCTTGTTCCGCCATTTCCTGCTTGGCTTCTTTTTTTGCCGCTTCTTTTAGTTCAGTAGGATCGTCTGCACGTTTCATAACGTTTTTCACACGCTTTCTAACCTTAGGAACTAAAAGAGTGGAGGCAGCTAATGCTGTGAAACCACTTGCAAAAACTGTAGCGCCTTGATGTTCTTTTAATTTCTTGGGTGCATTCATACGTCCCCCCCTTTGGAAGAAACCCCTTGATTAGTGAAATGTAACGCGTGATTTTTCACTTGAGGCGACCCGTTTAAAATTATTTACCCTGATATGTGAAAGAAAAACTGACCAATTTGTACCGCTTGGGATAATTTGGCTGGATTATGTTAAAAGTCAGTTTAGAAGTCACGTAAAAAACCTGACAAATCAGTTGTCAATCCAATATTGTTACAAGTAAGACAAACAGATTATAGTTTAATTACTCCTGAAATATGGATTTTTTAGACAAAATTAAAAGAATATATAGATAATAGTCATTTTACATAGTACAATAGTCTTATATTAAATTTGCGAGGTGCGCCATGACAGCAGTTTTTATGATTAAACAATCAACAAAAGCGATTATAGCGAAAGATTCAATTTATTATCGATCACTGATTTTGGAAGGGAAAAATGAGTATCAATCACTACATAGACCAGAACAAATTATTGATGATTCATGTTTAATGTATGGATCGACGCTGGCAGGTAGGCGTACATCTGCAAAAAATGCCCTGAAAATAACCAGTAAAATTCCAGTACCCGTGATACCAGAAAAAGGGATATATATGCTGCCAACTGCATCGACGAAAAGTAAAGAGTGTGTTTGGCTGGCTTATTACCATATCGACTTTTATGAAAAGCGAGAGGGTAAAACGTTCGTCGGATTTATGGACGGAAGCGGGCTGTATGTAAACGCATCGGAAAGTACGTTGGATATGCAGTACAAACGAGCAAGTCAGCTGATAGTAAAGCTTAATCGGTCCATATTGTTCGGGCGAAGAGCTAATCCTTTCTATCCAAATAGTCCAAATTAAAACACCGCCCGAATAGCGGTTTTTTATGTGCGCTAAAAATTAGCAGTGCCTAATGCAACGTCTGAAGTATGTTAGAAAAGATTCACAAATCATTTTTTGTACTTGTGGCACACTAACAGGTAGAATTAAACGGTCTACAAATTCATCAATTATGAATCTTTTTTACTCATACAGCCGTATAGAATATAGCAATCTTCATACATAATTAATGGAAAGTGAGAGGAACTTTACATATGAAACAATTACGCATTATGCTGACAGCACTAATTCTAATTTCCGTACTTGCCGCTTGTAATCAAGACGACGAAAAAAGTGCCAAGAAAAAAGATACCGTAACACCAGTTGAAACGACAACCGTTACAAAAGGGGACTTAGTGGTGAGCCGTTCTATTTATGGAAGGACGGCTCCGTCCAGCACATCACCAATCATGCTTCAGGCGCCTGGTAAGATCACGTCACTTGAAGTCCAGAATGGTGATAAAGTGGAAGAAGATGATGTAATCGCAGTAATTCAGTCAGCACAGGGGACACAAACCATTTACGCACAAACAGCTGGTCAAATTGCCCAGCTTCAAGGCGAAGAAGGTACAATTGCAACCAATCAGGAGCCACTTGCCGTAATCGTTGATTTAGAAGAATTAATACTAAATTTAACCGTCACTGCAGAAGCGACATCCTTATTTGAACAAGGCAAAAAATATCCAGTCGTACTTAACGAAACCGATATCGATGCAGAAATCACGTCGATTGGTACGTTGCCAAACGAAGTGGGTCTGTATCCCATAGAAGCGAAAATCACAAAAGAAGACGATAACCTTCTACCAGGAATGGTTGCAGAAATGAACGTTCCGGAAAATACGATTCAAGACTCGTTAATCATACCAACAGAAGCGGTTGTTGAAGAAAGTGACCAATCATTTATTTATATCATTCAAGACGGAAAAGCGATTGAAAAAAATATTGAAATAATCGAGACACAATCAGATAAAACAGCCTTTAAAGGTGACGTGGAACCGGATGATCAAGTTGTAACAAGAGGTCAACTGATGCTATCTGATGGGGCTAAGGTCAACGTTGTGAAAGAGGGGTAATGCATTTTGAAGTTAGTAAATACATCTGTTAAACGTCCGGTTGGCGTCATTATGATCGTGCTTGCAATTCTTGCGCTAGGTGTCGTTTCCCTTCGAAGTCTAACCATTGACCTCTTCCCGGAAATTGAACTGCCTATTGCGGTTGTAGCAACTACATACGAAGACGCCGCACCGCAGGAGGTAGAAAATTTAATAAGTCGACCAATCGAATCTGCTATCAGTTCTGTTGAAGGGGTTGAAACGATTCAATCCCAGTCACAATCCGGTTCGTCGTTAGTCATCATGATGTTTAGTAATGGCGTCGATTTAGACCAATCCCTGATTGATGTCAGGGAAAAAATTGATCAAGTCAAAGGCTTTCTACCAGAAGGCGCGGACGATCCAAGTGTGTTACGGTTCAGCCCGGATCAGCTACCAGTTATGTGGGTTGGTCTAACAGGGAAGGACCCTGCAGCATTAACAGCTGTTGCAGATGATCAAATCGTGCCATACCTGGAACGTCAAGGCGGTGTAGCATCTGTCACGGTTGAAGGGGGAAAAGAGCGCGAAATCCAGCTCATTCTAGATCAAGCAAAAATGCGTCAATACGGGGTGTCAGCACAAACACTTGTCCAATCACTGAACAGTACGAATCAATCGGCATCAGCTGGAGCTGTCGATAAAGGAAGTCAGGATTTACAAATACGGATTACTGGTGAACTCGAGTCCGTTGAAGACATTAGACAAACGATTGTTCAGACGGAGTCAGGTGCAACGATTCATATTGCTGACGTCGCTGAGGTGAAAGATACATTCCAAAAGTCAAATTCCTTAACCTTAGTGAACGGCGAACCATCAATCGTATTATCTGTCATGAAGAAGTCTGATGGGAATACGGTTGACGTCGCAACAAACATTAAAGGTGGGATATCCGAACTGAATAAAGAACTGCCATCAGACGTAAATTTAGATGTCATCATCGATACATCTGAGTTCATCGAAATGTCGATCAGTTCAGTTGTTCAAAATATCATCATTGGAGGAATCATATCCTTCTTTGTTTTACTCTTATTTTTGAAAAGTTTACGCGCAACAATCGTTATCGGATTATCCATTCCAATCGCGATTATCGCGACGTTTACCCTAATGTATTTTACGGGCGAAACATTAAATGTTCTAACGCTTGGCGGGTTGGCGCTTGGAATTGGAATGATGGTCGACAGCTCGATTGTCATATTGGAAAATATATACGCATACAGGCAAAAGGGATATAGCTTATTTGAATCGGCAACAAAAGGAGCGTCCGAGCTAGCACCAGCAGTTATCGCGTCAACTACCACAACACTGGTCGTATTTCTGCCAATTGTTTACGTAGAGGGCATCGCATCCGATTTATTTACGCCACTGGCACTAGCAGTTTCCTTTTCACTCATCGCTTCATTAGTTGTGTCAGTGACGCTAGTACCAATGCTTTCGTCAAAGTTACTATCCAAAGCAATGGAGGATAAAGGACGTCGCTATTGGTTTGACCGCTTGATGGACCGCGTTTATGCTGGCTATCGCAGTGTATTAAAATGGGTACTCAAGCACCGGAAGACAACCGTTGCAGGAACGTTCCTCGCGATTGTTGCGAGTCTTGCATTGTTTCCATTAATAGGAGCGGAATTTATTCCGTCATCAGACCAAGGGCAAATTGAAATTCGTGTGGAAACGGAGCCAGGAAGCTCGCTCGAGCACACAGGAACGATTGTAGAGAAAACAAATGAGAAACTAACTGACTATCAGGATGTTATGGAAACGAGCTATGTGAGTGTTGGCGGGGGAGGATTTGACCCAACGAGCACCAGTGTGAATACAGGAACATACACCATTCAATTAATTCCTTCAACCGACAGGGAAAAAACGACAACCGACATCGTGCAGGAAATGGATAAAGATCTGCAATCGATTGTTGGAGCGGAGATTACCGTTAGTGCCGTTGGAGGAGGACTGGGGACAGGTGATCCTGTTCAAATTCAATTAAAAGGTCCAGAGCATGAAGTATTAGCTGATTTATCGAATCAAGTGGTAAACGTTATTTCCGAAGTGGATGGCGTATACAACCCAGAGTCTTCCGCATCTGAAGGTGTACCACAAATGAACTTACTTATTAATGAAGACAAAGCGGCAACTTATGGACTGACTGAGCAACAAATAATTGGCCAAGTGCAATTACAATTTACTGGTCAGGTTGCAACCCAGTTCCGTGAAAGTGGAAATGAAATGAATGTCGTCCTCATTTATCCAGAAGACAAACGCAGTACGATAAATGATTTGCATGATATGAAAATTCAATCACCAACTGGAACGTCCATACCACTTGAAACGGTAGCGCAATTTGAAGAAGTGCAAGGACCAGTCACATTGCTTCGTGAAAATCAACAAGCACAAATGAATGTAACAAGCGAAGTAGTTGATCGTGACCTGGCAAGTGTTGTCGATGACATCGAATCAAATTTAGAGAAACTAAGTTTACCAGAAGGATATAGCTATGAGATAGGCGGTCAAGCGCAGGACATGGCCGAATCATTCCGGGACCTATCCATTGCCTTGATATTCTCGATATTCCTAGTATACGCAGTCATGGCCGTGCAATTTGAGAACTTCCTATTTCCATTAATCATCATGTTCTCTATGCCAGCAACTGTCGTCGGAGTCATGGTTGGCTTATTTATCACAGGTTTACCATTGAGTATTCCAGCCTTCATCGGAATCATCATGCTCGCCGGGATAGTCGTTAACAATTCAATTGTGTTGGTCGACTATATCAATATTTTACGGCGAAAAGGTGTCGATCGTTACGAAGCGATTCTGGAAGCAGGACCAAGTCGTCTGCGCCCAATACTCATGACAACATTAACGACAGTCTTAGCAATGATCCCACTAGCATTAGCACTGGGAGAAGGTGCAGAAACACAGCAACCACTTGCGGTAACAATTATATTCGGACTCGGAATTTCAAGCATCTTTACACTACTGTTAATTCCAGTCGTTTATACACTGCTAGATGATTTAACAGCAAAAATAACGAGGCGGAGAAAGAGGCGGTAAACCTTTTTGGTTGTTCACGCGTTCAGCTGTAAGGAAGTTGATCGTCATTGCAGGAAAGTCGATCGTCAGCACGAGGAAGTTGATCGTCATTGCAGGAAAGTCGATCGGCAGCACGAGGAAGTTGATCCACAGCCCGAGGAAGTCGATCGGCACCACGAGGAAGTTGATCGTCATTGCAGGAAAGTTGATCCACAGCCCGAAAAAGTCGATCGACAAAACAACTACATTTTACACATGCCCATACAGGGAATATAATTTATCCTATACAGGAAGATGAACGGAGGAACAGTTATGTCAATAGCACGAGTTATGAGGCTAGTCACGGGAGGATTTGAAGCCTTTCTAGCCATTCCATTAATCGGTGGTCTATTTATCATGAGCCAAGCGTATGTCCCGTTGGTAGTCATGTTTGTCCTACACATCATCACATTAATGTTATCCAAAAACGACAACAGCCCAACGGTAGGAAGTATCATTGGTATTGTTACATCGCTCATTGCATGGATTCCGTTCGTTGGAATCACAATGCACATCATATCAGCGATTACACTACTTATTACAGGCGCGATATCTGATAAAAGAACCGATTAACCTTGAGAACCCGGGCAAACCAGCCTGGTTCTTTTCATGTCTGGACGTATTATATTTTTTTCGTACGTTTTTTGCTATTACTCCCAATCCAATAGGAGTCTTTGATATAATAAAGATAGTGTAATAAGGCTTTTTCATGGGTGGTGGCTCACTCCCTTCTATATAGAAAGGGGGTGATGCGATATGACAGCTTTCGAAACTATTCTCCTAATGATTTCATTTGGAACTCTAATTGTTGCGATACTGTCAAGTCAAAAAAAATAACCACCCTATGAGCACTGGTTAGCAATTAGGGTGATTGTTTTCACTTCTAGTTGTGAGCCGCCCCTTTGAAGGGCTGTTACACGAAGACTGAATGGTGTTAGCGCACCGTTCAGTCTTTATTATTGTATTACTTTCTACTTACAGTATACCTTATTTTGACTATTTGTTAAACACCTTTACATGAAGGACCGTTCTATTATTATGGATAATCTGAAAAAGTTGCGATCCTATTTAGTTGGTTTATTAGGATACTATTCTTTTTCCGCGCGCTTCTCATCAATAATTACCCATCCCCAAAAAAGGCTATGAGCTAAGAGGGGAATTACAGCAGGAATAAGGTATGATTCATTTGAACCATAAGTTACTGATAATAGTAGTAATAGTAAAGCTGGGACATGAACAATGAGAAACTTTCTTAATTTTTTTCGGTTCTTTTGATCCACCTTGATTCCCCCTCCTTTAGTAAGTTAAAGTCACACTACATTAATAACCATTAGTTGGGCAACTTCATTACGATTATTTTAACACATCGGAATGAGCGTTGATATTCTGGATCGAAAAGGAACGTTAAGTCGAATCTCTTACTGATAAAATTATACATAGAAAGTAACCATTCAAAGGGATAGCTCACATATTAGAAGTAAATCACCAAAATAATCCCCCTAAATTGCTTGGCGATATGGTGGTTATTTTTTCGATTTACAGAATAGAAACAATCAGACCTCCAAAGGAAATCATAATCACCACAAAAAACCAACTCGCCGCATAATGCACGTCGGTTTTCTAAGATTCCAAACGCTTCATCACTTGTTTTTTGATAATCTGATTTGCCACCTCTGAAAACATCAATCCAATCGCGATTCCACCAGATAACAGCATAACCTTCGCAGACAATTGTACTGCTGTATAATAATCATTCTCCACAAAGTTTCGCATTGCATCATACGCAATCCCGCCAGGTACAAGGGGGATAATCCCTGATACGATAAACACAATAATGGGCGTTTTAAAGATGCGTGCACAGATTTGGCTTAGTACCGCAACCAACATCGAAGCAAAGACTGTTGCTGGAACTACATCCATTCCACCGTCAGCAAGCATGTAATATAAAATCCATCCGAACATCCCAACTAAGCCACACTGAATCAACGATTTCCTCGGTGCGTTAAATAACACACCAAACCCTGCTGCAGCAACGAAACTAGTTGCAAGCTGTGCAATAATCATGACCAACACTCCTTCCGGAAAACTTATATAAATGCAAATGCAACTGCAATTCCTGCACCAATCGCAAATGCGGTAAGAACAGCTTCGACACCTTTTGAAACACCAGCAACCAAGTGACCTGCCATTAAGTCACGTACCGCATTCGTAATATGCAAACCAGGAACAAGCGGCATCACTGCACCAATGATAATTTTATCCATTTCGACGCCCATCCCACTGATTATGAATAAAATTGCCAAAATCCCAATTACGAAGGACGCACTAAACTCTGAGATGAAGCGGATTTCTACTAACCGATCAAAGCCCAGCATTACAGCATAACCGATTCCACCTGCTACTAAAGATGGCATAAAGTCCACCCACGTGCCACCAAACATAATGGTAAAACACCCAGCAACAAAAGCTGCAGCAACAATTTGAATCCAGCCTGCAAATGCAATTTTAGCCTGATCCACTTCCTCTAACAGTAGCAATGCTTCGGATAGAACCAGTTCATCACCAGTCAATTTCCTGGAAATGCTATTAACTTCCGCTATTTTATGTAAGTCTGTCGATCGAGTTGAGATTCGAATGAAGTTCGTCTTTTCCACACGATCAACGGAAAAAATGATACCAGTTGGCGTCGCGTAACTCTGCGCATTCGATAACCCGTAAGATACTGCAATCCGGTTCATCGTATCCTCCACGCGATACGTTTCCGCACCACTTTCCAGCATGATTTTCCCGGCAAGCATGCAGACTTTCGCAATGGAAACGTCCATATTCATACGACATACCACCTTTCCATAAAAAAATCCGTTCAACCATTACTATTTCATTATTATATCGGGTTACCTGCTCGAATGAAAGGAAATTAAAAAAGTGCCCCTACAGAAGTAGCAGCACGAGTTTAGCTAGTGTTCATATAAAATTGTTTGGGCAATACCGATAAAATATTCCGACTCATCGATTATGTGATTGATAACTGTTTTGGCCATTTGGTTATCCACCACCACCTTGCTTTCCAACTTTATTTTACGGCAAAATTGGATGAACGCTACACTCTCCTGCAAACAAAATGAAGCCAACTCCAACACCTGCTGTGACAGTTGCGGAGAAATCTGGTTCTTGCTCCGAATCACAGACTCAATAAATCGCGTCACATGCTGTTTCGTTGTTATTAAAACGTCTTCCCAACGCTTCAAACCCTCCACAAAATCTTTTTCCAAATCAGGCAATAACTCCCGAATCACTACGGTATGCTCCGCTTCCTGCTCTTTCCAAAACTCCGACTCATCCAGCACACGCAATGGCCACTGATTCCCATAATAATATTGCAACCCTGCCCAACCCCTTATATGAAAAAGTTCACATCTATAATAGGTATGAAGGAAGTACCATTTTCATGTTACAAAAAGATTTTCAAGGTAAAAGAGAATGCCCTTTACAACATTCGCACTGTACAAGTTGCACACACTCGACATATTTCGCTATAATCAAAGATACTATATAACTCGACTAGGAGAATCATATGTTTAACTATGTTGAACTATCTATCGCGTTTCTAATTGCACTCCTATCAACTTATTTGTTAACCTATCCAGTCAAGAAACTAGCTATCAAACTTAAAATAATGGACTTCCCGAACCATCGAAAGATCCACAAGGCAATAACACCAAAGCTTGGCGGACTCGCCATCTTCTTCGGTGTTATTTTGGGAGGGCTTTACTTACAACCACAACACGAACATCTACCAGAGATAATTTTCGGCGCAGTTGTGATTCTGATCACAGGTGCAATTGACGACAGATATCAAGTAAGACCAGTTATCAAACTAACAGGTCAACTGATTGCAGCATCATTTCTCATTTCTTCAGGTCTCATAATTGATAAAATAACCATACCATTCTTCGGTATGATTGATTTGGGATTCGTCAGTGTACTAGTTACTATTCTATGGGTGGTCGGTATTACAAACGCGATCAATCTAATAGACGGCCTAGACGGATTAGCAACAGGTGTATCCACCATCGGGCTAATCAGTATGTTCATCATGGCCATCATCGATTTCCAGCTAGTAGCAGCATACATCTGTATTATCTTAATTGGCGCCAACATCGGGTTCCTATTCCATAACTTTTACCCAGCAAAAATATATATGGGTGATACTGGATCCAATTTTCTTGGCTATTCTATTGCTGTCGTATCCATGCTCGGGTTGTTTAAAAATATCACATTATTTAGTTTTATCATTCCAGTCATCGTATTAGCTGTTCCTATTTTTGACACGTTGTTTGCCATCATTAGACGTGCATATAATAAAGAAAATATCATGCTTGCCGATAATAAACATATACACTATCGATTACTGAATGCAGGCTATAGTCATCGCGAAGCTGTATTAATCATCTATGCCTTTAGCGCGTTATTCGGGTCCATGGCTATTCTGTTTTCCAATGCAAGACTCTATGTTACGCTTCTTGTCGCCATCCTTGTATTGCTAATCATCCATATCTTTGCTGAATTTGCAGGACTCGTTTTGCATGGGAAAAGACCAGTTGTTGATTCGTTAAAAAAAATAACAAAAATACGTAAAAAGAACCAATAACAATACAAGATTCGACATTTTGCAAAAAAAACCAATATTTGGGCATGATTCATTTACATCCCACCAATTGTCTTATATGATGGAAGAAACTTGTAATATGGAGGTGTAAAATGGACAAGCAATCAAAGTGGAAAAAAGTAATAATCACAGCTAACATTTTTAGTGTCGTAGCCATTATTTCAATCATATTATTACATAACTATAATTCACAAAAAGACACCCTTCAACAAGAACATACAGAAGAAAAAGTTAAACATATAGATGATGCGCCTAAAAAGGCAAAAGCAGACGTTGAAGAAATTGATATAGATGATTTTAAGTTTCCTAGAGAAAAAGTGGCAACCGATACAATGACACTTGCTGAGCAAGAAGAGGAAAAAGAACTGGAAAAAGAACGTTCAGAGGTGGACAGCGAAGAAGTTGTCGAGGATTACGATGAAAAGTATGTTCAAAAAGATTCAGGCTATGAATCTTCGTGGGAGCCAAATACATCAACCTATCAAGAATCATCTGGTACCAATTATGATTATGGAAATTCAACTGAAAAGAATAATCAAGGTTCAACGGAAGGCAATACCGAAAAAGATACATCCGACAATGATGAAGGATCTGCAGAGGAAGATAATGGAATAGAGGAAGAAAATCAACAAACTGAGGAAGAAGAAACTGAAGAAACAGGTAGTGAAGAGGCAGAAGACTCAACTGACGATACAAATACCGGTACTGAATCAGGGGATGACGGTGAATCAGAGGGCGACGAGACACCAGAAGATGATGACACACCATCAGATGACGGCTCCACTGAAAACCCAGAAGAACCAGAAGACCCAGAGGACCCAGAGGACCCAATAGAAGGCGAAGAAACAGAAATAAACAGTCTAGAAAATCATAAGTTAAAAGTGAAACTAACTAAAAATGGTCAATAGAATAATGACTAAGAAGACTTTATCTCTGGATAAGGTCTTTTTTATATCCTTTCATTGCCTTTGACCCCCAACCTAAACAGGTTAAAAACGTATTTTTATATCATAAAAAACGAGGTTTAAACTCACAATAAGAAAGGGTATAAACAAATTAGTTCTATTATTACATGTGGAAAGTCTATTAACAACGGGGTCTAGACAGAGGAAGTGTCATGTAGTGGAACGTAATTATAGTATTGACTTTATAAAATTCTTCGCAATATTTTTTGTTATTGTCATTCACACAAACACAGTAAGTGGAGTTGAAATTGAAAACGTAAGTGGGAGTAGAATAGATTTCTTCATTGATTCATTTGCCCGCTTTGCTGTTCCATTTTTCTTTATTACATCTGGATACTTATTTATGCAAAAGATGATTAGTATCCATAATAGCTACGAGGGATCTGTATTCAAAAAGCAGTTAGCTTACTTTAGAAAATATATAATAAAGCTAGTAAAACTCTATATTACATGGTTTGTTTTTTACTTTCTATTTGAGCTTTGGATAAATTTTATTGAAACAGAGAAAAACGCTGAAGCATTGTCGTCCATGTTCAAAGATTTTATAGCTAGTTTTAGTCTTATTGACATTACTTATTATGGATCTAATTCCCCACAGCAGCATTTGTGGTTTTTGTTGGCTTTAATATGGTCGATTGTAATCGTATTTATTTTTGTAAGGCTAAGATTATTGAAGGTGCTATTTATTCTAAGTATAGTTCTGCATATTTATGGCTTACTCGGACAATCCTATTCCATGTTTTATGAAGTTTCGTATAATACACGGGACGCTTTGTTTTTTGGTTTATTTTATATAGCTTTAGGTGCAATATTTGCCAAGTTTAATGAGCCCATTAAAGTGTTGGCAAATAGGATACTAAATATAGAGTATATAATTTTTCTGGTTGTTTTATCGGTTATACAGGTAATGGAGGCCTTTGTAACCATGGAAATGTTGAACGGGAGTGGACAAAACTATTTTATAGCAACTATTCCCTTGATTATTGTTTTATTCCTGGCTATCATAAAACATCCTAATATAGGAAAAGGTTCATTTATGTCAAAAATAGGTGCAGATGCCGTCGGAATTTATGTATCTCACATATTCATAATGGAAATTATTCGGCAATCCATGCACCGACTTGGTTTAAATGAATTTCAAGAAACTGTTCTATGGAGAATAATATTCACCCCAACAGTATTTATCATCGCATACTTTTTCTATGCTGGACTTCAGAAGGGAAAACCGGGAATGAAAACATTTTTCCGTCAAAACATATATCAATACAAATAATATTTTTCAACAAACGGCATTTATGAATGACTCAATTAATAGAAAAGTAAAATTGCGAAAAAGCTTGAGTTTTGGTATAAAAGAGAGATAACATAAAAAGAAGGTAATAAAAAAGGAGTCGAAGCATGGAAGAGCGAACGAAACTGAAAAAAACATTAAAGCCACACTGGGTATGGGCAATTGCTTTAGGATCATCAATAGGTTGGGGTGCATTTGTACAACCAACAGTCTGGATGAGTGGCGGTGGACCTCTTGGTGTTATCATCGGATTCTTAATCGGTGCAGCGCTTATGATGTTAATCGCAGTAAGTTATGGATTCCTTATTAAAAGCTTTCCAGTCTCCGGTGGAGAATTTGCTTATGCATTTGTTAGTTTAGGACGAACACACGCATTTATATGTGGGTGGTTTTTAACACTTGGTTACATATGTATTGTTGCTTTGAATGCATCGGCATTCGCATTAATGTTTAAATTTATTTTTCCTAAAGTGATTGAAAATCTGCATTTATATCAAGTTGCTGGTTGGGATGTTTATGGCATGGAAGTCCTTATCGCTTCTATTGCACTAATTGTATTCGGATATTTAAATGTTCGTGGAACTGGTTTATCAGGGCGGATGCAATTTGTTTTTTGCGTCATAATGCTGATAGGTGTAGGCCTGATAACAGCATTAATTGGTGGAAATCCTGGGACTTCACTTGCAGATATCAAACCGTATTTTCCATCAGACACCACGACATTTGCAGCAATTATATCAATTGTAGCAATCGCGCCATGGGCATATGTCGGATTTGACAATGTTCCACAGGCTGCAGAAGAATTTAACTTTTCATCTAAAAAGGCGTTTTCATTAATTATATTAGCCATTTTATTTTCTGGAATACTGTATAGCTTAATGATTCTTGCTACAGCAATGGCAAGTCCTTGGCAAGCAATGGCTGAGTCAGGAAATATTTGGGGTACGGCAGTTGCAGTTCAAGAAATACTTGGAACGTTTGGTTTAATTGTACTGGCAATTGCACTTAGTATGGGAATTTTTACAGGACTTAATGGATTTATTATATCTGCAAGTCGTTTGCTATTCGCAATGTCACGTGCGAAAATATTGCCTGAAGCATTTTCGAAAATCCACCCAAAATATAAAACACCGTATGTAGGTATTATTTTCACTTCAATCATTGCTATGTTTGCACCATGGTTTGGCCGACAGGCGTTATTGTGGGTAGTAGATATGTCCTCAATTGGTGTTTCAATTGCCTATTTCTACACATGTTTTACAGCATTTAGTATCTTCAAATGGTCAATGGGAAGTGACTTTAACGCAGCAAAGCATGTCGTTGCGCCAGGAAAAAAATTCATTTCCGTAATAGGGATGTTAGCAAGTTTAACTTTTATAGGGTTGTTATTATTCCCAGGATCACCTGCATTTCTTGGAATAGAATCAAGAGTCGCCTTACTGTCATGGATTGTTCTAGGAGTAGTGTTCTATTTGGTTAAACGAACTGAATTTAACAAGATTCCAAAAGAAGAACTGAACTATCTAATCCTAGGAGATAAAAGAATTAATGTAGAAGAGAAATAAAGAAAATCCTTCGCTCTCTAAAAAGAGCGAAGGATTTTTTACACGGATAAGAAAGTATGAGTTTTTAGCGAATATCAGTATAAGTGCAACTAAGGCTTTCGATATTAAAGCTTGGCGATAAGCCAAGTTTTCTAAAGAGTAAAGAAAGTATAAACGAAAATCTGGCTAGCTCCAGCGCCTAGACACTCGAGACATAAGCAGTTCGCTTCCGTATGGGAAACCCATCCACACTGCACCGCTCTGCTTATGCTTGTCGTGTCTTTCAAGGCGCCCTGAGCTCTTCTAATGACTAGAACCCAACACTTTCACGTTCATCACACATATTATTTATTTCTTGTTCGGTCAATGAAGTGTTTTTATCATAATCCGGATCAGGATGAACGATCATCGTGGTTAGGCCAATAACAGCTAATGTATAAACAAATAGAGCAATCCCCATTATGGTGTATTTGACTTTGTTCATGATATCCTCCTCAAGGTGCGTTTATCTGTGCTAATTTAAAATTAGCACACTAAAATTATTGGTGCAATAGAGGAAATCGATAACATTTTTCTAGTAGTCTAGTACTAAGATGAATAAGTCTTATGACGAATGACATTACAATTTTTGCGAAAATTCACAAATTAAATTGACTTTTTTTTGTAAATATTTTAGACTAAGGTTGTTATGTGTCATAAATTGGTAGAAAGGAGGACTTTTAACTTCAGTTAAAAAATCAGATAGGGGGAAAGCAATTAATGTACAAATTTCGGAGAATTTTTTCAGTTGTTTTAATTTTATTTTTAGTTCTGTCAAACGGGACATTTGCCTTTGCTAATACAAGCGGAAAAGCAAACCCAATTGATGCTTCTAAATTAAACAAAACAAGTATACTAGATAAAATTAAAAAGATAGAAGACCCTACTTTGGATGCTAATTTTAAAGATAGCGAAAAAGTAAGAGTAATTGTTGAATTAGACGGAGAAACACCTTTAGAGTATGCCAACAAAAAGGGTGTTATGTACAAAAAACTTGCTCGTTCAACAAAAGACTCATTAACCAGTAAAGTAGAGAAACAACAAAAGACTGCAAAAAATGCTATTTCATCAAAAGGTGTTGACATAAATTATAACTACGATTATGCAGTTTCATTTAATGGTTTCAGTGGTGAAGTGAAATTTGGAGACATTGAAGACATTGAAGCTGTAGCAAACGTAAAGGAAGTATACTTAGCTAACGAATATAATCGTCCTGTAATTGAGCCTAACATGGATACAAGCCATGAATATATCCAGTCTCATCAAACATGGGCGGACGCAAAAATCAAAGGTGAAGGCATGGTAGTAGCAGTCATTGATACAGGTGTAGATCCTTCACATAAAGATTTTGTATTAAGTAACAGTACAAAAGAAGAACTTACCAAGAAAGAGGTAAAGACGGTTATTGGTGAGGGTGAAGTCAAAGGTAAGTATTATACGGAAAAAGTACCTTTTGGCTATAACTATTACGACCAAAATGATACGATACTTGACCTTGGACCAGCAGCATCAGAACATGGGATGCATGTAGCTGGTACTGTGGTTGCTAATGGCGATCCACAAAATGGAGGAATTAAGGGTGTTGCACCTGAAGCACAAGTACTAGGTATGAAAGTATTTAGTAATGATCCTAATTTCCCTTCAACATGGTCTGATGTGTATTTAGCAGCAATTGATGATGCAATCGCTTTAGGAGCAGATGTGCTTAACATGAGTCTTGGCTCAACTGCATCATTCTATGAAGCTAACAGTCCTGAAAATTTAGCAATTACTAGAGCAGTAGAAAATGGAATCGTTTCTGCAATTTCTGCAGGTAACTCTGGTCATATTGGTTACGGATGGGACAATCCATTCTATGAAAATCCTGACATCGGTGTTGTAGGTGCTCCTGGATTAAACACAGATTCAATCTCAGTTGCAGCATCTGGTAATACAGCTTATTTATTTCAACACAATGTATCTGTAGGTGAATTTGAAGCTACTGGTTATGGTGTTGATGATTGGACAGATTTAGCTGCATCACAAGAACTTGAAGTAGTGAGTTTGTCACAATTAAAAGGTGTTGAAGAAGTACCTGGAACGGCATGTGAAGTATGTGGTACTCCAGAAGAATTCGCTAGTGTTGATGTGGCGGGTAAAGTAGTTCTTGTCAAACGAGGAGTGCTTCCGTTCATTGATAAAACTAATAATGCAGCAGCTGCTGGTGCTGTAGGAATTATTGTTTATGATCACGGAACTTCACAATTCTTTGAAGATCAAGGCGGATGGGCAATTCCATTCACCATGATACATGCTGAAGACGGAGCGGCATTAGAAGATGTTTTAGCTTCAGGCGCTTCAACATTAGATATATCGAAAATCAATTCACAGGAATCACCTGAAATGGGTAGAATGACAGCATTTACTTCTTGGGGTACAACGCCTAGTTTAGAACTTAAACCGGAAATTACTGCGCCAGGTGGAAATATTTATTCTACATTAAACGATGATCAGTATGGAGTAAAGAGTGGTACTTCAATGGCAGCTCCACACGTTGCTGGTGGATCTGCGTTAGTACAACAATACTTGCAAAGTGATGACAGATTTGCTGATCTAACTATTGAAGAACGTACACGACTAACTAAGGTGTTATTAATGAATACAGCTGATATTATTAAGGATCTTAATGATCAGCCGTTTTCTCCAAGACGCCAAGGTGCAGGTATGATGCAATTGCTTAGTGCAGTTCGTACTCCTGTAACCGTAGTAGAATCATCTTCAAATGAAGCAAAAGTAGAGTTGAAAGATTTCCAATCTAAAACAGTTGATATGACGTTTACAGCCGAGAATATTTCGGATGAAGATGTTACGTATAATGTTGACACAAGTGTATTAGCAGATACATTACAAAAGACTGCTACAGAACAAAACTACAATGCATTAATTGCAGGAAACATGAAAGATGTAAATATTGATTCACCTGAATCGATAACGGTTCCTGCAGGACAATCAATTGACTTTACAGTTTCAATTGATTTAACTAATGCTAAAATTCCTGGTCTAACAGTAGATGGGGAAGAAACAACTTTTGACTTAAGAGAAAACATTTTCGTTGAGGGATACGTTAAATTAATTCCTGAAGATGCTACAATTGCTGATCTTTCTGTACCATATGTTGGTTTCTATGGTAACTGGGACGAGCCAGAAGTACTTGATGGTATTCAGGATTTAGGTGAAGAAAGATTCTACAACTTCGATGACTTATTCGGTCCAGGTGTTGGACATGATATGTTATATGGAGATGCAGGGTATTTTGTTGCACCAGTTGTAGTAGACGGAGAAAAGTATTATCCAGTTTCACCAAATGGTGATGGCTTTTATGATACAGTCTATCCTTTACCAGCATTTATGCGTAATGCAGCAGAAGTGCAATTCAACATTTTAGACGAAGATAACAAACAATTGCGTCGCGTTTTGATACAAAATGATGTCCGCAAAACTTACTTTAACGGTGGTAGTGGATCCTATTATAGTTTCAACCCGAACAGACAATGGGATGGAACGAATCTATCAAATGTAGTAGAAGATGGTGTATACTACTACGAGATTAAATCATTAATAGATTACGAGGGTGCGGATTGGCAATCAGACAAATATCCATTATACGTGGATACAACTGCCCCTGAAGTAAACGCAACGTATAACGCTGAGACTGGAGTTTTAGCTCTTGATGCAACAGACAGCGGAGTTGGAATTCTTGAATTTAGTGTGACAGTTGATGGGGAGTTAATAGGTTATGTTCCTGCTGGTACTACGCAAGTTAATTTACCAGGATTATCTGAAGGAACGAAGATTGAAGTAGCAGCGTTTGACCACGCGGCAAACAAGTCGACTGATGTAGTTTCATTCGGGGATAATGAAATACCAGTTATCTACGCAGATGAAAATAATCCGGCTCCATACGGATTTTATAATCAGCTTGAAATTCCTGTAAACGGATATGTGCAAGAAGATGTGGCACTAGAATCATTTACCGTTAATGGTAAAGAAGTAGAGTTTACGAAAGATGGTAATAAATATAATTTCTCAACAGTTGTTACATTTAAAGAAGATGGTGCAAAAGACATCCAACTTAAAGCAGTTGACAATTCTGGGAAAGAAATATCCATAAACCGTCCAATCTTCATTGACACAACGAACGCGATTTTGGATTATGACGTACCAAAAGTTGTAGACAATGACGTTGATAGTCTAACAGTAGATTTTAATTTGAAAGATAATTACCAGTATTTATCATTTAAAGTGAATGGTAATCACGTGTATGAATTACCATTTAAAGGGCCGGTGACTGTAGTTAAGCCTTCCAATGAGACTGTACAGCACGAATTATCACTTAAGCCTGGTGATAACGTATTCAAGTTAACGCTTGAAGATATTGCTGGGAATGTTACGACAGAAGAGTTTACAATCTATCGTAATGAGACAGAGTCACGTGTAGATCGTTTAGCGGGAGCTACTCTTTATCATACTTCAGTTGAAGTAAGTCAAGAAGGATGGGAAAAATCAGACACTGTAGTTTTAGCACGTGGTGATCGCTTTGGAGATGCATTAGCGGGTATTCCATTAGCTAAAAAGCATGACGCACCACTGTTGTTAACTGAGTCTGATAAATTCACAAAAGTTACTAAAGAAGAAATTGCTCGTTTAGGCGCTGAAACAGTTTATATCCTTGGAGGAGAACTCGCTGTCAGTAAGTCAGTTGAGGTCGCTTTAAAATCACAAGGAATTACTGTTCATCGTATAGGTGGAGAAAACCGCTTTGAAACTTCTGTAAATGTGGCAAAAAAGGTTGTTGAAAATGGTTCCGCTAATGAAGTAGTAGTTGTAAATGGAATGAACTTCCCAGATGCACTATCTGTAGGTTCATATGCGGCTATGAAAGGATTACCAATACTATTAGTAAACGGTGAGGAAATTCCTCAATCCGCTGAAAAATTAATGTATGACTTAGGGGTGAGTAAAACACTTGTTGTGGGTGGACCTAGTGTAGTATCTGAAGAATTAATGAATGAACTACCACATCCATACCGTGTTGCAGGTGGAAATCGTTATGAAACTGCAATCGCAGTAGCAGAGTATTTCGATCTAGAGACAAATCATTACTATGTAGCAACTGGCAGACATTTTGCTGATGGCCTTTCAAGTGGAGCGCTTGCTGCCAAAAGAGGGGAAGGCATTTTATTAGTAACAAACCATGTTCCACAAGTTGTAGAAAACTTTATTACTAAAAACAATTTAGATCTTCTAACAGCTATTGGAGGACCAATTGCAATTAGTAAAGATGTTGAAAATGCACTTAATAAACTTCTTGGTCAATAACATTACCCATTACCAAAAAGTTGAGTACTAAAAAGAAAAGGATCCCATTTTGGGATCCTTTTCTAATGGAATTTTTATTAGTTTTGATCGGCAACTTTATATTGCTCTTCATCAGTATAGAGCGACATGATAAGCGATTTACTAGAATTTCCTCGTGAATACAAATTCCATTTTTGTGCGAAATCCCTCACTTGTTTTAAATCAAATTCTTGATTTTTAATAACGTGTAAAAGATCATCTGTATTGTACACAACCGGACCTGGAACAAGTTTTTCATAATTTTCCCAGAATCCTCTGGAATTTTCATACTCGTCCTTATCATAAGCAAAAAATATCATCGGACGTTCAAGCAATGAATATTCGAAAGGAATAGATGAATAGTCAGTAATTAAAATATCAGAAATAACCAATAGTTCATTTAAGTCGGCCATGTCCGATACGTCATAAACAAAATTTGAATAAGCATTATAGAAGTCGCGCTTTATTGCTGGGTGAAGCTTTAAAAATAAGACATACTCCCCTGAAAATTGTTTCTCAAGTTTCTGAATATCAAGTGCTATCTTCGCGTCATTGAGCTTATCATCTCGATAGGTTGGAGCATATAAGATTACTTTTTTACGACTTATCACCGGGAAACTAGCTTTTAATTCACGTTCTACTTCTCGCATTTTAGTAGTGTCATAGAAAAAGTCTGTGCGAGGTACACCCGTACGTAAAATCGCTTCATCTGAAAGGCCAAAGCTTTCTCTAAAAATAGTAGCCATTTTCTCTGATCCAACTGTAACATGAGTGAAACGTTGATAAACTTTCAGAAATCGTTCATATGCTCGCAGGGATCGGCCTTCAATTGAAGGATCCTTTAAGCCAAATTGTTTAATAGCCCCAGCTGCATGCCATAATTGAACACATTGAACATTAGGCTTGAAAACTGTAACAGCTAAAAAACCATAATAATTATCAACAAACACTTTATCGGCAGTGGCTAAATGATAGATCGATTGAATCCAACTAAAGAAGTGCGACAGTTCAAATGATAATTCTTTACCAATAGAAGTTTGTCCAAAATCCACTTTACATTGGGAGTTTCTCAGAATAACAACCTGTTCATCGACTTGTTTTTCCAACTCTTTTAGTGTAAACAAAATATTATCCCCAAATGAAGCAACAAAAATTGTTTTCTTCTTCTGAGGAAATAGTTTAAACATATTAAAGAGTGTAAGAAAAACAAAAAGGTACACAGTAACGGCGAGTTCTCTAACCATTATTCGACTTTTTTAAGTCTTTTTTAATTTGAGTGGTTGAAATTCCAACTGTTCGTGGTAAATAGACAACTTCGCAATGATCCTTCAAGAAGTCAAATTTGCCTTTCCAGTCATCTCCCATAACAAATACATCAACATCATTATTTTGGACATCTTCTATTTTTTGTTCCCATTTGTGCTCAGGAATTACCTCATCAACGTATCTAATTGCCTCTAGAATTGCTTTGCGTTGCTCAAAACTGTAATACGCTTTTTTATCCTTCAGTGCGTTGAATTCGTCTGATGATATTGCCACCATCAAATAATCTCCAAATTCCTTTGCACGGCGCAATATATTTATGTGACCTGTATGGAGTAAGTCAAACGTTCCATAAGTGATTACCTTTTTCATAAAATAACCTCCAAGAAATACGATTTATATTATATAATACTATACTTTGTTTACATTGAAGTAACAAAATCATTAAAAGAACATTTTGCAGAAATTTGTAAATGATACTACATAACTTTCATATTTATACGATATAAATACAAAATACTACTGTTCCTTATTATACTATGAATCCCTTAGAATAGAAACAAGCATTTTTTGTTAAGAGATTTTATATTTGAAAGATTAGTAATAGTCGAAGTTGGAATTTTTTGCACATAATCTATTAACTTTCGACAGAAAATAATGCATACTATGATAGTATACTATTTTTCATTGGAAAGTGGTGGTTTGTTGAAACATGTTTCATGGAACTAGATTCTAAAGAAGCGTAGTGGTAGAAAGACTCGGGTTTTGGGATAGTAGTTTTAATTCTTAATTTTAGCGCGGAGGTATTTTATTTAATGAAAAAAACAGCAATAGTAATCATCACATTCTTGCTTTTTAGTCTGTCAATTCCCAGTCAGATTTTCGCAGACAGTAATATAGACAGCAAAGTGGATGAATCAGACGTAAAGACAACACAAGCAGAAGATAAAGATATATCAAAAGATAAGAGTACAACTGAAGAGGGAGTAGCAAAAGATGAGAAAAGTACCCCCAATACAGAACAAGATACAAACAATGAAACTTCACAACAAGAAACAGATGAAAGTCAAAATGAATCTTCATTAAAAACAGAAGACGAACTTAAAGAAAATACGCAGGATACATTAGATAATACCCAAGAAAGTGATAAAGTAAACCCAGAAGAAAATGAAAATGGTACAGAAAAGGATAGTTCAGCAAAGGAAGAAGAAAAATTAATTCAGGAAGAAGAATCTGATCTAACTGATAAAGTAGAAGAACCTGATACAACTAATAAAGTAAATGAGAAATCTACTGAGAAAAAGGCGTCGCTCAATACATTAACTGAGCCTAACACTTTTTCTGCTGCCGATATTAATAAGGGTAATACAAGTAAACTCGGTCATATCCAGAGCGAAAGTGTAAAAATATACGAAAACTTAACAAACATGTCGTACATAACAGCAGGAGAAAAGTATACAAACCAAGTTTATTATATAAAGCAGCAGGCTGTTATAGAAGGTCAAACCTATTTCTTAATAAGTATAGAACCAAGCAGAACAAGTGGAGTAGTAGGCTGGGTAAAAGCAACAGACTTATCAACCTATTCCCATACTGGTGTTGACAGTAACATTAAAACTTTTTATATCAAAGGAACAGGCAGTGCTTACAGCAAAGCCTGGGGTGGATCAAAGGATTTAGTACATGCAGATATGTCCCAATTTGCAAATCAGGAATTTACTGTTCATCTTACAGAAGCAGTAGGAAGTAATATATGGTATCGCGGTCAATTAAATGGTAAGACAATATGGTTACATGAGGCATATGTAGAAACTTTTATAAAAAGCAATACAAGTAAACTTGGTCATATTAGAAGCGTAAGCGTACCAGTTTATAAGAATTTAGGTCAATCTCCCTCATTTACGGCAGGAGAAACCTATACAAATCAAGTTTACTACATTAAAGAACAGGCTAAGCTAAAAGGTCAAACATATTACTTAATAAGTTTGGAACCAAGTAGAACAAATGGAATAGTAGGCTGGGTAAAAGCAGCAGACCTATCAACTTATTCGCATACTGGTGTTGACAGTGATAGTAAATCTTTTTACATTAAAGGAACAGGAAGTGCTTATTCCAAAGCATGGGGTGGTTCTAAAGATTTAGTATATGCAGATATGTCTAAGTTTGCGAATCAGGAATTCACTGTTCATCTAACAGAAGCGGTAGGAAGTAATACGTGGTATCGTGGACAATTAAACGGTAAAACAATTTGGTTGCACGAAGCATATGTAGTAACGCATAGCCAAAGCCCTACAAGTAAACTTGGGCATATTGCAAGTTCAAATGTAAAAATATTCTCTGATCCACATAGTAACTCATCATATAAAACTGCAGGAGAAACCTATACAGATCAGGTATATTACATTAAAGAACAAGCTGTAACAAGTGGACAAACGTATTACTTAATAAGCCTGGAACCAAGTAGAACAAGTGGAGTAGTAGGCTGGGTAAAAGCAGCAGACTTATCAACTTATTCGCATACTGGTGTTGACAGTGATAGTAAATCTTTTTACATTAAAGGAACAGGAAGTGCTTACAGTAAAGCATGGGGTGGATCAAAAGATTTAGTATATGGAGATATGTCACAATATACAAATGAAGAGTTCACTGTAAACCTAACAGAGGCTGTAGGAAGCAATACGTGGTATCGCGGTAAATTGAATGGGAAAACAATATGGTTACATGAAGCATTTGTTAAGCCTTATATTAAAAGCAACACGAGTAAATTAGGTCATATTAAAAGTTCAAAAGTAAAAATATACAAAAGCCCAGAAAATGAATCCTCATATATAACAGCAGGAGAAAAATACACAAATCAAGTGTATTACATTAAGGAACAAGCTGTTGCTAAAGGTCAAAGCTATTATCTGATTAGCTTGGAACCAAGTAGAGTAAATGGCGTAGTGGGTTGGGTGAAAGCAGAAGACTTATCAACTTATTCACATGTTGGAGTCGATAGTGAACAAAAAACATTTTATATCGAAGGAACAGGTAATGCTTACAACAGGGCCTGGGGAGGATCAAAAAATGAAGTGTACAGTGATCTTTCTAACTATAGAAATGAAGAGTTTGTTATTGGCTTAACTGAAGCAGTAGGAAGTAATATTTGGTATCGTGGTCAATTGGGTGGCAAAACAGTTTGGATCCATGAATCATTTCTAAAAAAGGTTATTGATCTCAGTACTTTTTATAACATGACCCTGGATGAAATGGTAGATATTCAAATGAAAGCTACTCCTCAGACTGATAAAAGATATAAATTATGGATTCGTGAAGACGCCTTTGATAGCATAACTGATGGTGTTGGTACGATTAATAATAATGTTTGGAATCTAAGGCGGGGACCTGGCACAATGTACTCGATAGGTGGACAAGTTTCTCCAAATTCCACTCATCATATTTTAGATAGTGCTATAGGTTCTGAAGAATATATTTGGTATAATATTACGTATACATCTGGATGGGTAACACCGGATAAAACTGATCTGAGATATTATTTAAATCCAGCAAACTTTTTGGATACTTTTAGAGATAAACTTCAATTCCTGAAGCTATCACAAACAGCTGGAATTGATGTAAATGAAGTGAATGAAAAAATTCTAAACGGAAAAGGCATTTTGGAAGGTAAAGCACAAGCATTTGTTGAAGCAAGTAGAACATATGGAGTTAACGAGATATATTTAATTTCTCACGCTTTATTAGAAACAGGGAATGGTACTTCACCATTAGCTACCGGTGTGAAAGTAGACGGTGAGCAGGGTGAGCAAATCGTATACAACATGTATGGAACAGGAGCATACGATGATTGTCCTTTACTATGCGGAGCAAATTATGCCTATGAACAGGGATGGTTCACACCAGAACTAGCTATAAAGGGTGGAGCAAAGTTTGTAGGAGAAAATTACGTTAGTGAGGGACAAGATACATTATATAAAATACGCTGGGATCCTTTATTTGCCAGTAATAATGGTAGATTTGGACACCAATATGCAACTGATATACGCTGGGCTTCTAAACAAACGGAAAGAATGAGTAATTTATATAGCCTGCTTAATGGTTACAAATTGATTTTAGATATACCAGTATATAAATAAAAAAATAAAGACAAGCGGAAGAATCCGCTTGTCTTTATTTTTATGATTTGGCTCATCTTATTGAAATTTATTTTTTAGGGCGAATTCAACCACCTCTAACCATTTCTCTTTATAAATGTCTTTACTAAAATGCTTCTCAATATAATTATTCGCATTCTTGCCCATTTCAATTGCTCTTTCTGGATTTTCAAACATATAAGTCATTTTTGCTGCAAGGCCTTCTATAGTTCCATTTTCAACGATAAATCCATTTTCACCATGTACAATCATATCATTTGGTCCATACTTAATATCATAGCTAATAACAGGTGTTTTGTTATACATACTTTCCATTACAGACAATGCAAAGCCTTCTTTTTTAGATGTTAATGCAGAAAAGATTCCCTTTTGATAGATATCATCTGGTGTATGTGAATAACCTTTCATAAATACATTCTTTTCTAGTTTAAGCTTCTTAATCAGTTTTTCTAAGGTATCAAACTGATCACCGGTCCCCCAAATCTCCAGTTGAGCATCGGGTACTTTTTCTACGGTGAGCTGAAAGGCTCTAATGATATGATCAATTCTTTTTAGAGTCGATAATCTACTTACCACAATGCCTAGTTTCATATTTTTGCTCGTTTTAGAAATTAATCTCTTGATTGATTTACCATTATTATTTTCGTGGTAGTGTGGTATCACTTGGTAAGGAGCTTCATTACCAATTTTGCTGATAACGTCTTGCTTTTGTTCTTCTGTTAAAAATACTGCTGCGTTAAACTTGTCTACATTTTCTATTCCATCCTTAACAGCTTTGGTAATCGGCGAATCTACTTCAAATGGTGCGTCTAAATGGCTACTGTGTAGTCGCCAAATTGTAGCTGCCTTAGGGTGATTGAAATTAATTAAAACTTCATCCGTACTTCTAGTATCTGATATAACAACATTTTCTTTGCTACCCGTTCTATTAACTACCTTAGTCAACCAATCAACTTTGTGTGATACATCATCATCTACAAATGTTTCCCTAACTGAAGAATCCTCATTAAATAAAAGAATCCGTTGTATTTTACCATTGTTAGGATTGTTCCATTGAGTAAGGTAAGCATTACCATCGTTATCATAATAGATGAGTTGGCGAGGTTTGTTCAAGGGCAGATCCATGTAAGTAACTTTCTTAACGTTCCCAGCTAAATCATACGAATCCCGTCTTGTTCGATATCTATTTTCATTAAAGTAATCAATGAAATCTAATGAATTATCTTTATTAAATGCTATATATTTTGTATAAATTCCATTTTTATATACTCTATATGCGTTATGTCCCTCTCTTTTGTCAACGGGGTTACCATCAGATAATTCGTGTAAAGGGATTTTTTTTGATCGTGCATCGGTTAACAATGGACCATTATGTCCCTCTAGTTCCTCGTACATATTTAATATAGTTACATCTTTATGCACTTTATTCATTTCCAAAAGCTTTTTACGTATACGAGGATATTTCGGGTTAAAATTAAAAGTAAGCATGTACGTGTCATAACCCAATTCTGCAAAGAAAGAAGCCTGTTTTAAAGAAGCCCTAGTTAGACCACCTCTTTCTAATTCGATGGAGTTCATTAAGAAATACATTGTTGGTTTCATTTGGAATACCTCACTTTTCAGACCAAGATATGTTACATGTATAATTGATGTAACATTAATAAATAGTGTACTATAAATAAATAATATTATATAGATTTGAAAAAGAGTCAACTCGTATATATAATATGATTGTACCATTACACATTTGAGAGGAGTTCACACTCATCATGTCGGTAAACGAATTGAAAAACAAAAAGATGATAGACTTAATTGTTCTTAATAATACATATACCCTTCATGTTCCTTTTCGTAATGAATATATCAGCGAACTTGACTCCTATTATTTTGCCTTAACACACAGGTACGGTGAAGAAATAATAGAAGTTGATTACTCTATTATATCAAAAGAGGAATATTATACCATATTTGAATTAACCTTTACCTTTAATTTACATAATGATAAGTTCTTCACCCATGAGATTTGGGATTTATCGATAGTCAAGGTGAAGGACGAGACAATATCAAGAGCAAGAATTAAAAGTAATTATGATAATTTGCGATTCAATACTATCATATTTCCTGAAAAAGAAAAGATTTTCTACCCGTTTACTACTAAAAAAGGAAATGTTTCTTTTCGCTTAAACGAGTATCAATTATTCAGTACTTTTGAGGAAGTCCGATTGTCGAACGATAAATTAAGCTTTTCAGGACACTTTAATTATGCCCCATTGTATCTTACAGATGACTATACCCTGATTGATTTAAAAGTGATCGTAACAAATAATTTGGATGATACAGAAGTAGAAGTTCCTATCAAGAAAAATAAAAGGGAGGACCTGTTTGAAAAGTATAATCAGAATGAAAAACTGATAGATGTTGGCTTTAGTGGAGAGTATGAATATTTTCAACACATTGTTCTGGATAAAACGAAATACTTTAAATTTTATGTGGAGCTAACATACGAAATAGAGGGAATTCAACAATCTATCCGAAGTACAAGAGTCCGTTGCAACCATTTAAATAACCCATCTCAAGTAAATTTCTTGAAATATAACAATAAGAAAATGAAAATTAAAATGAAACCTACACGTAAATCAAAATATCTCTCATTGCAGATTTCAGAGTACAATGTAAAAAATGAAGTGTTTCGTAAATTGCGATCCAGGTGGGTGAGGTTTAGGAGAAGTAATACCTTGAAGAATTTATATAAAACTGCTTTTGTGATATTAGGAAAATTACCGGTTAAACGAAAGCTAATCATGTTTGAAAGCTTTTTAGGTAAGCAATATAGCGACAGCCCAAGGGCTATTTATGAATACTTGTTAGAAAATGATTCTTCCTATGACATGTACTGGAGTGTCGATCGCAGACACATGAAGTTTTTTGAAGATAAGAATGTTAAACATGTTCGCCGTTTTTCAATACAATGGTTATTGTTGATGGCGCGGGCAGGTTTTTGGGTGTCTAATAGTCGTTTGCCGCTCTGGATACCAAAACCCAAGCATACAAAATATTTGCAAACATGGCATGGCACACCTTTAAAGCGACTTGCTGCTGACATGGATGAAGTTCATATGCCCGGTACAAATACCGAGAAATACAAACAGAATTTCTTAAAAGAAGCTAGTAAGTGGGATTATTTAGTTTCTCCTAACGCTTATTCATCAGAGATTTTCAAGAGAGCGTTCCAATTTAATAGGGAAATGATTGAATCGGGATATCCTAGAAATGACTTTCTGTTGAATTCAAATAATGAAGAAACGATAACTCAAATTAAGCAATCTACTAAACTTCCTGAGGATAAAAAGGTTATACTTTATGCACCAACTTGGCGCGATAACCAGTTTTATGCTAAAGGAAAGTATAAATTTAATTTAGAACTTGATTTAGCGCGTTTAAGAGAAGAATTTGGCGAAGATTATATAATTGTTTTACGTCTTCACTATCTGGTAGCAGAGAATTTGGATTTAACTGGATTTGAAGGATTTGTTTATGATTTATCAAAACATGAGGATATCAGGGAGTTATATTTAATCGCTGACCTATTAATTACAGATTACTCTTCTGTATTCTTCGACTATGCAAACCTGAAACGACCAATGATATTTTTTGTTTACGATATTGACGATTACCGCGATAACTTACGTGGTTTTTACTTTGATTTTGAAGAAAAGGCACCAGGTCCAATGGTGAAAAACACAGAGCAGGTTATTTCTGCTATTAAAGAAGTTGATCAAGAAGGATTCAGTCCTTCGGATAAGACAAAACTATTTCATGAAAAGTTTTGTTATTTAGAAGATGGACATGCTACTGACAGGGTTGTGCAAGCTGTATTTAAGAAATAACGAGTCAGGCTTACCTCTTTATAATGGGGTAAGCCTTTTTATTTATTGTCTTTTATAAGTGTAACTTGTATAATTTAATAATGTATAAATTCCAGGTAATATTATTATTATTATGTTCAAGTGAAAGGACACGTTTATGAAAGCTGCAATAATAGTGATTAAAGAGCAATTAAACCATTTCTATTTAATAAAAAGACTTTCTGCATATGAAATAAAAAACCAAAATAAAAATAATTACCTCGGTATGGCTTGGGAGGTAATAAATCCATCCATACAGATTCTTATTTACTGGTTCGTATTTGGCGCTCTAAGAGAACATAATGAGATTTATATAGCACCTGGCGTGGAAGTGCCATTTATTAATTGGTTGCTTGGAGGATTTATATTATGGATCTTCTTTTATCAGTCAACAATTCAAGGTTCAAAATCGATTTATAGTAGATTGCGCATGTTATCTAAAATGAATTTTCCGATGAGCATAATCCCTAACTTTGTTATTTTTTCGAAGTTTTATATCCATTTATTTATGCTTACAATAGCTATAATTATCTTTCAGTTGTCAGGATACTTTGTTAACATTTATTACTTACAATTTATTTATTTTATTTTCGCCACTTTCTGTTTAATATTCTCTATATCGCTCATAACATCTACACTTTCTACAATAATAAGAGATGTACACATGTTTCTGAATTCGACTTTACGCATGGGCTTGTATTTATCGGGAGTACTGTGGCCAATAACTATTCTAAATGATTTCTCGCCAATAATGACGGAAATATTGAAATTAAATCCATTGTATTACCTAATTGAAGGCTATAGGGCTGCCTTGTTTGGAACTGAATGGCATTTCATCACACATTGGGACTATACGTTATACTTCTGGGGTGTAGTCATTGTGTTATTCCTATTTGGGTCTATGCTACATGTTAAATTTAGAAGACACTTTATTGATTACTTATAAGGGCTTGTGATGATATGAAAAAATCGATAATTACTAGTAATATTACAAAAAAGTATAAATTATATAACGGGACGAAAGAACGATTATTAGATATGATTACACCTAAAAGTTATGGAAAAGACTTTTATGCGTTAACCGATGTGAGTTTCGAAGCTGAGAAAGGCGATGTTATCGGTTTTATCGGAATCAATGGTTCTGGTAAGTCAACACTTTCTAATATAGTTGCTGGAATTGTTCCAGAAACCAGCGGAAATATTGAAACTATTGGACAAGTCTCTTTAATCGCTGTTGCATCTGGTCTTAAAGGCGATTTGACTGGACGAGATAATATCGAACTGAAATGTTTAATGTTAGGATTCAATAGTAATGAAATTAAAGATTTAGAACCAGAAATAATAGAGTTCTCAGAACTTGGTGAATTTATTGACCAACCAGTAAAGTCCTACTCAAGTGGGATGAAATCTCGTTTAGGATTTGCCATATCGGTTAATGTGAATCCTGATATTTTAATAATTGATGAAGCTTTATCAGTAGGAGATAAAGCATTTGCTGAGAAAAGCTTGAATAAAATGAATGAATTTAAACAACAAGGTAAGACAATGATTTTTGTCAGTCACTCAATTGGTCAAATGAAGAAATTTTGCGAAAAGATTTTATGGCTGGAATTTGGAATGGTGAAAGCGTACGGGCCTGTGGATGAGGTTATACCAAAGTATGAGGCGTTTTTACAACGATGGCAAAAGATGTCAAAAAAAGAACGAGATGCATATAGAAGGTTTTCATTAGAACATGATCAAGAATCACTTAATAAGTTGATGGATGATGGAGCGGGGTCAGCCAATGATGAACCCATTCGTACTGGTGATGGCAGTTGCACAATACGACCAACTAGTCGCATGGGTCACATTAAAGGTGGTAATTCTTTTATCTATTCTCAAGGTGCCGATGTAATAGAAAAGGAGCCATCTGAAAGTAACAAGAACAGTGTTTATTATATTAAAAAAGAGGCTGCCTATAACAATGAATTATTTTATTTGATAAGTAATAAACCAAGCGCAAAGGATGGCGTGATAGGCTGGATGAAAGCATCCGAAGTGTCTAGTCATCCTCTTGTAGAGATTGATAACGACTACAAGGTCTTTAATATAAATGGTTCAGGAACTGGATTCAGTCGTGCGTGGGGCGGCAAAAAAAATCATGTATTTCCTGATCTGAAATTATATGAAAACAGTGAATTTGAAGTAAGTCAAACACAGATGGTTGGAACAAACCTATGGTATTATGGGAAGTTGAACGGAAAGCAAACGTGGATACACGAAAGTGATTTAAAGGAATTGGATCGTTAAATCTTTTTTAAAGCGTCTAAGTCAGCTTATATACAAACATAAACTAGTCCATCTTGGATTAGTTTTTTTGTCGTAATTTAAGAAATAGCATTAAATTTTGCGGTATTCTATTAACTAAATAGCGAATATTGACGATATAAGGTGTAAGTAAAATCACAAAAATTTTCTTGGAGGAGAATAATGAAACGATTAGTTATATTGGTTATTGCACTTATGGTTTGTAGTTCATTCAATCCGTTTTATACATATGCTGAGGATTCACAAAAAGAGGAAGGCAACAAGGTTACTGACAAAGAAGAAGTAGATACGGAACCAGTAGAAAAAGAAGTAAACGAATTCGGAATTAAAAAGGGAACAATTGTAAACGGGGTAGATATTAGTAAACTATCAGAAAAAGAATTGCAATATGTACCGTTAGGTTCACGAGACGGAATAGTGGAAAGTGAGCATGAAAAAGAAGCAGCTCAAGATCGTTCACGTAGCAGAGGTTACAGTACCTTTTCAACTTTTCCAGATGTGAATAATAGAATAGATACACTAGAATTGTCACCAGTTTCAACTGAATTTAGCCATAATAGTGAGTTTCCGAAATTCGGTTATCGTGATGGTGTAGGGCAAGTAGAAGGTGTAATAGCGCATGAAACCGCAAATAATTTCTCGACCATTACACAGGAAATTGCTTACATGTCACGTAATTACAACAATGCATTTGTTCATGCATTTATAGATGATGAACGTGTTATTGAAATTCATCCGACCAAATACGCTGCCTGGGGAGCAGGTCCTTATGCGAATCAACGGTTTATTCACGTTGAACTGGTCCGTGTTCATAGCTATGCTGAATTTGTAAAATCTATCAATAATTATTCAAATTACATTGCAACATTACTAGTTAAATATAACCTTGGAGTAAAAAGTGCAGAAAATAATGGGGAAGGTACGCTATGGTCGCACGATGCTGTAAGCAAATATCTTGGGGGGACCAATCATACAGACCCACACGGATACTTTGCAAGGTGGGGTTACGACTGGAATAATTTTGTGGAACTTGTTACTGAAAAATATGACAAGCTTATTGAATTGCAAACTAGTAAACTTGGACATATTAAGTCAAGCAGTGTACGCATTTATCAAGACCCTCAGAATACAAATGAATATAGTGAGGCCGGAGAGACTTATACAAATCAAGTCTATTACATAAAGAAACAAGCTAAATCTAGTGGGGAAACTTACTATTTGGCACCAACTTTAAATAGTGACGGAATAGGTTGGGTTAATGCGAATGATCTATTAACACATGATCATACCGAATTGGATCGCCATGTAGCATCTTTTGTCATTAAAGGGACAGGTTCTGCTTACAATAAACCTTGGGGTGGCTCAAAGAACATTGTTTATGGCGACCAGAGCTGCGGATGTGACCTAATCTACTAGTTGAACTCTCCTGTATATTCGCAACATTGCTTGCATGTATCCATACATTTTTGCCGTTTAGTGTTCCACTATACCAAATATTTCCACCTACACTATCAAGTGCGAATATACAATGATTTAATTAATCTATCTAATAACAGTGTCGTTGGAACAAAAAATATTAACCAAGTTTATTATATTAAAAAACAAGCAAAAGTCGATGGAGAACTATTTTTTCTGATAAGTGAAGCGCCAAGCAGCATAACTGGAGTACTCGGCTGGGTGAGAGCGGACGATTTATCAACCCACGAGCATGTTGGCGTAGACAATGATAAAAAATTATTTTTTATCAAGGGAACTGGAATTGCCTATTCTAAAGCTTGGGGCGGATCAAAAGATACTGTTTTTGCAAACATGTCTGAATTAAAGGGTGCGCGTTTTGTTGTCAACTTAACCGAAACAGTTGGAGGTAACACGTGGTACCGAGGTACATTAAATGGTAAAACGGCATGGTTACATTCAAGTTACGTAACAAAGTTGGAGAAAAACAACACAAGTAGACTTGGTCACATCGGTAGTAACGATGTTCGGATTTATCAAACGGTTACAAACACTTCCAACTATGCAAAGGCCGGAGAACAATACACAAACGCAGTCTACTATATTAAGCAAGAAGCGAAATTTGATGGTCAGTTATACTACCTAATTAGTAAAGAACCAAGTCGGGTTACTGGTGTAGTAGGGTGGGTGAAGTCTGAAGACATGTCGACACATACACATGCGGGTGTTGACAGTGATCAAAAGATTTTCTATGTCAAAGGTGCTGGGGAAGCATTCAGTAAGGCCTGGGGCGGATCCAAAGATTTAGTTTATGGTGATATGCCTGAATTAAAAGGTATGCGATTTGTTGTGGACCTTACTGAAAAGATAGGAAGTAACGTATGGTACCGCGGAATGCTGAATGGAAAACAGGTTTGGTTACACAATAGTTATGTAACAGATGTAGAAAAAAGTAATACGAGCAAATTGGGTCATATTCGAAGTGCGGACGTTAGAATCCACGACACACTTGGAAGTAAGGCGAAATATGCAGAGGCTGGAGAACAATATACAAATGCTGTCTATTATATTAAGCAGCAAGCAACAATAAATGACCAACTCTTTTATTTAATCAGTACAGAACCAAGCAAAACAGAAGGCGTAGTAGGTTGGGTAAAAGCAGAAGATCTATCCACGCATGAACATATCGGACTTGATAGTGATACGAAGTATCTAACAGTTAAAGGAACTGGCACCGCCCACAATAAAGCATGGGGCGGCTCTAAAAATATTGTTTTTAACAACTTATTTACCTATAAAGGCGCAACATTTAAAGTGGATTTGACGGAAACAGTTGGAAGTAATGTCTGGTATCGGGGATTTTTAGATGGAAAAAGAGCATGGATTCATGAGGCATATGTAAAAAATTAAATAGAAACAAGAAAGGCTAATCTGTGTTTTGAACAGATTAGCCTTTTTATCTTTCCGCAATTCTATTTTCCATTGAAAGTAAATATACTCTTATAAATAACTTTTTATAGGGGGTAAGTCATGAGCGATCACAGCTTTATTTTGTTATCCGGCGGTATCGGGAAAAGAATGCAACTAACGATTCCCAAACAATTTTTGCTGTTAGCCGGCAAACCGATATTTATTCATGTTCTGGAAAAGGTTGATGTCATTAAGGAAATTACCGAAATAATCATTCCTTGTCCTTCTGAATTTATCGAAAAGACACAGGCTATCATCAGTGATTATGGTTTTTCCACACCGATTATCTGCATGGAAGGTGGAAGCACTAGACAAGAATCAGTTTATAAGGGCCTTCTAGAAGCTAGTTCAGAAAATGTCATCATTCATGAGGCTGTTCGGCCATTTGTTACCTATGAGGCATACAAAACATTAATTCAATCTAAAAATGAAAGCGTTATCTTTGGCTTAGATATACCGTTTACGGTGTTAAAAGGCAAAACAGTAGTGGAAGGTAATCTGGAACGTGATCAATTGATCAATGTGCAATTACCGCATAAATTTAATGCGAAAAAGCTGTTATATGCACATGATAGCGCAAGGAACGATAAATTAGAATTTACAGAGGATGCTAGCTTGTACTTTCACTATTACCACTCGGATATTCTGGTTCTAAAGGGTAGCGAATATAATATTAAGATAACGAAACCAATTGACAGAAAGATTGCTGAGGCTATTTACAAAGAATCTATTTTAATGGAGGATTATTAATGTCGAAAACTTGTATCATTACTGGAGCGAGTCGTGGAATAGGCAGATCCATTGCAATTGAATTAAGTGAGCGAGAAGACATTACTAACTTTGTGTTAATAGCCAGATCCAAAACGGGCTTAAAAGAAACCCAAAAATTAATGAACGCTACTAAAAATATGCATCTTTTCGCGATTGATCTAACAGATTATGGAACAGTTAAGGAAATCGTCCATTTGATAGGTGAACAATATGGAACAATCGATATGCTTATCAATGTGGCGGGATACGCTAATCCGAAGTCTCTTTTAGAAACCTCCATAGAGGATTGGGATAAAACGTATCAGGTCAATGTGCATTCATTATTTAATATTACGAAAGAAACGGTGAAATACATGAAGAAAACGGGGGGCCAGATATTAAACGTTGCATCAACAGCTGGCAGTTCGGCACGTCCTGGTTGGTTAGCGTATGCATCTTCAAAAGCTGCCTTAATTAGTATTTCTCAAACATTATCAGAAGAACTTTCGGACTATGGAATACTCGTATACTGTATTTCACCTGGACGGTGCGCGACTGAGCTCAGAAAAGTACTAGCACCTGATGAGGATCCGAGTACAATTATGCAGCCTGAACATGTTGGCGAGGTGGTTAATCGCTTATTATCAAATGATGGTGTTTGTTTAGACGGGCAAAATATTGTCGTACGAAAACAAGTAGGAGAAAACTTTAAGCAACAAGCCTCAAGGCAGACTACATAATTTTTACTAAGTAAGGCGGTAGTAATATGGATGCTAGAACGTTAATAGAGATACTGCAAGTTATTTTACTGATTCTTATCTTTTTAGTGGTTAGTAGACCACATCTAAAAAGAGCTAGATTATTAGGAAAGCGGACCTTGATTGTTAGTATTCACTTTTTATCTAAATTCGTCCCTAAATCAACGAAACTAATTGTCTTTGGAGGCGAGAGTGGGCAAGGATTTAGAGGGAATACGAAATACTTATTTCAAGAAATGGTTAGCAATCCAAGTCTGAAATGTATTTGGATTTCAAAAAGTAACAAGGTTATCGATAATCTTACGAAAAAAGGTTATCTAGCTTATAACCATCATTCGCTAAAAGGTATTTTCACACAATTACGAGCGAAAGTCATTATTCACTCCCATTCAATCAATGATGACTTTAGCAAACCACTTTTAGGTGGAGCAATTTCATATAATACATGGCATGGGGTTGGTCTGAAAAAAGTTTGGGGTGCGAATAAGAATACATTTTCCTACAAAATACTTCATGAAAAAAGTCGTTTAAAACGATTCTTTGGGAAGTTTGTTGTTAAAACAAACCAAGCAAAAAGAAATTATGTCGTGTCCACGAGCAATAAGGTTTCTTCGTATTATCCAGAAACGTTTATTGTACCAAAGGAAAATATTTTGCAGCTTGGCCAAGCAAGAAACGATGTGTTCTTTAAAGATACCGAGGAAGATTCAGCCATTCCGGAGTGGATTAAAAATGAAAAAGTTATGATGTATATGCCGACACACCGGAAACTCGGTAAGCTAGATTCAGATATCAACCTTGTTATTGATTTCCAAGTATTAAATGATTTTTGTGAAAGAGTAGGTTATAAATTTCTAATCAAACGGCATATGTATAGTAATGGACAGGTACCAACAGGGTATCGGAATATTATTGATATCAGTGATCAAACATTTGATCCGCAATTAGTATTAAAATATACAGACATGTTAGTGACGGATTATTCGAGTTGTTATACCGATTATTTACTGTTAGATAGGCCAGTACTTTTTTACAGTTATGACCTGAATTTATATTTAAAGAAATCGAATGCCATGTATTTCAGTTACCTTGACGTGACCCCAGGGCCGAAAGTGAATGATTTTAATGAGCTGTTGGAGGAAATGAATAAGGCAATCGATGATCCGAGTGTATACCATGGAGAAAGAAAAAGAGTACTAGATATTTTTTATTCAAAAGATAATCAAGCAGAGGTGCTACAGAAACAAGTAGATTACATTTATAAAAATATCCTCAGGTGAGAGGTAGATTCCGATGAATCGTTTAAGACTGGCCCCAACTATTGTAGTGAAATATATATTGCTGTATTTTTATGAGTTGTTTTGTACCTTTTGTAAATTGGATAACACGAAGGTCACCTTTGCTTCTTATCGATCAGATAGCCTTAAAGACAATTTGTATTACGTATATCAGCAAATGGAGAAGGATTATCCGGTGTATAAAAGGCATGTATTATTCCGAAAGCTGGATAGTTCTCCTCTAGGAAAATTAACATATATCTTCCATATGATTCATGCATGTTATCATCTAGCCACATCCAAATACTTTATTGTAGACGACTATTATTTTCCGATTTATGTACTAAAACCAAAGGAAAACGTGACTATTATCCAACTATGGCACAGTGCTGGCGCTTTGAAAAAATTTGGTTTAAGTACGATCGGCAAACCGTTCGGACCTAGTCAATCCTATTTAAAGCATGTGAACATACATGGCAACTACACCAAGGCCTACGTAAGTTCAAACGAGGTAATTCCTTACTTTGCAGAAGCATTTGGTATGCCACAAGATCATATTTATCCGTTAGGTGTGCCAAGATCGGATTACTTTTATGATAAGAAAGGCTTACAAGAAGCGCGGAGAAAGTTTAACGAGATATACCCGGAATTAAAGAATAAAAAGCTATTATTGTACGCCCCAACTTTTAGAGGGAAAAGCCATTATCAGGAAGCGTTTGAATGCCCATTTGATATAAGGAAAATGGAAGATGCGCTATCTGGTGATTATGCACTGTTCATTCATTTGCACCCGTATATGCAATCTAAATTGAAAGTATCCAATCCGTCTAATTTTGCATACCACATTTCCCATTCGTTCACCATACAGGAACTCCTCGTTTTAACCGATATTCTAATAACGGATTATTCAACTGTTTTCTTTGATTATAGTTTGCTAGAACGGCCAATGATATTCTATCCATATGACTTAGATAATTATAAACGGGAACGGGATTTTTATTATGAATATGAAAGTCTAATACCAGGACCAATAGCTGCAGATACAGATTCGCTGATTGCGTTAATTTCTGAGGGAACCTTTGATCTTGAAGCTGTAAGCACATTTAGCCGTAGATTCTTTGATGATCAAGATGGGAAAGCAACAGAAAGGATAGTAGCTGATATTATGAGCAAGGGATGAATGGAATTTGATTGTCAGGATTGGCAAGTTGATCCGAAAGTGAACAAAGTCGATCGGCAAACCACCAAAGTTGATCAAGAGGCCTTCCGAGTTGATCGGCATGTTGAAAAAGTCGATCGCCCCTCATCCCTTCAACCATCAAAACACTTCCAGATTATTCGAAACAACCCAATAGAGTGTGCTTATTCTACCACGAATAAGCACACTCTATCTATTTTTACAATTTTTGTTTTTGAATGAAATATCTAAATAGTAGTTTAATTGAAAGCGCATTTATGCTATAATCAACAAAATTGGACCAGCCACTTTACCACTTTTGCTAAATGAAGGGATGAACCTCTTTATGGAATTATTGCCTGTCAGAAAAAGACGTGTGTATCAAGATATTGTTGAACAAATTAAAAAAGCAATTGAAAAGGGGGAAATTTCACAAGGTGAGAAATTGCCTTCTGAAAGAACTTTGGCAGAAACCTTTTCTGTTTCAAGGACCTCTATTAAAGAAGCTTTTAGTGTATTAGAATCGGCAGGTATAGTTGAAATCAAGCAGGGAAGTGGTGTATTCCTACTAAAAAACAACACGGATGACATTATTTCAAGAATCAATTCGGTTATCCGTGGGGTAGCGGTTGGTATCGTGGAACTTATGGAACTGAGACAGTCGATAGAAGGCGATGCGGCTTATTATGCGGCGTTACGTGGTGATAAAGAGGATGTAGCGGTGATCTACAAAGCTTTTTGTGATCTGGAAAATGCTGTTATGAATAAAAATATTGCTGCAGAGGAGGATTTAGCATTTCACATGTCGATTGCAAGTGCAGCTAAGAATTCTATTATCAAAAAAGTGATGTATATGATCTCGGATCAAGTCTTGGAAGGTTTAAAAGAAAGCCGGACTAACACGTTAAAAGTACCAGATAGGAGCCGTATCATTTTAGATGAGCACCGAATTATTTATGAAGCTATCCAGGAAGAAAATCCTGATAAGGCAAAAGAAGCGATGTGTAATCATTTACAGAAAGTTAAACAACGATATTTGTAAAATCTATCATTTATTTAACAGTAAATTCAGCAATTTACTAGAGAGTCGCGCATTAAGTGAGATTACCGCGCGGGCATAACTAATAATCGCGCACAAAACTGGATTATGGCGCATTAACCTTTTGAAATAGCGCTAAGACTTAATACTGCGCGTTTTCAATGTAATGTTGCGCGGTTTTGATGAATTATCGCGCGATTTGGACTAATGCCTGCGCGAATTTCACTAGTTGACGAACTGTAGACAGTACAATTTATCTATTTCAATCATTTATAGGAGGGCTGCTAAAATGAATACTGATCCAATCATTGAAAATGAGGCACCAACTGCTCATAATAAACCAACCGCACCAACCACTTTTAAAGGTAAACTAAAAACGGTGGGTCCTGGATTTATAACCGCTGCGACTGGTGTAGGTACTGGTGATTTAATCGCCGCTTTAGTTGCTGGGGCTGCTTTTGGTACAACGCTAGGGTGGGCTATTCTTCTCGGTTCCATTTTTAAATTTTATTTGACGGAAGGAATGGGACGCTGGCAACTGGCAACCGGAAATACAATCCTTGAAGGATGGCATTCACTGGGAAAATGGGCAACAGGTTATTTTGGAGTTTACTCGATCCTTTGGGGATTTAGTTATGGTGCCGCGGCTATGTCAACTAGTGCGATTATGATGGTAACGATGTTTCCGATTATGCCTTTGTGGGCATGGGCAATTATCCATGGACTGGCCGGAATGGCACTGGTTTTAACAGGGCGTTATAAGCTGTTTGAAAAAGTAATGACAGTCATGATCGGTATTATGTTTGTGACAGTTGTTGGGTCGGCAATAATTCTCGTCCCAGATATCGGAAATGTAATAAGTGGCTTTGTTCCACGGACTGGCGACAGCTCTATGTTACTCGTTTTGGGATTGCTTGGTGGTGTAGGAGGTACAATTACAATGGCCTCATACGGATACTGGATTAGGGAAAAGCAATGGGAAGGAAGATCTTGGGTTCCAATGATGAGAATGGACTCCGCTGTCGGGTATATCATTACAGCGATTTTCACATTGTCCCTATTAATCGTTGGGGCAGAATTCTTGTATGGAACCGGTATTGAAATTGGCGGAGAAGAAGGATTAGTAACCCTCTCCAGTTTATTCAGTGAAGAGTTTGGGTCTTTTGCCCGTTGGATGTTTCTAATCGGTGCATGGTCTGCAGCCTTTTCTTCCTTGTTGGGTGTTTGGAATGGTGTCCCTTATCTATTTGCCGACTTTGTTCGCTTGATGCGCAAAAAGGAAAATCGTTCTGATAAACCTGTATCAGAAAAAGATCCAGCATACCGTGCTTATCTTCTATGGCTTACTTTTCCGCCGATGATTCTATTGTTTTTCGGTAAACCGGTGTCACTTGTTATCATTTATGGTGCACTTGGAGCTTTGTTTATGCCATTTTTGGCTATTACGCTGCTCTACCTCCTAAATACGAAGCGGGTGGGTAAGGAATTTAAAAATGGTTGGATATCAAATATTGTTTTAACAGGGTGTGTCGTCTTATTTGGATACCTTGGAATAATTGAACTAATTGATATGTTTTAAAGGAGGAGCTTGAGGAGCATGGTTTATGATTTTGCCATTATCGGTGGAGGAATTGTCGGGCTTTCTGTTGGAATGGAAGTCAGTAAGAGGCATCCTGATGCATCGATTTTAGTATTAGAAAAAGAAGCAGAACTTTCGCTTCACCAAACTGGAAGAAATAGTGGGGTAATTCATTCCGGTATTTATTACAAACCTGGAAGTTTAAAGGCAGAATTGGCGCGAAAAGGAAATCTTCAATTAGTTGAGTTCTGCAAAAAACATGGGATTCGCCACGATATCTGCGGTAAAGTAATTGTAGCGACGAGTGAAGATGAACTTCCGTTGTTGGAAGATCTTTATGATAGAGGTCTCCAAAATCAACTTGCGGTCGAAAAGATTTCGGTTGAAGAACTTAGTAGAATTGAACCACATGTTAAAGGGATTGCAGCGATACGTGTCCCGAGTACTGGTATTGTGAACTACCGGGAGGTCGCAGAAACTTTTGCAGATTTGATTCAACAAACTGGAGGAGACCTTGCATTAAATACAGAGGTTCAAGATATCATTACCAAGCAGGATAGTGTAGAACTAAAAACGAACAAGGGTGTCTATCACAGCCGTTATCTGATTAATTGTGCTGGTTTGTTCAGTGACCGGATTGCACAAATGGCTAACATAAAAACAGATATGAAGATTATTCCATTTCGCGGTGAATACTATGAATTGAAGCCTGAGAAACGTCACCTTGTTAAGCATCTCATTTACCCAGTGCCTAATCCCGATTTTCCGTTTTTAGGTGTTCATTTTACCAGAATGATGGACGGCAGAATCTTAATCGGACCGAATGCTGTCCCTAGTTTTAAACGCGAAGGCTATAAAAAAACCGATTTCCATTTCAAAGACTTTATGGAAGGCACAACTTATCCAGGATTTTTGAAAATGGCGCGGGGCAATTTATCGGAAGGATTAAAAGAAATTTATCGTTCTTATAGTAAGAAGGCTTTTATAAAAGATGTGCAACGGTTCATTCCGGATATTGTGGAAGACGATATCAGACCAGCAACATCTGGTGTTCGTGCTCAGGCTCTTGATCATGAAGGGAACTTGTTGGATGATTTCGCTATCATACAGGATAGACGAGCTGTCCATGTTTGCAACGCCCCTTCACCAGCAGCAACAGCCTCCATTGAAATTGGAAAAGAAATCGTTAATTATTTCGAGAAAAGAGTTCGTGTATAAAAAAGTAATTGGAATGTGTTTAAAAAAGAAGTGAGGTTAAGCATATTCAACCTCGCTTCTTTCGTGTATAAAGGTAAATGGAAGTTGATCGTCAGGGTAGCCAAGTTGATCGGCTAAACACCAAAGTCGATCAAGAGCCCTCCCGAGTTGATCGACATGTTGAAAAAGTCGATCGGCTGCAAGGGAAAGTCGATCGACACACTCATTCTTTAACCACCAAACACCACAGGATTATTCGAAAATACCCCATCCACGCCATATCCCACTAATTCCTCATAACGTTCAACAGAATTCACCGTATACGGGTAAACTTTAAATCCATACGCTTTACAGTTTTCTACAAATTCACAATCGGTGTAAACATTATTCGGATGAATGCTACTTATGTTCAGTCCACTTTTCTTCGCATATTCCCAAGCACGCAAAATACGATAGTAGAACAACATTCCTAGCTCAACGTCAGGTGCTAGCTGTTGGACCTTTTCAAGTGCAAAATGGTCAAATGATGAAATAGTCAGATTGTCTAACCGATCATACTTTTGCAAGCAGTCCAACAAAATTTTTTCAATTCCTGGATAAATAACCGGTATGTTCTTAATTTCAACATTCAGCTTTACATTCGAAGGGCAAATCTCCAGGACTTCCTCAAGGGTTGGCAATGCAAGACCTTTGAACACCTCTGAAAATACAGATCCTACATCAATTTGTCTTACTTCTTCCAGGGTGAAATCCCGTATGCGGCCATTTACATCTTTATTATATTTGGAAAATGTATGGTTATGGCAAACAACAAGCCGATCATCTTTTGTAAGCTGAACGTCTAATTCGATAGCTTTTGTGCCATGATCCAGTGCTTTTTGAAAAGCAGGCAATGTATTTTCTGGTGCTTCGGTTAATGATCCTCGGTGTGCAAAGTTTAAAACCATTATCAACCACTCCTAAAAAACCTTTTTGAACCGTACTTTATTAAATCATATCATACAAGTAGATCATGATTTTAACTTTTTCAACACGGGAACTTTCCATATAAAAAGCATGCCAGCATATAGAATGAAAACAGTTACCGTTGTATATATTACTTCAATCCACTGGTTATTATGCTGGAAAAGTGGATCCAACAGACGAATAACGAGCATAATTACGATAAATATGGAAAGTAATTTTCCGAACAAAATCACCCCGTGCTTAATGGATATGGAATAGATGGAGCGGATTTTAAGGAGCATAAACGAAACAGTTACAACCATGGAGATACTTGTAGCCAAGGCGACCCCGGCAATATCCATGAAGGATGATAAATAAATACTTAAAACGGTATTAACAACGAGTCCAATTAAACAGGAATAAAGTGCGATGCGAAATTTATGAACAGCATACAATGCATTCAGGAAAAAGTCGCGCAGTGCAAAGAATGGGAGGGCGATCGTGAAGAAGAAAAATGCCTGTGACGTTAACTGTAATGCGCGTGCATCAAAAACACCACGGCCATAAGCCATCCCGACTAAATTCTCCCCTTGAGCAAGCATCACACATTCAAATGGTATGGCAAAAATAAAAACCAGAAAGACACCTTTTCGTATCAATTTAAGGAAGACTTCCATATTGTCTGTAGCTTTTTCTACAAGTGTAGGATAGAAAATAGTAACAATCGGCATCAACATGATACTAAGTGGAAGCCATAACAGGCGGTTGGCATAGTTAATTGCTGCGACACTTCCCGTTTCTAAATAGGACGTAACAATACGGTCAACTACATCGTTCAATTGCATGACAATAGCTGCCAGAATGACTGGGATAAATAACGCTAAGGTAGTTTTTATTAGGTTACTCGTTGTAGTCAGTCGAATGGTGAATGTGAACCCAGTTTTATGCAGGGCTGGATATTGAACAAACGTTTGAATGATAGTTCCAACAAGCACACCGACTGCCACTCCGACGATTCCATATACTGTAGTTAAAAAGATGATGGCAAGGATAATAACACTATTCTGAACTACTGGTGATAGTGCTGGGATAACAAATTGTTTATTCGCATGCAGGAGTCCTGTTGAAATTCCGTTTATGGTTAAAAGCAAAAGGCTTGGAGCTAAAATACGCGTTAACACCACAGCTTGTTCCGTCTGTTCGGGCGTAAACCCTGGCGCTAGAATCTGTATGGTTAGCTCTGCAAATAAGAAAGTGGCCATACTAAGCCCAATACCAATCCAGATAAAAAAGGAACCAAGGACATGTAACTTTTCATTCGCCATCTGAAGCGAGCGATTCTTATCCTTCATATAAATAGGGATAATCCCTGCCTGAATCGAAGTGCCAATCGCGGTGAACAAAACAATTGGGATGATCGAAGCTACAAAGAATGCATCTGCAGTACCAGTTGTACCAAAGTAAGCTGCTATTAATGCCTCGCGTGTGAACCCCAGCAATTTCCCGATAATCGAAAAAATCGTTAAGATGCTAAATGCTTTTATCATGTTATTCATCAAATAGCCGCCTCTGATTAAGCGCGAATCCAATTGCAAGGTAAAAATAGAGTGTAAATGTTTTGTCCTCTAACATGGAATAGAATGCACTACCAATTAAACCGACGAGCAATAGGAAAAATGCATATGAGCGCCATGTTCTTTTTGCTAGTTGGTATATAAATAGTAACATGAATACTGTCCCGATAATTCCTGTCTCAACAAGAATCTGCATATATTGATTGTCCGCATACATACTGGACGGAATATCATATCGATCATAAATAGGTGATTCAAATGAAACTGTTGCTGAGCTACCGTATGTACCAAATCCACTTCCGGCTATTGGGTGATCGACAAAAATTTGCAGACCTTTTTTAACGACAAATACACGTCCGCCGCTTGCACTTTGTTGGATGCGTTTTTCGGAGAACATATCAACAAATCGTTCAGATGTCTCCTTCCCCATATCTTCGGTAATTTGATCGATAGGGAAATAGACCAATGCGATTGCAAATGAGAAAAATAGGGCTGTTTGGACAAGGTAATGGCCCTTCTTTTTCATTAAACTAAGTATGAGAAGGGCAATACCAAACGCTATTAATGTTCCTCTTGAATACGTTAACAGAATGGTTCCAGCTATGATGACAAGCCCTACGTTCAACAATACCGAATAGTTTGGAGCCAGCTTTCTTAAATAAAGCGTTAAGAAAAATACGATCATTAAATAGACCGCTAAGACATTCGGATTAGCAACCAAGCCATATATTCGATCACTGTTGACGGCAGCTAAATCCCAGTTTTGCCAAGCTTCAGGAACAAGTAAGGTCCGGTGTGACAGTTTTTCAATGACTCCATGAATCGAAAGGATACACCCCATGAAAAAGGATGTCCACAAAACATGGCGGACGTCTTTTTTTGTGATGAGCATTTCGCCTACAACAAATAGAAGCAATACTGGTATAAGAAAGGCCCTAATTTGCATTAGTATGGCAATTGGAATTACACCTGTAAGTAATGCAGATACAGACCCGATTAGAAGAAACAGGAAAAAATAGAGTGTGAATCGATAGCGTGTAACAAGTGATTTTTTCCGCCTGATAACCGTTTTTGAAAAAAGCACAAGGATCACGATATCCCCGACAAATCGAGTAAATGGAAAAATTTCAACTAACAATGGCCTTATCGGAAAATAAATGAGAAGAAAAATAAGTCCACATTTCGTAAAGCGTGTCATCTTAAACACCCCCAATCCTCATTATGTACAATTCTTACTCAGATTATAATAAACCCATAAAATGGTTATCCTAACTAAGGACATCATACAAAAAAGTGAGTGAAAGAGTCCTATGAAAATACTTCATTTAAATGCAGGAAACGAAACTGGCGGTGGGATGCACCATATTCTGAGTCTACTGGACAAGCTGAATCGAGAAGAGTTTGTGCTAGGAGTGTTAGAAGAGGGTGAAATGCTGCATCGTGCGCGAAATCTAGGTATCGAAACGGTTCACTTTGCTAGTCCAAAAAAGCTAAGTATCCCACTTATAAAGAATATTGTTACCTATATAAAAGAACAACAGATTCAAGTTATACATACGCATGGACCCCGTGCAAATGTTTACGCTAAACTCTTAAAAAAATTAGTATCTTTCCAATGGATCGTAACGGTACATAGTGATCCTTTCTATGACTTTCGTGGGAAAGGATTGTATGGTGAATTTTTGTGCCGCTTACATACAAATGCAATTAAATGTGCGGATCGCGTCATCGCAATCTCGTCACCCTTCCAAACGATGCTGGAGGAAAAGGGGGTACAACCCACTAAAATTAAGACCGTACTCAATGGAATTGATTTTCAAAAAAACCTGCTGGATAACTATGTGCGTTCAGATGTTGGCTATAAGGAAACGGATTTTTTATTCTTGATGGTTGCGAGGCTTGAAAAGGTCAAACAACATAAACTTGCATTAAAATCTTTTGCAGATTTATTATACCTGCATTCCCAATGCCGGTTACTCTTAGTAGGGGACGGTGCACTGCGGAGAGAACTGGGGCTTGAAGCGGCAAGGCTAGGCATTAGCGAACATGTTCACTTCCTAGGACACTGTCAGGACGTAGAATGCTTTTACAGATTAGCGGATGTGACCATACTCACATCCGCTAGTGAAAGTTTCCCACTCGTTTTACTTGAATCTGCGAGAGCTGGCACACCAGTTATTTCGACAAATGTGGGCGGAGTAAAAGAATTAATTACCGATCCTTCAATTGGGTGGCTAGTAGAGGAATCAGATATTACAAAAGCCATGAATGAAGCTATATTTTTAAAAAAAGAGGGTAAGTTACAAGTAATGGGCGAAAAGTTGCATCTCCATGCTTCTAGTAAATTTTCGTTGGAGATTTTTGCCGAAAACATATATAATGTATACTTAGATATGGAAATGTAAAGAGCAAAAGCGTATGCGCCTGTTCAGCGACGTATGGACTGATCTATCAAATAAAGGAAAGCCAAGAGTGTTCATCTTTTGTTGCTTGACTTATTGAAGATTAGGGAGGGAAATCCGCTAGTCGCTGGAGCTGGACGTGGCTGCTTTGTAAACTATCCACAACGTTTTCGTATATGTTATGTCTTATATGAAAAATGAGGTGCAAAAATGATTGAAATTACTTTACTTGCCTCGTTAACGTTACTAATATCATTACTTTTAACTCCACTTTTAATTAAATTTGCATTGAAAATAAACGCGACGGATAAACCAAATTATCGTAAAGCACACTCTGTTCCAACACCAACCCTTGGCGGTATTGCAATTTTTATAAGCTTTCTTGTCGGATTGCTCATCTTGCAACCATCTAGTGATTACCATGCAGCTGTTGTCACTGGTGCGTTCATCATCATTATTATGGGAATCTTTGACGATTTGTACAATCTGTCAGCAAAAACCAAATTTATTGTACAAATTGGTGTAGCTTTATTGATTGTTTTCTGGGGCGGACTCCAAGTTGAATTTATTAATTTGCCATTTGGTGGTCAAATCGAATTCGGATTTCTTAGTTCGATTGTAACCATCTTTTGGATCGTTGGAATCACCAACGCCATTAATTTAATTGACGGATTGGACGGACTTGCTGCAGGTGTTTCATCTATTGCATTATTTACTATTGCTGGTATGGCTGTGTTAATGGGTGATGTATACGTTACAACGATGGCACTTATTTTATTTTTTAGTACAATAGGATTTTTAAAATTTAACTTTTACCCTGCAAAAATTTTTATGGGTGATACGGGAGCATTATTTCTCGGTTATATGATTGGGGTACTGGCACTGCTCGGATTCAAAAATATTACAATTGTGTCGTTTGTCATACCAATATTTATTCTTGGAGTGCCCATTTCAGATACATTAATTGCGATGGTAAGAAGACGGGTCAACAGGCAGCCGATGTCCAGTCCAGATAGCTCACATCTGCATCATCGATTAATGAAATCTGGCTTTACACATAGACAAACAGTGTTATTTATTTATTCACTAAGTGGAATGTTCAGCTTAGCTGCCTTCTTGTTTTCGATGACAACCTTATGGGGTTCGATTATCATCATGTCTGTTGCATTACTGGCGATTGAAGTGTTGATTGAAAACTTAGGTATGATTAATAACGACTTTAAACCGCTGACCAATTTTGTAAAAAGCTTACGGCAGAAAAGTTAATACGTGGATAATGCATGAAGCACAATTGGCATTTCACCGCCACTTAGCGAGCGACTATTTCAACAAAAAATAAGAGCCTAAATCGTTTATGATTTAGACTCTTATTTTTTAGTATGTTGTTGTGCTTTCGGTTTCTTTACCATCTGATGCAGAAACTTTATCTTCATTATTATTCTCATAACGTTTTGCTGTAGCGGGATCAATTTCCAAATGACGCTTCAATAACTCTTTGGTTTCTTCAAGCGCGATTTCATCTAATTTCCAATAGTACGTATCCGTAGGCTGATAATTAGTACCTTCAAGTGTAAGTGTATCAATGTCTAAATTTCCGGTTCCTGTTCCATAAGCAATGAAACTTTTCATTTCATCGAAGGTCATGTTGGTTGTCATATTTTCACCAAGTGCCTCAATAATATTGTCGTATTTAAGAACCGAGTTTAATGACGTTGCCTTACGAACAACAGACTTGATAATTTCCTGCTGACGTTTCCCACGTTCAATGTCGTTATCATAATGTCTAGTTCTAGCAAGAGCTAGTGCTTCTTCCCCATCTAATTCCTGTTCGCCAGGTAAAAGGTGGATAGCCTTAGCTTTATCGTTTGAGTTTTGTTCATATAATTCATAAGGAACATCTACAGTAATACCATTAACGGCATTTACAACATCAATAAATGCATCAAAATTAACTTTCACATAGTAGTCCACTGGAATTTCAAGCAGGTTTTCTACCGTTTTAATTGTTGCATCCGGGCCACCAAAAGCATGGGCATGATTAATTTTTGTCTCATAGTCAACCTCAGGAATATATACCAAAGAGTCACGCGGAATACTTACCAGTTTAACACTTTTATCTTCAACGTTAAGAGTAGCAAGCATCAACGTGTCTGATCGCGCATTCCCTTTATTGTTGCGGACATCACTTTGGTCAACACCAATTATTAACACAGAGACATTATCTTCTGCTGGATCTACTGCTTCATCACGAAGTTCCGATTTAGCTCGACCATCGTCCTTGTATGACTCTGAAAAGACAGAATCAGCTTTTGTATATAAATATGCTGCATAGGTAAGTAAGCTAATAAAAAGTACTAAAACAGGAACTAATATAAAATAAGCGCGTTTGCGTAATTTTCTTTTTCTACCACGTTTGGCTGTTCGGCTTTGCGTTGATTTTTCTTTAGACATATAACATTTTCCCCTTTAATTTCCTAACGTTTGAAATTATCTTTGGAACAAACTATATTAATACTATAAAAAGTAATCATTCATGTTACCATAAATTTTATTTTTATACATGATTTTTGAAACATTAACCTTTATTTTACTATGAATATGCCTATTCGTAAATTAATATTTTATTACATTTCTGTAAGAAACGATTACAATTGCATGATTTACTATTAATATAGACGTTTAAGAAAGAAAAAAGTTTCTGTGAAAGGTTGCCTAAAATGAACGAAAAGGTACAAATAATGGATGTAGAATTTTTCAACACAACACAAAAGGATTTCTTGAACGGGCACCTCTTTCCAAAACTGATGAATCAAGAGAAATGTTTTGTTGTCACAGCAAACCCTGAGATTGTGATGAAAACACGTGCAGACCAAGTTTATAAGAAATCAATTAGTAGAGCAGATTATGTTATACCAGATGGAATCGGTATTTTGATGGCAGCTAAGTATAGGAAACAGCCGCTAAAGGAGAGAGTGGCTGGATCTGATTTAACCTTTGAATTATTAGAATATGCAGAAGCGCACAATTTAAGCTGTTACTTCTTGGGAGCATCAGAGCAAGTGAATGAAAAAGTGGTAACTGAGGTGGATCGGATGTATCCACAGTTAACGATTGCCGGTCACCATCATGGATTCTTTGACCTTGATGATGCCACGGTTGTCGATGAAGTTCGTGCGGCAGAACCTGATATTGTATTTATAGCACTCGGACTTCCACGCCAGGAAAACTGGATTGCCAAACATTTGGATGAATTTAAGAAGGGCCTATTTATCGGTATCGGCGGAACATTTGATGTAATCGCAGGTGAAGTCAAACGTGCCCCAAGGTTTTGGATTAAGTTAAATTTAGAGTGGCTATATCGATTAATCAAGCAGCCATGGCGATTTAAGCGGATACTAAAGGTGTTTGAATTTATGATGAGGATTGTGTTGAAGCAGGGTAAGTAGTGGATACGTGTGGCAAAGATGCAGATGCGATTGTGGTGCGCGACTTCTGGCAGGTGTTGAGCGAAACGTGTCGGTCAGTGCACGAAATTGAGTGGTCGAAGCGCGAATTCATTACGTTGGTGCGCGGTTCAAACAACGTATTGCGCAATCGCGCGGTGAAAGTAGAAAGTCGCGCAACTCAGAGTGTGAATCGTGCATCGATACTCTGAAATCGCGCAATGCGACGGTCAGAACGTGCATCAACCATCCGAAATCGCGCACCACACACCATTTTATAACTATTTAATAAAAGGCAGGACAATCAAGTTCAGTTTTATGGTATAATTTTTTAAATCATATAAAGGGGGGTAGTGTTCAGGCATTATAAAAAATATACTAGGTTAAGGAGCAAGGTATGATAATAAAAAAACGAACAACCCCGATTGAAATCATCAAGTTAGAAGCGGTTATTCCTAGGCTTTCACCGTCTAATAAAAGAAATTTAGAAAAAGATCTTTCTAATAGAAGAAAGGGTCATGATGGTGAGTTGAAAACTGATCGTTATACCACAGCGCTTCTAAAAAATAACTTCACAATACTCTACGATGTATACTTGCATAACAAAGGTTCTTCCTTTCAGATTGACACGCTCATCATTGGTCCACACAGCATTTTTGTCGTAGAAATCAAGGATTTTTCCGGCACGCTTTTATTCAACTTCCTCACAAATCAATTTACTCGTACGTATAACAACAAGGTAACTAGCTTCCGTAACCCCATCATCCAAGCTACAACAAACAAACTCCAACTAACTGAATGGCTAACAGATCGTAACATCACTGGTATTCCTATCTATTCACTTGTGGGAATAAGTGACCCAAGTACTATTATTAAGGTAATTCCTGAAGACAGAGATATATCTACTATCGTTATGCATGGAGAGTATATCCCACATCAGGTAATTAAAATTGATGGCGAATTGGAAGGTGGAAAAAGGCACCTCCATCTGAAGATTGGGAAGTTAATTTTGAAGGAGTGTAAAGTTTTTGATTTTGATCTTCAGAAGGAATATAGCATTTTACTGAATCAAATTTTGGGAGGAGTGCAATGCCCTGGCTGTAATAGATTTGGTATGAATCGAAGGCACAGTGGCTGGAAGTGTATATACTGTAGCCACCTATCAAGAGATGCACATGTAAAGGCACTAAATGATTACTTTTTACTTGTCAAACAGTGGATAACAAATAAGGAATGCAGGCAATTTTTAAAGTTAGATTCTCGGAGTATAGCGACACGAATATTAACATCTTTTAACTTGGAATATGAGAAACAAAATAAACGCTGGGTTAAATAATACTGAGGTTCTCTAAAGCTTAATAGCGCCCTAAACCGAATGCAACAATTAAGAGTTAGCGTTATGTATAAAACAAAGCGCGCGATGGCGGTGGATATTCGTGCATGGAATCACGCGTCGCCCGGCTAAAGTCGCGCAACACAGTAATCAAATCGCTCATCTTCCAGCCGAAGTCACGCGCTAACGCACCAAAATAGTCGCAGCAGGTGGTTTTGCGCGAATTCAAGCCAGTGGTGCGCGAATCAGAACTGTCATCGCGCGAATTCAAGCTATGATTGCGCGATTATGACGTTATAGTCTAATCTATAAAAATTATTCTTGCAATAACAAAGTTAGTTCCGTATAATAATTTTTAACATTAAAAGACTTGGATGAGGAAAAGTAGGATTTATCGTTTTTTACAGAGAGCTTCGGTTGCTGGAAACGAAGTAAAAGTGGGAATCTGAACAATGGCCTCGGAGTTTCGCGCTGAACATATCAGTGATACTAGTAGGTTCCGACGAGATTTGGTACTCGTTATCAATACCACAGTATAAAGAGTCTGATGACTAACGTACTTGATGAGGCTGTATGTGTGAGCATACAGTAAAGTAAGGTGGTACCACGTTAATTTAAACCACGTCCTTACCGTTTATTCGGCGAGGGCGTGTTTTTTTAATTTTTCAAAAAACCAACACATAATGGAGGGCTTCAACATGAGTAAAAATTTAGTTATACAAACAGACTTTGGTCTTAGCGATGGTGCGGTGAGTGCAATGTATGGGGTAGCAATTTCTGTTGAACCCACTATTCGAATTTTTGATCTAACACATGATATTCCACAATACAATATTTGGGAGGCTTCTTATCGATTGTATCAGACGATCACCTATTGGCCAGAAAATACAGTATTTGTTTCAGTGGTTGATCCTGGGGTAGGAACCGATCGTTTAAGTATTGTGGTAAAAACAGCAGATAATCAATATATAGTGACACCAGATAATGGTACGTTAACTCATATTAAAAAACATATCGGAATCGTTGAAGCACGTATAATTGATGAAAATCGTAATCGCTTACCAAGGTCAGGGGAGTCATACACATTTCATGGCCGTGATGTTTACGCTTATACAGCTGCGCGTTTGGCCACAAAAGTCATATCTTTTGAGGAAGTTGGTCCGAGTATTGATGTAGGTGAGATTGTAGAATTGCACAACCCAATAGCAAGTATTGAGGAAGGAGTAATTAAAGGGAACATTGATATTCTTGATATTCGATTTGGTAATCTTTGGACGAATATTGGCCGTGAATTGTTTGAAAAAAGTGGTATTGAATATGGTGAATCTCTTGAAGTTACAATATCGAATAGTACGAATCAACTATACAAAAATAGTATGACATTTGGACGTTCGTTTGCGGATAGTCATTTGGGAGAACCGCTGCTTTTCGTGAATTCATTAGATAAATTAGGAGTAGCAATTAACCAAGGTTCGTTCGCAAAAGCTTACGATATTGAGACAGGAGCAAACTGGAAAGTTTCTATTAGGAGAGTTTCGAAAAGGTTTTAATAAGGGATACAATGGAGTACTCAACTTGATTAATATCTTGAAATCCAAAAACTGAAGCGTTTGGAACAGGTCTTAGAAGTTTAAACATGAGTTCATCAAATGCGAACGTTTATTCTCATTTTGCTATTATTCAATATAGTATTATGGTAAAATAAAACTAGCAACTACATAGGTATTGCGGGCGGTTGGCCATCTTCCTAATTTCTTAAGTTACTTAAGAGGGAGGTGGTAGGATGACGACATTCGAAGCATTAAGTTTAGTAGCACAATTTGGTTTAGTCCAAATAGCTACGATTACTTTAATTGTAACTTTTGTCGTTTACCTAAACAAAAAGAAGTAACCGCCCCCACCCTTGGTCGCGTTTACTTCTTTTAGGTAATTACAGCTAGATCGTTGGCCAACTGCTCTTAATTAATGCAGTTAGTGGTTGCTGGTGCCGAGTAGTTAGCGCTACTCGGTACCTTATTATAAGTATATTATAGTTTCAAATAATTATACTGTCAATGTGTTTTGTTTATTAGCAGACCAATTGCCCTTGATAGGTTTACCATGCATTTGACAGCAACATACTATTTTCTGCTAAAGCAGAAAACCTTCTATTATAATTACTATCGTCACCAAGCAAAAATGGTGGCGCTTTTTTTATTTTTATTTTCGTGCCACCTTTCCTGCCTTCCTTTCGATTGTAATGGTGAAAGGAGGTGAGGCACATGGCTATAGCAAATATGACGAATTCGACGCTTCGTTTAGTTTTCAACGAAGGAGTTGACCCAATCTCAGGGAAGGAAGTTTTTAAAACAAAAAGCTTCAGTAATGTCAAAACGGTAGCAACAGCGGATCAGTTATATGCAATCTCAATCTTACTTGAGCCATTGCAGCAGCGTTCACTTTTCAAAATTGAACGTACTGACAGTTCCGAATTGCGTCAGGCGTAACGATACGTAAATCTAAAAGAAAGGAGGGATTCTGATGGCGAAAAAATTAGAATTGAAGTTTGAAAACCAAGACGGAAAAGTGGTAACGTACACACTTGATAATCCAGTTGAACCAGCTGATGCGGTCGCAGTGCAGACTGCGATGGATGAAATCATCACCCAAAACGCATTCACTTCATCTGGCGGCGATCTTGTAATGAAGAAGAGCGCTCGCATTGTCGAGCGTAACGTATTAGATATTGAATTAGCTTAATGAAAAGGACCAGCGACAAGAATAGTATTCTGGCGCTGGTCCTTATTATTTAAATTTGGAAGGGGGGAAATTCGCTTTTCTCCCGAACTATAAAAGGGTCTTACCAATAGGACCTAAATTAAATTAAAAAGGAGGAAATGAAATGGAAACCTGGATGTCATTCGTAACCGAAGTTGGCTTTCCGATTGTGGTGACGTTTTATCTGTTACATCGCATCGAAGGAAAGCTCAATGACTTAATCGAATCAATCCACGCATTGCCTGATAAAATGGGTGGTTAACAAGCGTAAACTTCGGCCGCGGCTGAAGTTTTTTTAATGGATAAAAAAATAGTCGTATTAAGCTGATCGTTAAAACCTCAAAGTCGATCGCAACGATTGAATAGTTGATCAGGACCACAAGTAAGTTGATCGAGTACATCGAAGAGTTGATCCCTATCACCTTGAAGTCGATCGTCGCCATTAGAAAGTCGATCGTCCGAAGCAGAAAGTTGATCGGGAGCACTAGTAAGTCGATCGAGCACCCCAAAAAGTTGATCCGCAAATAATAGGTTAATCAAAATCCACTTGGAAAAAATAAGTTGATTGTCCGGAACAGAAAGTTGATCCGTATCACCTTGAAGTCGATCGTCGCCATTAGAAAGTTGATCGTCCGAAGCAGAAAGTCGATCGCAAGCACTAGTAAGTTGATCGAGCACCTCAATAAGTCGATCGTCCGAAGCAGAAAGTTGATCGAACACCCCGAAAAGTCGATCGCCACGCTCCAAGGTTTGGACGATTCTCTCGTGGCTGGATATCATTGTTAATAAAAATTTCAAATAATTGTATACAATTACAAAAACATTTTGTATAATCTTATTAACGGTTTAATAAAGGAAGTTTTCCGTAAATCAAATTGACAGCAGTAATAGTGGTAAGGAGGAAAGAATATGAATGAAAAAATCCAGAAGCATCTTTCACAAATAGAAGAAGAAATAATACATATTAGACGCCATTTACATCAACATCCAGAGGTAAGTAACGAGGAGGTAGAAACGTCTAAGTTGGTTCAAAATAAATTAGCGGAATTTGACATCCCTTTTGAAACCGGTTTTGCTGAGAATGGTGTACTCGGTATTATCAAAGGTGATAAACCAGGGAAAACGGTAGCGCTCCGTGCAGATATGGATGCATTACCAATCCAGGAGTTAAATGACCATGCTTATACGTCGATACATGAAAATGCTATGCATGCATGTGGTCATGATGCACATACGGCCATGTTGCTTGGTGCAGGGTTTATTCTCAGGCAAATGAAAGAGGACATCCATGGTACTGTTTTACTTGTTTTTCAACCAGCTGAGGAGAACTCGCCAATTGGGGGAGCACAGGTCATGTTGGATGATGGAGTATTTGATACATATAAACCGGATGTAATTTTTGGACAACATGTCTGGCCAAATCTCCCAGTAGGGACCATGGGAATTCGCGATACCAAAATGATGGGTGCTACCGACCGTTTTAAATTGGTCATCAAAGGTAAGGGCGGCCATGCTAGTATGCCGCATCAAACAAGTGATTCTATTGTAACTGCTGGACATATGATAACGAGTTTGCAGACAGTGGTCAGCCGTAATGTCGATCCGCTTGAAGCCTCCGTTCTAACAATCGCAAAAATAGAAGGTGGAAGTACACACAATGTGATCCCAGATGGCGTAATTCTGGAGGGTTCCATCAGATCTTATTCATCAGATGTGAAAAAAACGCTTAAGGAACGCTTCCATACAATTGTGGAGCACACAGCCTCGATGTTTGAAGCCGAGGTAGAAATTGATTATTTGGATGGGTATCCTGCAACAATCAATACACCTGAATGGGCAGCATTAGCACGAAACTCAGCTCAAAAGGTCTTGGGGGAAGATGCAACACCAGACGTTGAACCGTCATTAGCCGGAGAAGACTTTAGTCGGTTTTTACAAAAATATTCTGGAGCCTTTATCTGGCTTGGAACACAAATTGAAGATAAGGAAGAACAGAAAGCCCTGCACAATCCACGTTTTCAACTAAATGAAGATGCATTACCAAATGGAAGTGCATGCTTCGTTCAAATAGCGCTAGATACATTAGAAGAGTTAGGAGAGGAGTGATTTCATGCCAGACAAATTTGTTGAGAAAATGGTTCCAGCATTAACGGAGTGGCGGCGGACCTTTCATCAGTACCCAGAGCTTGGTTTTATGGAATATGTAACAACATATAAGCTTGGTAGAGAACTAGAAGATTTAGGATTCAGCGTGCATATTGGGAAAGAAGTTATGAAAGAAGAATCAAGATTGGGACTGCCTTCTGATGCTGAACTGCGAACACAGGAAGAGGAAGCTTTAAAGCACGGAGTTGACGAGACATGGCTTGAAAAGATGCGTGGTGGATTCACTGGTCTTGCGGCTACATGGGATACAGGGCGCAAGGGTGACCATGTTGCTTTTCGGTACGATATCGACGCACTCCCGATTAATGAAGCAAAGGAAAACCCACATATTCCCTACCAAGATGGGTTTGTTTCTGCAAATGATAACGTCATGCACGCTTGTGCTCATGATGGACATATGACTACTGGCCTTGGTGTAGCAACATTTATTGCAGAAAATCAGAAGGATCTAAAAGGTCGATTTACGTTGCTTTTCCAACCAGCTGAAGAAGGTGGCAGAGGGGCAAAGGCGATGACTGAAAATGGTTGGCTGGATAATGTGGATCATTTTTATACTGGCCATATTGGAATCAGTTCACTTCCCATTGGAACAATTGCTGCTACAATAAAAGGCTTTTTAGCAACGACCAAGTTAAATGCGAAATTTTCAGGTGTTGCTTCACATGCTGGGATGAAACCTGAGGTGGGAAAAAATGCGCTGATAGCCGCAACAACAGCTGCAACACAATTGTACACAATTCCGCGGCATAGTGATGGCATAAGCCGCGTAAACGTTGGGAAAATCGTAGCTGGGAGTGGACGAAATATTATACCTGATAAAGGACATCTAGAGATTGAAGTTCGCGGAGAAACAAAGGAAATTAACCACTACATGCTAGAGGAAGCAAAACGAATAATCGAAGCGGCTGCTAACATGTATGACGTTTCCGTTGACTTTGAAGTTGTCGGTGGGGCAGAAGAAATCAATTGTGATGATGATGTAATTTCCATCATTGAAAAAGGAAGTAGCTCATCCAGTTATCTGAAAGAAGTTCTGCCGAGTATAAATGTTGCTGGTTCTGAGGATGCAAGCTACATGATAAATAAAGTGCAAGGTGCGGGTGGAAAAGCAACGTATATGCTGTTTGGCACTAAATTAGATTATCCACACCATCACCGATTATTTGATTTTCAAGAAGAGGCGTTAGCTGTTGCATTAGAAACGTACGTAGCTATTTTAAAGGGGGGATCAAGCAAGTAATTAAAATAATAGAAACAGGTGAAGAACATGAACGTACGAATTGGCGTCATTGGCCCAGCCGATTCGATCGAGCGGATAATGTATGTCGCAGAAGAATTTAGTGACGTGGAATTTGTTCCATTTATTTACGAAGAGCTTACGGAAATAAACGAAATGTTAGAAAAAAATGTAGATGAAGTTGATCAATGGTTTTTCTCTGGTGTACTGAACTTTACGTACGCTATGGAAAAGCAATTGATTACAAAGGATAAAGGAAGTTTTCCTCCCTTACATGGTTCCAGCTTTTTTGGAACATTGTTGGAAGCACAATTAAATGAAAAGAAAGTTTATGAACAAATCAGTATCGACACGATAACAAATGAAGAAATAGATAAAATTTTATCCTATTATAACCTGGAATCATTGCAGTATTATAACTCACCATTTAAAGGGTATAAATATATTACTAGTTTCGTAGACTTCCATAAAAAGTTGTATGACGCGGGAAAAATTGAGGTAGTTATTACGCCAATCAAAGCAACCTATTATGCATTGAAAGAACTTGGTATTCCGGTTTATCGCGTAACGCCATCATACCTTTCGATAAAATTTACGATTGAACTGTTGCGAGAACGTGCGCAGTTGAACCGTTATAAAAATTCTCAAATGGCTGTGATCGGTTGTAATGTTGCATTTAATTTAGATAAACAGAATGAGTTATATTATTCTTTTAAAATGAAACATAACGAACTAGATTTAAAGCGTTCCCTGTTATTGTTAACAGAAAAAATGAATGGATCGTTAATGCAATTAGGTGATGGGCTGTTCTTTATTTTTACAACACGCGGGGAGATTAACCCGGAAACGGAAATGGATTTATTTAATCTGATAGAAGACGTAAAGGTTCAATCCAATATAAAAGTAGGAATCGCTGTTGGCTTTGGCGAAACAGTCTCACAGGCTGAGCAAAACGTTCGGTATGGATTTCGTAACAGTAAAGATACCGATAAATCTACTATATTACTTATTGATGAAAATCAATCTGTAACAGTAAAAAACGCCAAACAAGCAACAATCTCGTACAATACGATGGAAATCGGCAAGGATCAGTGCGGCGTTAATCCAGGTGTTGTTTCAAAAATTCAATCTTACGCAAAACAGTACAATCGTAGCGAATTTACCGCGCAAGATGTATCGCGCTGGTTACAAAGTACGGAACGTAACGGGCGCCGAATTCTTACAACCTTGGATCAAGCAAGCGTTATTGAACAATGTGGAACAGCCAAGCCGTTTGAACGCGGAAGGCCCCGGAAGGTTTATCGATTTAAATAAAGTGATCTTTTAAATAGAAAGGGTGTAATATATGTCAGCTAAAGGTAGTGAAGCTAAAAAATCAAGGATGTCTGGTTTCCTAAATGTTATTGAAAAGGTAGGAAATAAGTTACCCGATCCATTCATGCTGTTTGTGTATTTAGCAGTTACGGTAATCGTTTTATCCTGGATAATTTCTCTTTTTGATGTAAGATTTACAGTACCAGGAGCTGAAGAAGAATTAGTCATTAAAAGTCTGTTAACTGGGGAAGGATTACAGTATATACTAACCTCCATGCTTGAAAACTTTGTCGGTTTCGCACCACTGGGAATTGTTTTGGCAATGATGCTCGGTATTGGTCTAGCCGATAAAGTAGGACTCCTTGAAACAGCTATCAAGAGTACTATTTTGAAAGCTCCAGCATCACTTATTACATATGCAGTGGTTTTTACAGGTATATTAGGGAATATCGCGTCAGATGCAGCATTCGTTATTATCCCGCCACTTGCAGCGATGGTATTTTATAATGTTGGCAGGCATCCACTTGCCGGATTAGCTGCTGGATTTGCTGGTGTAGGCTCCGGTTTCACTGCCAACCTGATGATTACCGGAACAGATGCTTTGCTATCAGGGATTTCCACTGAAGTTATGCAAACAATCGATCCAGATATTGTTGTAACTCCAGTAGACAACTGGTACTTCATGATTGTATCCGTAGTCTTCCTATCTATTGCAGGGGCAGTTGTCACAGAAAAGTTAGTGGAGCCGCGACTTGGCAAGTACGAGGGTAAGGTGAAAAAGGAATTTGAAGCGGTTACAGCTTTAGAAAAGCGCGGATTCCGAAATGCGGTCCTCGTTGGCTTAGCTTATATAGCTTTAATCGCACTAGTTATATTTTTACCAAACTCACCGCTAACCAATGAACAAGGCGGAATCGTTCCATCTCCTTTCTTAGATGGGATCGTACCACTGATTTTAATCTGGTTTATCGCAATAGGTGTAGCATATGGTGTCACAGTTAAGAAAATTGAAAGCTCCCGAGCTATTGGAAAATATATGGGAGAAGCAATGAAAGATATGTCTGGGTTTATCGTATTAATATTTGCAGCAGCCCAATTTATTGCCTATTTCGAATGGACCAATATGGGTTCATGGATAGCGGTTAGTGGAGCAAACTTTTTAGAATCACTAGGATTTACCGGACTTGCGGCTGTAATAGGTTTTGTATTATTGACAGCAGTAATGAATTTGTTCATATTTAGTGGTTCTGCTCAATGGGCACTGGAAGCCCCAATCTTCTTGAAAATGTTTTACTTCCTAGGATATGAACCTGCCTTTATCCAGGCATCGTATCGTATTGCAGATTCATCAACCAATATCATTACGCCGATGAATCCATACATTATTATCGTGCTAGCCTTCATGCAGGAATATGACAAAAAGGCCGGACTTGGAACCTTAATAGCACTAATGTTACCGTACAGTGTCGTATTCTTAGTAACCTGGATTATCCTATTACTAGGCTTTGCATTACTAGGCATCCCATTTGGACCTGGAGTGGGAGTTTACTTATAACTTGTAAATTGTGTTTTACCTGCATCCCTTATTGGGGGATGCGGGTTATTTTTTTTGATGGGGTGGCGGGTGAGAGTACGGTGCGGATTGACTTTTTGACGGTGCCGATCAACTTCAGGGTGATGTGGATCGACTATTTGACGGTGACGCTCAACTTTAGGGTGATGTGGCTCGACTTTTGGATGGTGACGCTCAACTTCGGGTTGATGTGGCTCGACTTTTTGACGGTGACGCTCAACTTCGGGGTGGTGCGGATTGACTTTTTGACGGTGCCGATCAACTTCGGGGTGGTGTGGATCGACTTTAGGGTAATGCGGATCAACTCTCTGGTTGTGACGATCAACTTGAGGATGGTACCGATCAACTTTTTGTTCTGGACGCCCTACTTATTTTTCCAAGCAGATTTTGATTAACTTTACATGCTAGAGTTTCAGAAACTTCCATATTATATGATATAATCTTTTTAATTAAATATGAAAGGGGTAATTTATGATTATTAAAAAACGACCTATTCCTGTTGAATTACGCATATTGAAGGCACTAGTAAATAGGTTGCCACAATCATACAAAGGGCGACAGAGGCTAGACAAAGATTTAGCAAAGAGCCAAAAAGGATTTGATGGTGAAAAAGATGTCGATCGCTACACTGCTTCGCTTCTGCAAAACAACTTCACGATACTCCATGATGTTTATCTCCACAATAAAGTTTCATCCTTCCAGATCGATACGTTAATCATAACACCACATCGCATCTTCGTAGTAGAAATTAAAAATTACCGTGGCATTGTAACCTTTGACTTCATTCTAAATCAATTCTACAGCACATATAAAGGCCAAGTTACTGGCTTTCGTAACCCCATCACACAAGCTACGACAAATAAACTCCTATTAATGAACTGGCTTAGTGATCACAATATAATGGATATTCCAATCTACCCACTCGTTGCAATCAGCAATCCAAGTACGATTATAAAAGTTATCCCTGAAAACAGAGATATATCGGATGTAGTGATGCATGGAGAGTATATGCCACAACATGTAATGAAAGTTGACCGTGAGTTTGAAGGTGAAAAACGAATTCTTCATCAAAAAATAGGTGCTCAGATTCTAAGTGAGTGCAAGGAATATACTATAAATAGTAAGTGGGTTTACGGGATTGATCCGAAAAATATAGTAGGTGGGGTGCAGTGCCCTGAATGTGGGAGGTTAGGGATGCAACGACAATATAAATTTTGGGAATGTAAGTTTTGTAATGTGAAGAATAATAACTCCCATATCACTGCACTACAGGATTATACCTTATTGATTAACCCATGGATTAGTAATAAAGAATGTATGGAATTTTTGCAAGTAAAATCCCGACATTTGGCGACAAGGCTACTTAAAACATCCAATCTTATCTATGATCCAATAACAAGAAAATGGAATAAAAGACAATTTAACAAAAAAACAGGTTGGTAAAAGAAGTTGATCCTCAGAACCAGAAAGTTGATCGACCAGCTGGGTTAGTCGATCGTAATTACCAGAAAGTCGATCGGAACGGATTGGAAGTTGATCGTGGTGACCAGAAAGTCGATCGGAACGGATTGGAAGTTGATCGTGATGACCAGAAATTCAATCGGAAGCCGACACACCACTAGCTGAGTTTTCAACTAACACCTGAATCTCCTTAGTTTACTATGGTATAATTAGAATAAATCCATGAACGGAACAAGGGGGATCCTTCCATGCAGCGTGGTACTTTCCAATTAATGAAGTCAGTTAATAAATCTATTATTTTAAATAAAATTCGTATGGCTGAACCGATTTCAAGGGCGCAAATTGCGAAGGAGACTGAGCTCACTCCGCCAACGGTTAGTGGTATTGTAAAGGAATTGATTGGGCAGGGAATTGTACGGGAGAGTGACCTTGGTGTATCTAAAGGCGGTCGGAAACCAACGATGCTGCTCATAGACAGTGATGCTTTTTATGTTATTGGTGTGGATGTTGGACCTGAAACTGTGGAATGCATTCTTACTGATTTATCGGGAAAAGTTATGAAGCGGGCAGAAAGCAGTATAAATACGCCGTTAACGAATGATCAATTTATCGCTATTTTAAAGGAAAACATACATAAGGTTTCACCTACCAACAATGAAAAAGTCTTGGGTATTGGAGTGGCGATGCATGGTGTTGTAAACGTTGAAACAGGTACCTCACTTGTGGCGCCAAACCTAAACTTAACAAACATTCCTATAAAGAATGAGCTTGAAGAAGAATTTAATTTAATTGTCCAGGTTGAGAACGATGCTAGAGCAATGGCACTTGGGGAGTCATGGTTTGGTGGACATGGCGATGTGGAAAGTATGGTTGCGGTTAACCTTGGGCACGGGGTTGGAGCGGGGATCGTATATAAGGGAAAGCTTTACCATGGTGCACAGGATATTGCTGGTGAACTTGGCCATATGACAATTGATATAAATGGCGAAATTTGCGAATGCGGAAATCGTGGTTGCCTGCAAACCTTTGCTACTAGCGAGGCAATAGTAAAACGAACGCGTGAAAATATGACTAACATCCCAGACAGTCTAAGGGCAGAAGAGGTATATGAGCGCGCACTAGCTGGCGAGCAAGAATACAGTAACATCCTGGAGGATATAGGGGAGATCATTGGAGTAGGATTAACCAATTTAATTCATCTTGTTAACCCTGAAAAAATTGTGTTGGGTGGCGGGGTTATGAAAAGTGAAATATTCATATTGCCAGCTATTAAACAAACGATTGATCAACGTGCGTTAACAGCTGATGCAAAGCGGACGGACGTGTCAGTGACAAAACTTGGTGACGATTCCACACTGCTTGGTGCAGTTTCATTACTTTTAATCGAATTGTTTGCTCCGGTGTAAGAAAAGCGTAAGCGCCTTGAAAGACACGACAAGCATAAGCAGAGCGGTGCAG
>NZ_JBYQFJ010000017.1:0-81520 GCF_057836705.1 Virgibacillus carmonensis | reverse complement strand
CTACACGGTGATAGCCACGCTTTTTTATTTACTGGGTTTTGTCCCAGCCTCTTTTCTTATTACTCAGACTCAACCATATTGTAACTTGTTATATAAGGCTTATCTGCAAAATAGGCAGGTGGTTTCGTTTCACCGCCACCGTTTTGATGTTGTTTTTTAAACGCATTTGAGTTCTTCCAATTTTCGAAGTCCGCGACAGAAGCCCACTGGGTCAACACAACATACTTATTCCCACTTTGTGGACGTAATAACCGGAATGCCTGAAAACCAGGGGAGGAGTCAATTGCTGAACTTCGCTGTTTAAAACGATCCTCAAAAACAGTTCGTCCATCTTCTGTAACGGTAATATTGTTCATAACGACAAACCCTTTATTTTGAATTGTTCCATTGTTAAGTAATACGTCATAAGCTCTTCCAGATTCAAAAATATTTTCATGGTTGTCCTCATAGTAAGCTAGTGCATTACCGCCACTATTCATGAGATGAAAATCAATTTTCGGGTGTTTATCAATTAACTTTTCAATAAATTCTAATGTGCCATTTGTCATATAAGCTTTCATATTTGTTTAAATCCCCCTTCGATTTTCTTCTATTTCATAATACCCGTTTAGTGAATGGTTAATCAAAATATAAGCCGAAATAGAGTATAAATAGTATCTCTTTCCTGTTGTTGAAAACTGTCGTATACTGTAGGATGTGATTGGTTGAACAATCATATGCAGAGGTGAATAAGAAGTAATGAATCAGAATAAAAAACAAAAAATGATAGTTACTTTTAATACAAAACACATGGTTATGATTATTGGACTAATCGTGTTTTTAGCAATAGCAGGGTATTTAGTTATTATTTTTGGTGGAAAATTAGTAGTGAATGAAGAAGATTTAATCCTAGATGCTACTACAACAATTGAAACAAAAGATGGCGAAGTAATTGCCGAATTGTATCACGAAAATAGAACGCTTGTATCGATGGAACAAATCCCAAAACATGTCCAAGAAGCATTTGTCTCTATTGAAGATCGTCGTTTTTATGATCATGCCGGAGTAGATTTCCAGTCTGTACTTCGAGCTATTTACCGCGATATCATCGCATTTGACAAGGTAGAAGGCGCGAGCACAATTACGCAGCAATTGGCTAAAAACCTTTTTTTACGTAATGATAAAACATGGATGCGTAAAACGAAAGAAGTAATGGCTGCTATTTATTTGGAGAGGCAGTTTACAAAAAAACACATACTTGAAATGTACCTGAACGAGATTTATTTCGGTTCAGGAGTATATGGGATCGAAGAAGCATCACAATTATTTTTTTCAAAATCGGTTAAGGATTTATCACTGACTGAAGGGGCTATGCTTGCTGGATTGGCAAAAGCTCCAAACGGCTATTCACCAATTGACCATCCTGAAAAAGCATTAGCAAGAAGAAATGTCGTACTTCAGTCAATGGAAAGTTTCGGGAAAATTTCAACCGAAACGCGCATTCAAGCACAAGGGAAAACACTCGGATTAAATGTACAGAAATCAGAAGAAAATCCATGGGTTGATTCCTATGTGGACTTAGTATTGAAGGAGGCTGCTGAGGACTATCAACTATCTGTCGACGAATTACGACGGGGCGGATATCGGCTAGTTGTAAGCATCGATCAGTCGATTCAACAGGTTGCGTACGAACAATTTAAGAATGATCAGTATTTCCCAGGCAATACAGAAGGCGCGCAGGGTGCTTTTGTTATGATGAATCAAGCAAGTGCTGAGATAGTTGCGGCAATTGGCGGACGTTCGTATGAACTTGGCAATCTGAATCGTGCAACGGTAAAACGTCAGCCTGGTTCGACAATAAAACCTATCGTGGTATATGGTCCTGCTCTGATGAAAGAAAATTACGTGCCATATTCCCTGATACCCGATCAAAAAGTTAGCTTTGACGAATATACAGCGGAAAATGTAATTGATCAATACGAGGGTGCGGTATCCATATATGAAGCACTAAGGGTTTCCAAAAATGCCCCTGCTGTATGGTTGCTTGATGCTATTGGTATTGATTATGCGAAATCATACCTGGAAAAAATGAATATTTCCATCCAGGATAATGGACTTGCGGTTGCGCTTGGTGGACTATCAGATGGAATAACGCCAATTAAGATGATGGAAAGCTATCGACCTTTTATTCATAATGGGAAATATCTAAAATCACACACCATAACACGTATTTCCGACCGGAATAATCAAGTAATAGTAGATGAAAAACAGAAGGAAAGACAAGTATTTAGTGGCCAGGTCGCATGGAATATGACCGAAATGTTAATGAATGTTGTAAATAAAGGCACGGGTGATGCTGGTAGTTACGAAAAAGCGCTGGCTGGAAAAACCGGATCGACTGAGCATCCTCTTGCTGAGGGAGAGTATAAAGATGCCTGGTTTGTTGGATATACACCACAGTATGTAAGTGCATTATGGATGGGCTATGATGTCTCAGATAAGAATCATTTTCTTACGGACGGAAGTTCCTATCCAACGATGCTAACAAAATCAATTTTAACGGAAGTGGACAAGCAGCAACCGTTAGAAACTGCTTTTAAAAAACCAGAAAATGTCGAGTCTTTACCAAAACCAATTGACCTACCTGAGATTAAAAATTTAAAAGCTGGCTATACCTTTGGAGGTTTTTCATTGGTGAAAGGTAAGCTGAGCTGGTCTCAGGCAGAGAATAATCGTGTTGTCTATCGTATTTACAAACAAGAAGAAGGTATTGATGAAAGAATTGGAGAAGTGCAGGGGGAGCATGAGTTTATTATTGAAGACCTCCCTTTATTAAAAACGACTAGCTATTATGTTGTTCCCTACAATCCACTAACAAAAGTTGAGGGAACAAGATCAAATACAGTAGAATTATCGCTGTAATCGACAAATTCATGACAATCAAACAGGTTTGCTATGCATCTTGTAAGGAAATCGATATAGTAAAGAGTAGAGTAAAAGCTGTTAAAAAGGATGAAAAATATGTTGAAGCAAATGAATGATACAATTATTAAAGCCTATAATGGGGAAAAAACAGACCATGTTCCCGCTTGGTTTATGCGACAGGCTGGCCGATCGCAAAAGGAGTACCGCGAAATTAAGGAAAAATATTCCTTATTTGAAATTACCCATCAACCAGAACTATGTGCCTATGTTACAAGGCTCCCAGTAGAAAATTATGGTGTTGATGCAGCAATTTTATATAAGGATATCATGTCACCACTTCCTGCTCTTGGGGTAGATGTTGAAATTAAAAAGAACATTGGACCAGTGATTCACAATCCAATACAAAGTTATCAGGATGTGGAAAAGCTAGGGACTATTAATCCTGCATCGGATGTACCGTATGTACTGGATACAATCCGATTACTCACAGAAGAACAATTAACTGTGCCATTAATCGGATTTAGTGGTGCGCCATTCACCTTAGCGAGCTATATGATTGAAGGTGGACCATCAAAAAATTATCATAAAACAAAGGCGCTTATGTACCGTGAACCAGAAACATGGTTTGCATTAATGGACAAACTTGCAGATATGGTTATCACTTATGCAAAAGCACAGATTAATGCAGGTGCTAAGGTAATTCAGATATTTGATTCTTGGGTAGGAGCTTTAAATGCTTCAGACTATCGGATTTTTATCAAACCAGCAATGCAACATATATTCCGTGAGCTGCAAAAAGAAGATGTTCCATTGATTTTATTTGGTATTGGATCAAGACATTTATTAATGGAGTGGAACGATTTACCTGTGGATGTATTAGGACTCGATTGGCGTACAACCATTCAGGAGGCTCGTCAGATGGGTGTAACCAAAGTGTTACAAGGTAATTTGGATCCGGCTATTTTGCTTTCAGATTGGGATACGATTGAAGAGAGAACAAAAGCAATTCTAGACCAAGGCATGCAAGAACAAGGATATGTGTTTAATTTGGGACATGGTGTAACACCTGAAATCAGGCCTGCTATACTAAAAAAGGTAACCGAATTAGTCCATAGCTATTCCAAACAATAAGAAACTGCTAACGAGGTGTATGAAATGGGAAAGAAAAAAATGGGATTATTAGTGATGGCATATGGAACACCATATAAGGAAGAAGATATTGAACGTTATTACACAGATATAAGACGTGGACGCAAGCCATCACCTGAAGCGTTACAGGATTTAACTGATCGGTATAAAGCTATTGGAGGGATTTCTCCACTGGCAAAAATTACAAATGGGCAAGCAAAGGCATTGGAAACAAAGCTTAATGATGTGCAAGAAGACTATGAATTTCATGTATATATTGGACTAAAACATATTGAACCATTTATTGAAGATGCTGTCCGTCAAATGGCGAACGATGGAATAGAGGAAGCGGTATCCCTAGTACTCGCACCACATTATTCTACGTTTAGTGTGAAGTCTTATAACAAGCGTGCAAATGACGAAGCTGAGGAACAAGGCAATTTAACTATTACATCAGTTGAGAGTTGGTATGACGCTCCTGGATTTATTAATTACTGGGCAAACCAGATCAATGCTGTTTATGACGAAATGTCGGCACAAGAAAAGGAAAAAGCAGTACTTGTTGTTTCTGCACATAGCCTACCGGAGAAAATTTTACAAAACGGGGATCCGTATCCTGATCAACTAAAAGAAACGGCACGATTAATCTCAGAAGAAACAGGGATTAAAAATTATGAAATTGGTTGGCAAAGTGAAGGAAATACACCAGATCCATGGCTCGGTCCAGATGTACAGGATTTAACGAGGGAACTTTATGAACAAAAGGGCTACCGCTCGTTTGTGTATGCACCAGTTGGATTTATCGCGGATCATTTAGAAGTTTTATATGATAATGATTATGAATGTAAAGTAGTTTGTGATGAACTTGGAGCGACCTATCATCGGCCTGAAATGCCAAACATACACCCTGAATTTATCGCAACTTTAGCAGACGTTGTGCTACAAAGAGTAAAGCGTGATGTGTAGTGGGAATTTCTAAAAAAATTGTAATTGTCGGCGGTGGGATAACAGGTTTATCTGCTGCTTACTATCTGCAAAAAGAAATAAAGGAACAAGGATTACCATATAAAGTGAAACTGGTGGAAGCTAGTAATCGCTTAGGTGGCAAAATCCGTACACTAAAAAAAGATGGGTTTACCATTGAACGTGGTCCTGATTCGTTTTTATCGAGAAAAACACCTGCAGTAAAACTAGCGGAAGAGCTAGGGTTAGGTAACCAGCTTGTACGAAATGGTACAGGTCAAGCCTACGTTTTGGTTAATAATAAACTACATAAGATGCCGCGTGGCTTTCATATGGGGATTCCGACTAAAATAGGACCACTTTTATTTTCACCTCTTTTTTCCGTGAAAGGTAAACTGCGAGTGGGGTTTGACTTTGCGCTGCCAAAAGGGAAAAAAGCTGCAGATCAATCGTTAGGTGGTTTTTTTCGTCATCGATTTGGTAATGAGCTAGTTGATAATTTAGTTGATCCACTGTTATCAGGGATTTATTCTGGTGATATTGATGATATGAGTTTAATGGCAACATTTCCGAATTTCTATCAATTAGAGCAAGAGCATAGAAGTTTGATCAAAGGGTTGCAAAAGACGCAGCCTAAACCTGTTAAACCCAAAAAGAAAAAGACAGGGATGTTTTACGCGTTTCAAGATGGGTTTGAATCACTGGTTAAACAAATTGAAAAAAAGCTTGATCCAGATACAGTGGAAGTGAACATTGCTGTTGACCATGTGGAGAAAAAAGATCATGGCTATCATCTTTTGTTAAGTAGTGGTGAAGTATATAAAGCAGATGCAATCATCATGGCAGCACCACACGAAACATTACCTAAAGTATTTAGTCAATACGATTTCTTTCACGAATTCGACATTGTTCCATCCACATCCGTTGCAAATGTTGCAATGGCATTTGATCAGTCAGCAATAAAACGCGACATCAATGGAACCGGATTTGTTGTTTCAAGAACTAGTGATTACCGGATTACCGCTTGTACATGGACACATAAAAAGTGGGCATATACAACACCAGAAGGAAGCGTTTTGCTTCGTTGTTATGTAGGACGACCTAATGATCAAGAGGTAGTAGATCTATCTGATGAGGAAATAAAACAGATTGTACTTAAGGATTTAAATAAAACGATGAACATTACCCAAGCACCCAAGTTCAGTGTGATCACACGGTGGAAAAATGCAAGACCACAATATACAGTTGGCCATACCGAACGAATCTCGAAGGTTCGCAGTGAAATGGCTGAGAGGTTACCAGGGGTTTATCTTGCGGGAAGCTCATTCGAAGGTGTTGGCGTTCCGGATTGTATCGAACAAGGTGAAAAAGCAGTGGATAATGTGTTGGAGTTTTTGCAATAAAAATGAAGGTGCTCACAAAATTTGATGTGAGCACCTTTTTTAGGAGTAAAGAAAGTATAAACGAAAATCTGTCTAGCTCCAGCGCCCATTGCCTAGTGCCCTTCAGGCGCCTCCTTACGATAAGGTCAACACCGAATCGCTTACGCTCTTCGTGTTTCCTTTATCTCATACGGAGCCTTCCAGGGCATACGGCAATTAACGAGCGCTTGCGCTTTTCTCTGTCTAGCTCCAGCGCCTAGACATTCGAGACATAAGCAGTTCGCTTCCGCGCGGGGAAACCCATCCACTCTGCTCCGCTCTGCTTATGCTTGTCGTGTCTTTCAAGGAGCCCTGAGCTTTTCTTAGTCAGTCAGGATTTGCTACGATTTTCGCCATGTGTCCCCACAAACTTATCTCGATTTCTACTCAAACGTTTCTTCCAACTCTTCAACTAGCGTTCCAATGTAGGTGACTGCTGTTCTTATTGCATCTGGTTTTGACATATCTACACCAGCCATTTTAGCGAGTTCCTGTGGTGTCATTGTGCCACCAGCTTTCAAAACAGATAACCAACGATCAACCGCCGGTTTTCCTTCTTCTTGAATTTTTTGTGCTACTGCTGTCGAAACAGTTAACCCAGCAGAATAAGTATATGGATATAATCCCATATAATAGTGCGGTTGACGCATCCAAGTTAATCCTGCACCTTCATCAAACACGACCGTGTCACCCCAGAAGTTTTCTAGAGCTTCTCGTTTTTGTTTGATTAAAACGGAAGCGGTTAATGGTGTTCCTTCTTCTGCTAGTTTATACACGCGGCGTTGAAATTCGCCCTCTAGTAAATGGGTGACAAAATTATGATAATAGGTTCCTAGCAATTGGGTGATCACCCAGCGCTTCATACGCTTGTCTTCGGTATTGCTCATAATGTGATCTGCTAAAAGCAATTCGTTTAGTGTGGAAGGCGCTTCAACAAAATAAGTGGAAGGACGCGTGTTTACGAGGGATTGATTTTTTCCAGCTAAATAAAAATGGCCTGCGTGACCGAGCTCATGCGCTAGAATAAATGCTCCACGCATATTGTCTGTCCATGTAAGTAAAATATACGGATGCACACCATACGGACTTGAACAGAATGCCCCTGTTGATTTACCCACATTATCAGCTAAATCTACCCAACGGTTGTGAATACCCTTCTGCATAATACTACTGTATTCTCCCCCCATAATTTGCAGTGCGTCTAGGATTGTTGATGTTGCTTCTTCATAGGTTGTTTCTGGGTTGAAATTTGGATCAAGTGGAGCTTTCAAGTCACAGTATCGCAACTCTTCTAAATTAAGCTCTTTTTGTTTCAGTTTGGCGAATTTGCGCATGTGTGGTGCAAGTTCTTCTTGAATAATGTCTAATTGATTATAATACATATCTTCCGTAACTTGTTGCGAATGAAGTAACATCTCTGTAACTGAATCATAAGAACGAAGTCTTGACATGGTAACTTGTTTTGTTACTTCTGTTGCGTAGGTAGCGGCATACGTATTCTTGTAACGATCTAACGTCTTAATAAACGAATCATAGGCTTGTCTGCGGATAGCTGTGTCAGCAGTTAGTTCATAACGATCCTCATAAAGTGCGGCTGACATTGGTAATTCCTCACCATCCGCTGTGGTGAGTGATTCAAATTCCATATCAGATGATTTGCTGCGTTGGTAGATCATATATGGTGCACTATGCACTTCACCTAGGGAAGCGAGTGTTTCTTCTATTTCTGGTGATAGCGTGTATGGTTTTTTCTCTACTACATCATGTAGCATTTTTTTGTATGGTAGCAGTTCTTCCTTTTCATCAATGTACTGTTGAATGGTATCTGTTGATAATGTTAATAATTCTGATTCAACAAACGATAGTTTTGCTCCAATTTTTGCTAGTACAGAAGAAACCCTAGCGGCATCTGCCTGATTTTCTGCATCAGATCCATCAGCACTTGCTCGCAAACTGGCATATGTAGCAACGTGAATAACCTTTTTTTCAAACTGTTCAATCTCGGTTAAACAATTTACTAAAACAGTAGCGCTTGTACCCAATTGTCCTTTATATTGTGTGACATTATTAACATCTTGCTGAATTTCTTTAAGAGCAGATTCCCATTTATCTCGTGAAGCAAATAAGTCAGTTAAATTCCAAGTGTTTTCTTTAGGTACTTCATGTCTTTGCATTCTTCTAGTTTTAGTCGTCATCAAATTACCCCTTCCAAAATTGTTCATAACTCAAAATAAGTATAAAACATTAGTAGATTAAATGATATGATTTTTCAGATATTTTTTGCAAAAAAATAAACAGCCACATGTATAGCTGTTTAATGGTAATCAATTATTTGTTATAGTACAGTAAAACATATTACTAGTTTCAACTTGTAGGTTATCTGGCTGGATGATCACATTCGTCACAGAGATTACCATAGCAATCCGCTTGTTCATTCATATCATTCCCGCAAGTGTGGCATTTTTTCTTTGGTAACGATCTAAAAAATTCAATGACGTTTTTCATGTGTATCCCCCCTCGTTGTTAATAATCTTATTGTATTATAACAGTATGCAGTAAGTCAATAGTGTGTTACAACAAATTTAAAAAAGAGGTGTTTGTATGAAGTGTACAGTAATAGGTTTTTGGGGAGGATATCCTGCTAATGGAGGAGCAACTTCATCCTATTTGTTTGAAAAAGATGGGTTTTCATTATTAGTTGATGTTGGAAGTGGAGCATTATCGACTGTTCAGAATTACAAACATGTGATGGATATCGATGCTGTTTTATTATCGCATTATCATCACGATCATACTGCCGATATTGGTGTTCTTCAGTATGCATGGCTTGTTCATTCCTATCTTCGTGAAGAAAAGGAAATTTTACCGATTTATGGTCATCAAGAAGATATGACAAAATTCGAGACACTGACACATGAATGTACAGAAGGTATTGCGTATGATCCTGAAGATGTATTAGCGGTTGGCCCTTTTTCCATAAGTTTTTTAAAAACGAATCATCCTGTTCCTTGTTATGGTATGCGCGTTTCTGACGGGGAGGATGTCATTGTATATACGGCAGATACATCATATAAAAAGGAATGGGCTAACTTTGCAAAAAATGCGGATTTACTGATTACAGATTGCAACTTTTATGAAAAACAAGACGGGTCTGCAGCTGGGCATATGAACAGTAAAGAGGGTGCAACAATTGCTAGCAACGCCAATGTTGGTGAATTGTTATTAAGCCATCTTCCACAATATGGCGATACCAGTGATTTACTAATAGAGGCTAAAAAATATTTTTCTGGGAAAATACAACTAGCTAAAACAGGGTTGGTATGGGACAAAGATAGGAGCTAACTTTTGATTGAACGGGACTTTTCCATTACAATTAAGCGTGGAATAGAAATAATTGGAGGTTAATTTAACATGAAGTTTATCGATAATAAAGGTATTACAGATGCAAGTATTAATCTTGCGCTTGAGGAATATGTATTACAAAACTTTGGTGAAAAAGATACATACTTATTGTTCTACGTTAATAAACCGTCTATCATTATTGGTAGAAACCAAAATACGGTGGAAGAAATCAATACAGAATATGTTGACAAAAATGGTATAAAGGTAGTGCGTCGTCTCTCTGGTGGTGGGGCAGTGTACCATGACGAAGGTAATTTGAATTTTAGCTTTATTACAAAGGATGATGGAGAAAGCTTCCATAATTTTGAGAAGTTCACAAAGCCTGTTGTTGAAGCATTGAACAAGCTTGGTGTACCTGCAGAATTGAAGGGAAGAAATGATCTTGTGGCGGATGGCCGCAAAATTTCTGGAAATGCGCAGTTCTCTACAAAAGGACGCATGTTTAGCCACGGTACATTAATGTTTGATTCTGAAGTTGAACATGTTGTATCCGCCTTAAATGTAAGTAAAGAAAAGATTGAATCAAAAGGAATTAAGTCTATTCGTAGTCGTGTAGCGAATATTTCTGAGTTCCTTGAAGAAAAAGTATCAATGGATGAATTTAAAGATCTTATTTTACGCTACATTTTCGACGTAGAGGATGTAAAAGATGTTCCCCGTTATGAACTAACAGATCAGGATTGGGAAAATGTACATCAAATTTCGAAAGAACGTTACCAAAATTGGGATTGGAACTTTGGTAAATCACCAAAGTTCAATACTCAGAGCTCACACAAGTTTGACTCAGGACTTGTTGACGTTCGTTTAGAAGTTAAAAAAGGTATCATTGAAAATTTCAAAATATATGGAGATTTCTTTGGTATAGGAAATGTTGCAGATGTTGAAGAAAAACTGACAGGTATACGCTATGAACGTAAATCAATAGAAGAGGCCTTAGAGAATGTGGATATCCCACATTACTTAGGAAAAATTGCAAAAGAAGACTTTATTAACTTGGTTTATTAAAATAATTTTGTAATTAATAAAGGCTAATGGACACGTTGACATGTCCATTAGCCTTTTCTATTATCTTTTAAGTTTTTACACTTGAAAAGAACTTATCTGTATTTTATAATTAATATGAATTTTAACATATAAATGAATGATTATTCATTCATACTATTTGGGAGGGGCATGAAAGTGAATTTAAGTAAGCAATTAACGAACATAGCTCAAAAATTACCAAATAAACCTGCGTATGTCTTTCAGGAAAAACCGACTACATACATGGAGTTGGATGGTGCAGTCACAAAGTTCGCATCACGTTTACGAGAAATGGGGTATAAAAAAGGGGACCACATTGCATTAGTTGTTGGAAATAGCCCATATTATGTAATTGGTTTATATGGTGCCCTAAGGCTAGGAGCAGTAGTAATTCCAATTAATCCACTTTATACGGCTCATGAAATGACATATATTTTGAAAAACGGAGACGTAAAAGCTATTATCACAATGGATGTGTTAATGGAAAAATTTGAGGCGATTGCAAATCAACTTCCAACTGTAGAACACTATATTTCCTGTGAATCTGGTAAGGAAGTGTCATTTGATGAGTATTCGTTATTACCAAAATTGAAATCGTTTTCAAAACTAGTTAAAGAAGGTAACTTGGATTTCGATGCACCTGAATCGGATGAACAAGAGACAGCTATCATTTTGTATACGTCTGGTACAACGGGCAAGCCTAAGGGTGCAATGTTGTCGCATAAAAATCTTTATTCAAATGCAAAAGATGTTGCTGATTATCTGACTATTAACGCTGATGATCGGGTAATTGCGGCATTGCCAATGTTTCATGTATTTTGTTTGACTGTTGCTCTAAATGCACCACTAATGAATGGTGGTACGATTTTAATTGTTCCATCATTTTCACCACAAGAAGTGTTTCGAGTTGCTAAGGAACATGAAGCAACGGTGTTTGCTGGTGTACCAACCATGTACAACTATCTCTTGCAAAGTGTTAGTGGTGGCAATGAAGCTGACTTTTCTGGAATCCGGTTGTGCATCAGTGGTGGCGCATCAATGCCAGTAGCATTGTTAAAACAATTTGAACAAGCATTTCAGGTTAAAGTATCAGAGGGGTATGGTCTGTCTGAAGCATCGCCAGTTACATGCTTCAATCCATTAGATCGTCCAAGAAAGCCAGGATCAATTGGAACTAGTATACGAAATGTTGAAAATAAAGTGGTGGACGAGTTTGGCGAAGAAGTAGTTGCTGGCGAAGTAGGTGAACTAATTGTCAAAGGTCCGAATGTGATGAAGGGGTATTATAAAATGCCAGAAGAGACAGCGCTTACACTTAAAGATGGCTGGCTTTATACTGGTGACATGGCACGTATGGATGATGAAGGCTATTTTTATATTGTTGATCGAAAAAAGGATATGATTATCGTTGGTGGCTATAATGTTTATCCTCGAGAGGTTGAAGAGGTATTTTACTCGCATCCAAGTATTTCGGAAGCTGCTGTGATTGGCACTCCTGATCCGAATACGGGTGAAGCAATTATTGGTTTTATCGTTTCAAATGATCCATCCTTAAAAGAAGATGTACTACTAGAATTTTGTAAGAGCCATTTGGCAAAATATAAAGTCCCTAAAGAAATTGAATTCCTAGATGAACTACCTAAAAATACCACTGGGAAAATTTTGCGTAAAAATCTTCGTTCAAGAGTAAAAAGCGAATAGTTAGGTCAAGTGCCATGCAGGAATTAGTCTGCATGGCATATTTTTTTACGGATGTATGAACCATCCTTATTTCCGCCAAACTAGATAGTAAAAAGGAATGGTTCGATATGAAGAAAAATAAAGAATTGCCGACATTTACAATTTTAAATCCAGAATTTCATGCAACTGAACAGATAACAACGGCACAAGATAGGCAAGAAAATGATGAAGAGACAACATTTCAAGATGAAAAATAGCAAGGGAAAAACAGAAATAATATATTTTTTAAAAAAGTTTTCATATTTTTGTTACTTTTTACCTAAAAATTTGGTAAATTAAGTTATAAGCTTCTTTCTTTTCGTTTTGCAGCGAAAGGATGAAAAAATGGTTAAAAATTATTATTCTCCATCATATGAAATTACTCCATTTACAATGGCTGTTTTAGCTGACTATGGGAAAAGCGAGGAATACTCTACATGTATCCTAGAAACAAAAGAGGAATTTTTTGTAGAGCTTTGTCCAACTAAACTGATTGATTATGCTTGCAAGTCATTCGGTTCAAGTCTGAAAGGTAGACAAGATGGAACGAAAAATATATGCAGTATAACGCACAAAGCGCCAATCGCTATTGACCCAAGCAGTGGCATGTATTTCTTCCCTACAATCTCACCAATAAGTACCAAATGCTCCTGGATTGCACATTCCCATATCGATCAAATGAAGATGACCAACAATCAGTGCACCGAAATAGTATTTAAAAATAGTAAGTCAATCATCATTGACGTTTCATATGGCTCGATGTTGAACCAAATTCAACGTACAGCGCAATTCAGATACTTGCTCGACAACCGCATCAAGTATTTGCAGAGACAGGGGGTTGATATGGTGGCAGAGCCTTATGCATAAGTTCTTGAACAATGACTTCTACTTTTTTTCTGATAGCTGGATTAAAGTAATTCCGCTTTTCTTCTCGACTTTGGCAAAGAAACAGAAAAGAAGAAAACGAATCATTTTTATTTAACGTGACGACTTGTATATTTTTTTTCTTCATGGTGTGCCGTAATTTTCTTCGTTCATTGATTGCTTCTGAAATCATTTTTTCTAAAAGCCCGACATAGGGTTCTTTAATTTTAAAAGCTCCTTTTTGGATGTGTTGAATATCTTGTTGTATCACAACTATTGCCATCGAAAGAAATAGAAAGCGTGATGCCACCTGTAATTCTTCCTCATTAAGATAGCGCATAATGTATCTCCTCCCCAAAACAAAAACGAACATTTGTTCTGTTAATAGTATATGACAAATCCATTAAAAAATACACTATAAAATTTTGGAATTTGTAAAACGAAAAGATTGAAGCTGATTTTTTATTTTATCTAGGCATAAATATAGTTTACTTTACAATAAAAATAGTTAAACTAGGGTATATGGAAATATTAGTATTTGTTTTGGGATGAGGGGACAATCTACATGCAATTTTCGGATTTTAGTTTAGACAATATTAAACTATTACTAGAACAGGATAAATTAGATGAATTTATTAACGAACTATTAAATAATTATGAAAGTCTGGGGCCATTGCCAGGTCTATTATTTCCGTTCCTTGAAGCCTTTCTGCCGTTTTTACCATTAGTTGTATTTGTGTTTGCGAATTCTGCAGCATATGGGTTATTGGAGGGTTTTTTGTTATCATGGGCAGGCACTAGTGTGGGTGCCGTATTTGTGTTTTTACTTGTACGACGACTAGGAGACAGGCGTATTTTTAGAGCGATTCAAAGAAATAAACAAGTGCAAAAGGTTACTGCTTGGCTCGAAAAACATGGATTCGGTCCATTGTTTTTATTACTTTGTTTTCCGTTTTCACCATCAGCCATTATTAATGTAGTGGCTGGACTGTCAAAAATCAGCATTCAACAATTTGTACTAGCTGTTTTACTAGGGAAATCGGTGATGATTTTCACGATGGCATATGTTGGCGCCAGTATCGCATCATTTGCGCAGAATCCTACAAAAGCAATTGTGGTAGCGGCTTGCATCACCGCGTTCTGGTTAATTGGAAAATACGTGGAAAAACGCATACACAAGAAGACATTGGAGAAGGAAGCAAGAGAGCAGGAAGAAAAGCAGGATTAAGCGCAATTCATTCAGGGTAAACTAATACTAGATTAGACCCCTTGGAGTGAAAATTATGCAAAAAATAAGTTATCGACGTTTAATTCCAGTCGTGTTCTTTGCCATCGTAGTAGCATTGATAATTAAATCGTTTTTATTTGCTAGCTATGTGGTTGATGGTGAATCAATGGAACCGACGCTTCATGATGGAAATCTTATGATGGTGAACAAAGTTGTTTATGATTTACAGGATGTTGATCGATTAGATGTTATTGTTTTTCATAAAAATAAACAAGAAGATTATGTGAAACGGGTAATCGGATTGCCTGGTGATGAGATCACATATAAGAACGATAAATTAGTTATTAATGGCGAATATGTGGAAGAGAATTTTCTTGATGAGCTGCAAAAGGAAAGTAATGTAGAGCCATATACAGAGGATTTTACACTGGAGGAAGTTACTGGGAAAACTACTGTGCCTGAAGGTGAACTATTTGTGATGGGTGATAACAGACCAGATAGCTTAGATAGTAGATCCTTTGGTTTTGTTTCAGAAGAACAACTTGTAGGGAAGGTGGACATTAAATACTGGCCAATCTCACAAACGGAAATGGGCTTTCACAAATAACTATTATAAAATCTTTTCCTTTGTTAAAATAAAGGGAGAGATTTTATTTTTTTCTAGAGGATGTTCAAAAAGTCACCAAATGATAAATGGCGAATCTCTTCGTTACTCGGTTTTTGTGGTCCTCACGTATTAAGGGCATAGTGGAACTTCTACTAAAACCGTCCACGTCCTGTGGACAACGTAGAAGTCAGCACATCACGCGCAAGTCCGGTCCTCAAAACTCTCGTGCCTCGACCTTGACGCACAGGACGTGCTAATGTCGACTTTGCAACAGGACGTTGCGTTCTTTGTCGACCTTATTTCTAATTCGGCGACTTTTTGAACACACACTTCTACACAATAGAGGGGATATATTATGGGGATACGTTTCATATTAGGACGATCAGGTACTGGGAAAAGTGGTCGGGTATTAGATGAGATAAAAGAAAAGCTGACGGACGACCCACAGGGTGCGCCCATTTTTTATATTGTTCCAGATCAAATGACCTTTCAACAAGAATATGAATTATTTAAACAAGATGGAATTCACGGAAGTATCCGAGCACAGGTTGCTAGTTTCTCGCGTCTAGCATGGCGTGTTCTGCAGGAAACTGGTGGGGGAACACGCCAATTTATCAGCTCACTTGGCATTCAAATGATGCTTCGTAAAATTATTGAGGAAAAGGATTCGGATTGGAACATTTTTCAGAAAGCATTGGAAAAACAAGGGTTTCTTGAACAGTTAGAAAAAATGATTACCGAGTTTAAACGATACCAGGTAACTCCCGAAGTTTTACAAATGCAAATTAATCAGTTGAATCAATTCGTACATAAGGAACACGGTGAGGAAGCATTAACAAAAAAACTTCAGGATTTGTCCTATATATATGAAGAGCTAGCTTACGCATTACAAGGGAAATACGTAGATAGCGAGGATCAGCTACAATTACTTGCGGAAAAGATTAAAGAAGCATCTTTTCTGGAAAATGCAAAAGTGTATTTAGACGGGTTTCACCGTTTCACACCGAAAGAACTGCAGGTGTTAGAGGCGTTAATGAAAAAATGTGCGAACGTGACAATTACATTGACTGCCGATGGGCTGGAAGAGGATAAGGAACTTTCTGAGCTAGATTTGTTTTATCAAACAACGGAAACTTATCATACGATTACAGCACTTGCAAATGAAAATTATATTGCAATAGAAGAGCCAATTTTACTAGACCCTGCAGAAGGGAAATTTAAAGACCGGCCTTATTTTTCACACCTGGAAAAGAATTTTGATAAGCGCCCAGCACCAGTATACAGAGGAGAAGTTCCGTTAACAATTGCAGAAGCGGTTCATCCACGTGCAGAGGTGGAAGGCGCTGCACAAGAAATTGTTCGATTAGTACGCGAGGAAGGCTATCGGTTCAATGATTTAGCTGTTTTCATTAGACAAACCGATGTATACCATGATTTAATTGCTACCATTTTTGGCGATTATGATATCCCGGTTTTTATTGATGAAAAACGTACCATGCTGAACCATTCACTCATTGAGTTTATTCGTTCAGCACTTGAAATTGTCGATGGCAATTGGCGATATGATGCTATTTTTCGCATGTTGAAAACGGGGTTTATTCCTGCCACAGATCAAGATTATCCGCTAACGAATGATGCGATTGATGAATTGGAAAATTACGTATTGGAGTATGGAATTCGTTCTAGAGAGCGTTGGTTTGGTGAAAAAGAGTGGGTTTTTCAACGATTTCGTGGATTTGAAGATGCAGCACAAACAGATAAAGAAAAATTAGTACAAACACGCATAAATGCCTATCGGAAACAAGTAGTGCTGGCAATTAAAGCATTTGATAAAGACATACGAGCATGTGAAACCATCCGTGATCGTTGTACCGTAATTTTTACATGGATTGAACAACTAAATGTCCCACAAAAACTAGAGCAAATGCGTACACAATTTGATGAAAATGGACAGATAGAAAAGGGTCGAGAGCAAGAGCAAGTATGGAATGCGGTCATTCAATTGTTAGAGGAAATGGTCGAGATTGCTGGCGCGGAAAGTCTCTCTTTACCAATATTCCGCTCCACACTGGACGCAGGATTCGATTCATTAAAATTTGCCCATGTTCCACCTAGTATGGACCACGTTACAGTTGGTACAATTGATCGCTCCAGAATTAGTGGAATCAAATGTACACTTTTATTAGGTGTAAACGATGGTATTTGGCCGATGAAACCACCATCTGATGGCATGATCAATGAACAGGAACGCGAAATGTTAGCAGGACAGGGTCTGCAATTGGCTGAAAGTAGTAAACGAAAATTACTGGATGACTGGTTTTATATGTATATAGCCTTCACATCATCAACGGATAAGCTATGGATCAGTTATCCATTAAGTGATGATGAAGGGAAAGCAAAGATGCCGTCCCAAATGGTTAAACGGGTTGAGGATTTGTTCCCATACTGCTGTACACATGTACTACTGCAGGATCCAGATGAACTATTCCATGCAGAACGATTTATCACAACGCAGACGAAAACGCGTGCTGCATTGACGGCGCAACTGGCACGGAATCGAAAAGGCTATCCCCTCAAGCCAGTATGGTGGCATGTACTGAATTGGTATATTAAAAACCACGCGAAATACAGCACAAGTTATAGAACCTTACAAAGCTTGTATTATCAAAATAAACCGACAGGTCTGTCTGTTGAAACGGTAAATGAATTATATCCAAAGCAGGTGAAAGCTAGCGTTTCAAGACTTGAAATGTATTATCGGTGTTCGTATCAACATTTTGCAAACTATAGTCTTGGACTTGATGAGCGGAAAACATACAAGCTGGATGCACCGGATATTGGTCAGCTGTTTCATGAGGCTCTAAAAAGAATTACCGAATGGGTACAGGATGAAGGCAAGAATTTTGCCCAGTTAAATAAAATCGATACGGATGGTTATGCCCAAAAAGCAGTTACTAATCTTGCACCAATCTTACAGCATCAAATCTTGCATAGCTCAAACCGGTATAAATATATTCAACAAAAACTACAGGAAGTCATTGCACGAGCAGCTTTTATATTAAGTGAACAAGCACGTCAAAGTGATTTTTCACCAATAGGATTAGAACTTGGATTTGGCCCAAATCAAACGTTATCACCGATCACCATACCACTAGCAAATGGATTTGAGTTAATGCTTCGTGGCCGGATAGACCGTGTTGACCAGGCATTAAATCAAGATGATTTATTTCTGCGAATCATAGACTATAAATCTAGTGCAAGAGGGTTAAATCTAGTTGAAGTATATCACGGGCTAGCATTACAAATGCTGACGTATCTCGATGTTGTTCTCACACAATCTGAACAATGGTTGGGGAAAAAGGCTACACCAGCGGGAGTGCTTTATTTCCATGTCCATAATCCAATGATTTCTGGGAAACAAAAAATGCAGGACGATGACATTGAGAAGGAAATTTTAAAGAAATATAAAATGCAGGGGTTATTATTATCGAGTGAGGAAATTGTTAAGCTAATGGATCGATCACTCGAGTCAGGTTCCAGTCAAATTGTACCAGCAGGTGTTAAAAAAAATGGTGGCTTTTACAATCATTCAAAAATCGCCGACAATGAAACTTTTGCTGGATTACAGAATCATGTCCATCAACTGATGGGGCAGGCTGGTATCGATATGACGAGCGGCGGTGTGCACTTGAATCCATATCAGCATAATCAACAAGTGGCTTGTACGTTTTGCGCGTTTCGGTCGGTTTGTCAGTTTGATCCGATTCTAGAAGAAAACAATTATCGCAAGCTACCAGATATGAACGATGATGACATATTAGAAAAACTTCGTAAAAAGGAGGGCAAGTAATGGTTAATTGGACGAAAGAACAAGAACAAGCAATTTATACGGCTGGAAGTGACATGCTTGTAGCGGCAGCGGCAGGTTCAGGAAAGACGGCTGTACTTGTCGAACGGATTATTCAAAAGCTAATCAATAAACAGAGTCCAGTTGATATTGATACCCTCCTTGTTGTGACGTTTACTAATGCTGCTGCACAGGAAATGCGAAATCGTGTTGGGTTGGCTTTGGAAAAGGCACTTGCTGAGGACCCAGCTTCCACACATTTAAAAAAACAGTTATCCCTATTGCAGCGTGCATCAATTTCCACTCTTCATTCATTTTGTTTAGATGTGGTCAAGCAATATGCATACTTGTTGGATATCGACCCTGCTTTCCGTATTGCTAATAATATGGAAATTGACTTAATCAAACAAGATGTGATTGCTGATTTATTTGAAGAATGGTATGGCAAGGAGGGAGACGAACAGGTACAGTTTTTTGCTGTAGTTGATCGTTTTTCAAGTGACCGAAGTGATGTTGATGTTGAAAATTTAGTACTCGATTTATATACGTTTGCTATGCAAAACCCATGGCCAATTAAATGGCTCGACCAATTGGCAGACGTGTATGACGTACCAGAAACGTTTGAAGAAGAGAATCTAACATGGTTGTCCATTATTAAACGAGAGGTAAAAAGTCAACTAACAGCAATCGAACAAGAAGCAAACGCGGCACTAGAACTTACCAAGCATCCTGAAGGCCCCTATCATTATAGTGAAGCTATTGAAGCTGATCTTGCGATGATTCAGGAAGCAATTGCGAATAGTGATACATGGGATCAACTTCAAGTCTTCATGGCAGGTAGTTCATTTAAAACATTGTCCAGGAAGAAAATAGAGTGTTCTGAAGAAGTGAAAGATAAGGTGAAAAGCTTTCGCGACAGTTATAAAAAACGTTGGAAAGATATGAAGGATGGCTGGTTTACGCGTAACCTTGCTAGTCATATTGAGGATATGCGGGAACTGGCTCCAGTGATCAAGCAGCTTACCGAAATTGTTAAAGAATTTAAGGAGCGCTTTTCGGTACAAAAGAAGGAAAAAGCAATCGTCGACTTTTCTGACTTAGAGCATCATTGCTTGGCATTATTAGTTGATGGGGAATCAAGTGCTGAAGATCCATTACCATCGAATGTGGCGCTTCATTTTCAACAAAAATTCACCGAAGTGCTGGTCGATGAATACCAGGATACTAACTTAGTTCAAGAAACGATTCTAAGATCAATTAGTGATCGAACAGGTAATGGAAATATGTTTATGGTTGGTGATGTGAAGCAAAGTATTTACAGGTTCCGGCATGCAGAACCAGCCTTGTTTATCCATAAATATAAGCAATTCCATGACACGGACAACCCAGGGCAACGAATTGACTTATCGAGTAATTTTAGAAGTAGAGAAAAAGTTTTAATCGGAGCCAATTATCTTTTTAGGCAAATATTAGATGAAACGTTAGGCGAGATTAATTATGATAACGATGCTGAATTAATTTATGCAAACAAATCCTATGATTCATTTCCATATGAATCTCCTGAACCAGAACTTTTACTAATTGACCGCGAAACAGATGATGAAAAAGAAGAGGAAACAGAGGATGAAAATTATCAGGACTTGGAAAAGGCGCAATTAGAAGCACGTGCATACGCGAAGAAAATCAAGGAATGGACAGGTCAAGGTAGGAGCAAACCTCTCCAGGTTTTTGATAAAGTAACAGGGACGCAACGTAATTTTCACTATCGTGATGTCGTCATACTAATGCGTTCCATGACATGGACCCCAACGATTGTCGATGAATTAAAAAAACAAGGAATCCCTGTGTATGCAGAGTTATCAACGGGCTACTTCGAAGCGATTGAAATAAAAATCATGCTCAGCTTTCTTAAGGTTATCGATAATCCAAGACAGGACATTCCACTTGCTTCTATTTTACATTCGCCAATTGTAGGATTGAACGAAGAAGAACTAGCTAGCGTTCGATTGGCAGACAAAAAACATGGCTATTATGATGCATTACTGGCATACAATAAGCAATATACAAATGAATTAGCGGATAAAGCAACAAAATTTTTAAAGCTATTAGAAACGTTTCGGATTGCTTCCAGACAAGGAGCATTGTCTGAGTTGATCTGGCAAATTTACCGGGAAACTGGTTATTATGATTTTGTAGGTGGAATGCCAGGTGGACGTCAGCGTCAAGCTAATTTACGGGCCCTATATGATCGGGCTAGAGGATATGAAACTACTTCCTTTAGGGGGTTATTCCGGTTCTTACGCTTTATCGAACGGATGGAAGAACGCGGAGAAGACCTCGGTGCGGCGAGGGCTTTAAGTGAACAAGAAGACGTCATCCGGATTATGACCATTCATAAAAGTAAAGGACTGGAATTTCCGGTTGTGATTTTAGGTGGGATGGATAAGCAGTTTAATATGCAGGATCTGAAGCAACGTTATTTACTGCATAAAGATTTAGGGCTCGCAAGTAAATATATTGATCCAGTGAAGCGGATTACCTATCCTACCTTGCTGTATTACGCATTTCAAAAAGAGAAGCAACGAGAATTACTTGCAGAAGAAATGCGCGTCCTATATGTAGCCTTAACCCGCGCGAAGGAAAAACTTGTCATGGTTGGCAATGTAGCTTCTTTTGAGAAAAAACAAAAGAAATGGGAAAAAATACTCGACCACCCGGATTGGGTAATGCCCACACACTTTCGGATCGAAGCAAAATCATATCTGGATTGGGTAGGACCTGCTTTAATTCGTCATCATTCTAGCGAAGTTTTGCGGGTAGAGGATGTAAATGAAATTACGAATAATGAAGTTAAAATGGACCCCTCAAAGTGGGATATATCCGTTGTGCATGGTAGTGAACTAGCTAATCTTGAGGATGTTGTGACAGAAGAAGATGTTAACTTAAAGGAAAATATCCAAAAATGGGAACCAATGGACCTTCGAAACGAAGAACTTGATGAACAAATAGATGAAAAACTTTCTTATGAGTATCCATTTACACAAGCGGCTACATCTCGTGCAAAACAAACTGTGACAGAAATCAAGCGGCAACGCGAGCTGAAGGATGAATACAGTGCAGATCAATTAGTGCAAACATTGAGAGCGCCAATTGTGAAACGACCATTATTTATGCAAAAAGGGAAAACCATTACGGCTGCTGAAAAAGGTACAGCTATGCATACGGTTATGCAACATTTACCACTAACAAAGGAATGGACAGCATCAGAGATAGAAACGTTTGCCGATAGATTAGTGGATAAAGAAATCTTAACCACAGATGAAGTCGAAATCATTGATGCAAAAGTAATCGAAAAATTTTTCAAGAACGAAATAGGACAGAAGATGCTACAGGAACCAAATGTTCACCGCGAGGTACCGTTCAGTCTTTCCTTATCAGCAAAAGAGGTTTATGCATCATGGTCTAGTGATGTTGACGAGCAGGTTCTTGTCCAGGGTGTGATAGATTGTGTAATTCCAGTAGAAGATGGTCTCATGATTCTCGATTACAAGACAGATGCGATTGAGAAAAAAGTAACAGATAAGGTTAAAGAACAATTAACAAATCGTTATAAAACACAAATGGAACTCTATCGACAGGCAATTGAACGAATTTGGAAGCAACCGGTAACAAATGTTTATTTATATTATTTTTCGAAAGAGTTATTGGTTGAGGTCCCGAAATAAAGCCTGAAAATTGAGAGCACATATGGTATATGACCATATGTGTTCTTTTTCATTAAAATAAAGCCATCCCTCCTTTTGCTGAAAATACGCAGGGGAATTTTTGGAGTGGTTATTTTTTCTGAGAATACTTTCTGGAGATTGTTAAATAATATGTTGAAAAGCAGTAAGGTATAGGCTGATATATACAGTACAAGCTCAACATATTAACAATGGAAGGAAGGATACTATGCCAATTGTCGAGATATCCCCATCTCTACCCACTTATTACGAGTCATCAGGAACTGGCCTCCCGCTTGTATTCATCCATCCGCCACAAATGGGACATACCGTGTTCAAATACCAGCACGAACTATCGGATCGCTTTCAGGTAATTACATACGATATTAGGGGCCATGGTAAAAGTGGAATCAGTGACGAAGTGGTGACTATTCCCCTTCTTACAAAGGATTTGTTGGCTTTTTTAGATGCACTGGGGATTGATCAGGCTGTCATTGTTGGTTATTCATCAGGCGGATCAATTGCTCAAGAATTTGCACTTACTCATCCAGATCGTGTCAAGGCACTCGTGCTTTCAGGGGGATTTCCAGAAGTGAGTACATTTACTTTAAAGCGGCAATATCAATTCGGTATGGCTCTCGTACGAACTGGACAAAGTGAGCTTTTAAGTAAGCTTTTGGCGGTGTCGCATAAGGTTACGAAAGAGGATAAGCGTGAGCTTTTTCATGAGTGTTTAAAAGCAGACCCTCGAAGCGCTTACGGTTTTTATGAGAAAAGCTTGCACTATACGTGTACGGAACTTCTGCGCAGCCTTCAGTGTCCATTGTTCCTATTGTATGGCCAATTCAGCCACATTCGTCCTTATCTAGAGCTTTACAAGCAGCATGTCCCACAAATGAAAAGTGTGCTGGTTAACAAATCTCTTCATCAAGTTCCAATCAAAAAATATCATTCATTTAATCATGCACTATCAAGTTTTTTAAAGTATTGATAAACTTTTTTTCGCATAATTACTTAAAAGTAGCAAAAAATAACAGGACAAGGAGTGATAACATGGGTGAATACAGTCATTTTCGTTTTGGACAAAAAGCACCGAATAACGGTGTATATATGGAAATTGGTGAAACAGGAAGTATGGTTAATGATCCAAAAATAGTCAAGCTTAAGTCGGGAGATAAATTCCCGCAAAACTCGAACCATGATCGTGTTTGGACATATGATAAGAACTAATTTAAGAGGATGTTCAAAAAGTCACCAAATGATAAACGGCCAATTTCTTCGTTTCGCAGTCTTTTCGGTCCTCACGTATTAAAAGCATGAGGAACTTCTACGAAAACCGTCCACGTCCTGTGGACAACGTAGAAGTCAGCACATCCTGTGCAAGTCCGGTCCTCAAAATCTCGCGCCTTGAACTTCATTTGCCGACTTTTTGAACAAACACTTTTAGAAGACCATCCAAAATCGGATGGTCTTTTAATTATGCTTTTATTTAGTTAGGAAATTATTTCATACTAGCATAATAAAAAAACTGACAGAAAATTTAGATATGTGGTACCATTTAAATATATTATTTCTTTATGCTGTCAGTTAAAACTAGATTTCATCATGAAGATTGAGAAAGTCTCCAACTACAGACTGATAAATGTTCATTCTCTGGAACGTAGCGGGAATGGGGATTACCATATAACATTCAGAGTAGATAAAAAATTTATTGAAAGTGCAGAAGGGATGAAGCGTGTGGATTCAATTGTAGAAGTCAAAAACTTGAAGAAGTCTTACAAAAAAAGGGGGACAAAGGAACTTGTCCATGCTGTAAACGATATTTCTTTTACAGTAAACAAAGGGGAGATCCTTGGTCTTTTGGGACCGAATGGTGCTGGGAAAACAACTACGATTAAAATGATCTGCGGGCTGTTGGTTCCAGAATCTGGAAAGATTACGATTGCTGGTTTGGATAACAAAGCAAAGCGTCTGGATGCGCTACGACATATTAGTGCAGTTTTGGAAGGCAACAGGAATCTTTATTGGCGTCTGACGGTTAAAGAAAATCTGGACTATTTTGCTGGTAATAGAGGTTTTTCACGTAGGGAGGTCGCTGAGAAGGTAGAAGAACTACTTGTAACATTTAACTTGAAAAAGAAAGAAAAAGAATTGGTTAACCGTTTATCACGAGGAATGCAGCAAAAACTTGCCATAGCAGTATCGATGCTTGCAGATAGCGATGTTATTTTGTTGGATGAACCAACTCTTGGATTAGATGTTGAGACAGGATATGAGGTGCGCGAACTATTAAAGGATATTGTGAAAACGTATAATCGCACAATCATTATCAGTTCGCATGATATGGATGTTATTCAAGATTTATGTGATCGAACAGTAATCATTGATAAGGGAAGGATCATTACAAATAATCGAGTAGAAAATCTGCTTCGTTTGTTTGAAGTGAGATCCTACACAATTACGCTCGGAAGTTTGTTAAGTGACCAACAGCATCAACTCCTGCTTCAAAAGTTTCCAAACCTAGTTTATACATCAGATACGATTCATTCAACATTGGAAGTGGACCTTTTTAAAAGTGAAGAAATCTATGATTTATTTAACGTCTTGAAAATGGAAAATACACCTGTGGAGGCAATCGACAGAGCAACTATCAATTTCGAGCAGATTTTCATGAAAATTGTAAAGGGGGAAAAACAGGATGCGTTGGTTCAATCTTCTTAAAGCAAATACACGAAAAGAATATCTCGAACTGATACGATACATGCCAAATACAATTGCCATGATTATTACCTTTTACGCAATATTTCTCGCGATGTTTGCCGGAATTCAACTGATAGGTGACCCGAGTTCTCAGGATATCAATATCCAATACGCCATTGTAAATTATGTATTCTGGTTTTTGGCAATAGCAGTCATGCAAGATGTGGGCTGGCAAATCACCAATGAGGCAATGCGTGGAACACTTGAGCAGCTTTGCATGTCTCCAATGGGATTGTGGAAGATTTTATCAGCCCGTTTAATTTCGTCAACCTTAATTAACTTTATCATAATTTTTGCTTTGCTTTACTTGTCGATGTTTACTTCTGGCCAATGGCTGAATGTTGATGTCATTACGATTTTTCCAATCATGATTTTAACGCTTATTAGTATGTTTGGAGTTGGTTTTATGATTGCTGGGATTTCGATTATTTGGAAACAGGTTCAATCTTTCCTGCAGATTTTACAATTTATCCTAGCGGGCTTGACGTTTATTCCGTTATCTGTTGCACCATTCATGGCTTATTTTCCGTTTGTAAAGGGTGTTGATCTTGTCCGTAATGTCATGATAGACGGCATTACGCTCAGCCAGATCGGAATGGGGGATTTTATGATTCTTAGTTTTAATGCTGTTTTCTATTTTTTCCTTGGCCTTGGTATTTTTCAGATGTGTGAACGTGTAGCAATGAATAAAGGCTTGCTGGCACATTACTAAAAGAGATTGTACAGAGAATTCAGAAGACATGAGCATCACACTCGTGTCTTGTTGTCTTTATGGGAAGCAGGTTGTCCTTCACGCATGGAAAATAAAGCAGTTCCAAGTGCGATAATAACTAACAATCCACCAACAGTTGCGGTCTGTTCAATCGAAACTTGTTCAATGACAATACCGCCAATTAATGAACCGGCTGCGATACCAAGATGTAATGCGGAATTATTCAAGCTTTGCTGAATGTCTGAAGTTTCGGGGGAAGCTTCAATTAGATAGCTTTGCATAGCTGGTGATATCGCCCAACTCATTATCCCCCAAACGATCATTACAACAAGGAATAACGGCAAGAAAAAGGTTGTATATGGAATTGCAAAAATTGCTAACCCAAACGCAATAATAGCTGTTAGAATTGTGCGTTTTGTGCCCATCAGATCTGAAAGCGTACCGCCAAAACCTCCGCCACTTACGGCAGCTATTCCGAAAATCAGATAGATAATACTTATCCAAGTTCCTTCAATCCCCATGGTTTCTTTTACAAAGGGAGTTAAATAAGCGTATAGGGTTGTATGTCCTGCCAAAAATAGAAATGTTGTGCTTTGTGCAAAAAATATTTTTCGTTCTTTTAAGGTTGAAAGCTGTTTTCCTATCGGGACTGATGGCTTTGGTTCAACCTTGTCCATAAATAAATAGATGGCAATGATAGAAAGCACAGTTAAAAAGCTAATCAGCACAAAAGGAGCTCGCCAGCTAAATGCATTACCCAGCATTAAACCGATTGGAATACCTAATACGAGCGAAGCACTTACACCCATGGAAACAATCCCGATTGCTCGGCCGCGATACTTGGGGTCGACTATACTTGGTGCCATTGTTAAACATAGGATGATCAGCAATGAACCACTTGTAGCGGATATGATGCGTCCGATAAATAGTATGCTATATGTTGGACTGAAAACTGTTACAATGTTTCCCAGCAAAAATATGATTAATGAAATTAATGTTAATTGTTTACGTTCTACTTTTGCGGTTAAAATTAATAAAATCGGTGCTGCAATTGCAAATATTAAAGAAAAAATGGTGATTAAAAAACCTGCCTGACCAAGGCTAACGTGTAAATCTGCTGCTATTAAATCCAATATGCCACCAATAATTAATTCGACCATTCCAACAATAAATGAAATGATTGTTAAAAAGTAAACTCGTTTATCCATAGAAAAAGCTTCCTCTCTGTTGTGTACCATTACCATATTAATTTTTAATGGATCAAAAAACAAGCTATAATCCTATTAGGTCATAAATAATCCTGATATTTTTTATGCTTTCCTAAGTGCAAATAAAGTTAAGAAAGACACCTATATAAACAGGAAGATTTGGAGTTTATACAGAATACTATAGATAGTACGTTTATAGACAAAGGGAAGTAGGATGAAAAATGAGCGCAGAGCCAATAAGGGAGAGCAAGCGATTACTTTGGATAGATGCAGCAAGAGGATTTGCGATTTTTGGAATATTTATGGTCAATGTAGGTGCTTTTTCGGCACCGTATTTTATGCATGGTGGAGAAGCAGGAGCATGGCCAGGGTCAGTTGATCATCTCGTGCAAGGTATCATTGATGTCTTTTTCCAAGCCAGCTTTTATACATTATTTTCGTTGCTATTTGGTTTTGGATTTCAGATGATGATTGATAGTCTAGTTGAAAAAGGCAGCCCGGTGTACAGAGTTTTATTCCGTAGAATGCTTATCTTGATGGGCTTTGGCCTGGTACATGCCTTTTTGATTTGGTATGGTGACATTCTGTTATCCTATGCAATTATAGGGTTGTTTTTATTGCTTTTTGTAGAAGTGAAAAATAAAACGTTGTTAATATGGGCAGTTTTATTAATGGGAGCAAGCGTTACATATTATACCATGTACTTATATGAGTTCCGCCAGTATCTTGGTTTTGTTGATCAAGAGGCAATAAAACAAGCCATCGTTAGTTATCAAAGCAATAGTCTTATTGAAATATGGTCTCAGAATTATGTGGACTGGGAGTATGCAAATGGTGGGATCTCCTATCTATTTTTAACGGGTACATTATTACCGCTGTTTTTGGTGGGAATGTTTATTGCACGGAAAAGATGGCTGCATGATTTAGAGCAATTCCAAAAAGTATTGAAATGGGGATGGTTAGTTAGTTTAGTATTTTTCCTTGCATTGAAGTTAGGGCCATATGCATATGGAAACCCTATTTGGTTTTCCTTTATTCAGGATAATATTGGTGGATCAGCATCAGCGCTATTTTATATTTTCTCCATTGGTTTACTAGCAAGAACAGACCTAGGAATGAGAATAATTAAGCCTTTTGTCCATGTTGGACGTATGTCTTTGACCAATTATCTTTCTCAATCTATTATTATGTTCCTCTTATTTTATGGTGTCGGGTTCGCCTTATATGGAACGGTTCGCCCTTTAGAAGGCGTCATAATTGTTGTGATTGTTTATACGTTGCAGGTGTTTGCAAGTAGATGGTGGTTTAAACACTATCAGTTTGGGCCATTGGAATGGATTTGGAGGGGACTCACCTATAATAAGAAGCAAGCCTTTCGGAAAGAAGTAAATAGGGAAGAGTCTGTATGAACTAAAAAAAGCGAAACTAGCTGATTGAAGCTAGTTTCGCTTTTTTTAGTTATTATCCTTTTAAAACTTCTTTAATGTGATTAATTGCCCAATCCAAATCATCTTTTTCGATAACTAGTGGTGGAGCGAAACGAATGACATTTTCATGTGTTTCTTTGCACAGTAATCCTCTTTCTTTTAGTTCGACACAATAGGAACGTGCTGCTTCTGTAAGTTCAACACCTACGAATAATCCTTTACCACGAACTTCTTTTATCAGTGGATTATCAATTTTTCTTAATTCATCCATCATGTAATTACCAAGTTCGAGTGAACGATCGGCTAGTTGCTCTTCTTCGATAACTTCAAGTGAAGCAACAGAAACAGCACAAGCTAATGGATTTCCACCGAAAGTTGAACCATGTGATCCTGGGTTAAATACACCAAGGATATCTTTATTGGCTACTATACATGAAATTGGGAATACTCCGCCACCAAGCGCTTTTCCTAAGATAAGAATGTCAGGTGTTACATCCTCCCAGTCACATGCAAACATTTTACCACTTCGGCCAAGGCCAGCTTGAATTTCATCAGCAATGTACAATACATTGTTTTCTTTACAAACATCTAGTGCTTCTTTTAAAAATCCTTCAGGCGGGATATTGATTCCAGCTTCACCTTGGATTGGTTCAAATAAGAAACCAGCTGTATTTTCATTGATTGCTGCTTTAAGAGCATCAACATCACCATACGGAATTAATTTAATTCCAGGAAGTAATGGGCCAAACCCGCGTTGATTTTCAGGGTCTGATGATAGAGACACAGCTGCCATCGTGCGGCCATGGAAGTTATCTTCACATGCGATGATTTCAGCTTTGTTTTCTGCAACGCCTTTTACGTCATAAGCCCAACGTCTAGCGGTTTTGATAGCAGTTTCAACAGCCTCAGCACCAGTGTTCATTGGCAATACTGCTTCCTTGTTCGTTAGTTTACAAATTTTTTCATACCATGGACCAAGTTGATCATTATGGAATGCGCGAGATGTCAATGTAACAGCATCAGCTTGTTTTTTTAACGCATCAATGATTTTCGGATGACGATGCCCTTGATTAACAGCAGAATATGCACTTAACATATCCATGTAGCGGTTACCTTCAGGATCTTCTACCCATACACCCTCAGCTTTTGATATTACAACAGGAAGGGGATGATAGTTCTTTGCTCCAAATTCCTGCGTTTGATCGATAATTTCTTGACTAGAATGTGACATAATATCCCTCCGATTTAAAAAAAATACAATACTTTATTAGTATAACAGTTTTTTCTAATAATTACTTCATGGTAATGTTCAAAAAGAATTCATATGAATTTCCATATTTAATCTGTTATATTATAGACAAGGAAATAGAAAGGAATGGAAAAAACATGACTACACATTTACATGTAACAGCGTGGGCTCTAGCATTTATCCTCTTTATCGTTGTTGTGGTATTGAACAAATCAGGTAAAGCTAAAGGCGCAAAAATTACACATATGATTCTAAGACTAGATTATTTATTAATTTTATATTCTGGTGGAACATTACTAGCAAACTATTTCGGAGGAAGCCCAATGATGGGTGAGGCAATTTTTAAAGGTTTGGCTGGAATTTGGGCTATCTTTGCAATGGAAATGGTTGCTGTTAAAATGGCAAGACATGAAGCAACAAAAAGCTTTTGGATTCAACTAGTAATTGCAATAGTCCTTACATTGATTCTAGGTTTTGGACGTTTATCAGGTGGATTTGCATAAAAATAGGAGAAAACGCGTATCTGAGGATGCGCGTTCCTGTTTTTATTGTAAGCTGTTAATAGAGATATCAGCTGTCGTTTTGAGAAAGCAACGCTCATTACAAGATTTCAACCAATAAATCAATATATAAATAAAAACCCGAACAAGAACAAACGCCTCATTCGGACTCTCCACCATATTACTTCGCTAACGTATCGACTAATGCATCAATTGTCTTTTGTGAAGCTATCAAACCTTTATTAGTCCAGAAGCTTGGATCGTTCATTATATAAACTTGATCCTTTTCAGCAGCTGGGATACTTTGCCATACAGCGCTTTTTTCTAATGTTTCAAGTCCCTGTTCACCTTCAAGCGCTAAAAGGAAGACATGATCTGCTTTTAATTCAGAAAGCTTTTCCATCGAAATCGGATTCCACGCTACTTCAGATTTGCCTAAGCTTTCAACAAAAGGTGGTATCTTAATACCTAACTCGGAATATACAACATCAGCGCTGTGGCGATCTTTTTCAAATAAATAAAACTGACCTCCGGCAACCCAAATCATTGCAACGGATTCATCACCAATTGAGTTGGATAGTTTTTCCTTAGCTTCAGCAACTTTTTCCTCATAGGATGCCAACACTTCATCTGCCTTATTTTCTTTTTCTAGCATTTTGCCGAAAACTTCAATTTGTTTGCGCCAATCATTACTAACGGCATCAGGCATAACATAGGTTGTTGCGATTTTTTGATAATCTTCATACGAGCCCTCGTAGCTTGCAAGGTCGCTACCTAGAATAATTAAATCTGGATTGTGCTCTAGAACCTGTTCTTGAGGAAGGTTCCACTCAATTCGTGGTACTTCTTTTAGTTGAGGGTCTAAATAATCCTGTATACTTTTACCAATTGACCATTTTGCAACAGGGGTTACACCAAGTGCTAGTAGCGCATCTTCATGGTAGGGAGCAATAATTTTTTTCACATCGGCTGGAATGGTAACTTCTCCTTTTTTACCATCAATCGTTACCTCTGAACCCTTTGTTTCATCAGAATTCTTTGATGATGTATTATCACTTTCATTGCTACAAGCGGTAATTACAAATAGCAAGATGGCGAGTGAGCAAACTAACAATAGGTTTTTTTTAGAAAAAATTCGCATATGTAATTCTCCTTCTGAGTTAATAATATCTAGTGTAAATGATAATCATTTTCAATTAAAAAGTCAATATACGAAATGTGACAAAAGTAAGAACAGCCAAAACATTGCAGACAGTACTAATAACGTCTATACTTTTTATTGATAATGATTCTTAATCGAAATGGAACGATTACTAATTTAAACATGTTGAAGTCGGGGGACCATCATGATAGCCACAATTACGCATTCACGCTTATTAAAAACGATTATAAATATACTTGCCATCGTCGCATTGATTTTTTCAGTCGGAATTTCCGTATCGTATGGAGCAGTTGACATAAATCTATCAACGGTCTGGCAAGCAATCTTTCAGTTTGACTCAAATTTAACAACTCACCAAGTCATTCAGGAATTACGTCTACCTCGGGCATTTGGTGCAGCTTTGGTCGGTGCGTTTTTAGCTGTGTCTGGTGCTGTCATGCAGGGCATGACACGTAACCCATTAGCCTCACCATCGATTATGGGTGTAACAAATGGTGCAGCATTCACACTTGTGATTATGTTGGCGTTTTTCCCAGGTGTATCCAATATTGGCTTAACACTCGCATCATATGCTGGGGCAGGTATCGCAGTTATCCTAGTATTTATGGTTGGATCTTATTCAAAAAGTGGATTAACACCTGTCAAGCTTGCCCTAGCCGGTGTTGCGATTGGGACACTTTTAAGTTCTATCTCGTCTATCATTTCTCTCCATTTTCAACTAGAAAAACAAATGGCTTTTTGGTTTGCCGGTGGATTAGCTGGAACGAATTGGACATCGATTCAAATCCTTCTTATTTCAGGTGGTATTGGATTATTCTTAGCGCTGGTTATCGCTAGATCGATTACCATTCTAAGCTTAGGGGAAGATATTGCTTCTGGTTTAGGGCAAAACAATATGTTAATAAAAATTTTAGGTATTGTAGCTGTATTGGTTTTGACCGGTGCAGCTGTATCTGTTGCAGGTACGGTAGGGTTTATTGGTCTTATTATTCCACATATCACCAGATTTATTATGGGAACAGATTACCGGTGGATCATCCCATCATCGGCGATCTTTGGTGCGCTTTTATTAGTGTTGGCAGACGTTGTAGCACGATTAATTAATGCACCATATGAAACGCCAGTAGGTGCTATTACTTCGTTAATTGGTGTCCCATTCTTTCTTTATTTAGCTCGTGGTAGTGGAGGTGGAAAATAATGACGCCAGAACAAGGGATGAAACGTAGGAAATTTTATGCAATCATAATTGGACTAGGTGTATTAATAATTGGTATGTTTTTTGTGAGTCTAAGCACTGGGGTTATTCAGCTTTCTCCATTTGATGTAAGTAAAACGTTTTTTGGTCAAGGTACAGAGAGACAGGAATTGGTACTGTTCGACTTCCGGCTACCTGGTATTGTACTAGCATTGTTAATTGGTGCGGGCCTTGCAGTTTCAGGTGCTATACTGCAAGGTGTTACACAAAATGATCTTGCCGATCCGGGAATTTTAGGGATTAATACTGGTGCAGGTCTAGCAGTCGTATTATTTATTTTTTTCTTTCAGGATACGCTTTCCATGACAAGTACTATTTCAGCTTTTATTATGCCGTTGTTTGCCCTTATTGGAGCAGTTTTTGCAGCGTTTTTGATTTACTTTTTGGCATGGAAAGAGGGAGTGAATCCAATCCGGCTAATACTAGTGGGGATTGGTGTGAATGCTGGATTTAGTGCGGCATTAATTATCTTCCAATTGAAAATGGATCCTCAGGATTTCCGCCAAGCAACTGTGTGGCTTGCCGGTGATATATGGAGTGCGAATTGGAGTTTTGTATTAGCGCTTTTACCATGGATTCTAGTTCTAATCCCAATCGCATTACATAAGGCAAACAGCTTAAATGTATTGAATTTAGGTGATGATATTGCTGCTGGGTTAGGAACGAATGTAGAAAGGGAGCGACGACTTTTATTACTAATTGCTGTCGCATTAGCGGGCGCTTGTGTGGCTGCTGGTGGTGGTATTGCTTTCCTTGGTCTTGTCGTTCCACATATTGCCCGGAGAATTGTTGGGCCTACACACCAACGAATTATACCGATCTCAACTTTGATTGGAGCTTTGTTGTTGATGGTTTCAGATGCAATCGGGAAAACTATTTTAGCTCCTACAGAGATTCCAGTCGGCATAATCGTTGCTATTTTAAGTACACCCTATTTCGTCTATTTATTAATGAAAACAAAGTAGAAAGCAGGAGGGAGCAACACATGAGAAAACAGTTTGAGTTATTTGATGTGACTATTATTGGCGGTGGCCCGGTAGGTTTATTTTCTGCTTTTTATAGTGGTATGCGTGAAATGAAAACGAAAATTATTGAATATTTACCTTTTTTAGGTGGCAAGGTCCCCTATTTTTATCCAGATAAAGTAATCCGAGATATTGGTGGAATTCACACAGTAACTGGAGATAAATTAACGGAGCAGCTTATTGAACAGGCTAAAACGTTTGATCCAACCGTTATACTAGAAACACAAGTGGAAGGATTAGAACGGCTTTCCAATGGCTACTTTATACTTAGTGATCATAAAGGGAATGAGCATTATACGAAAACGGTAATTATTGCTACCGGATTTGGAACATTAAAATCAGTTGAACTAGACTTACCGAATGCCCCCCAATACAGAGATGGTAATTTACATTATTTTGTTCGGGAGATGGAAAAGTTTCGAGATAAACGCGTAGTAATTTCAGGTGGTGGGAATTCGGCGATAGATTGGGCAAACGAGTTAGAACCGATTGCCCAAAGTGTGACACTCCTGTACCGCAAGAAGGATTTTGTTGGTCATGAGAGCAATATTACCAAAATGAAAAATTCCTCCATTTCCATTCAGACACCTTACGTCATCGATCAATTGAATGGGGACGAGCAACGTATATCATCTGTCCTGGTAAAGCATACAGAGTCTGAGAAGTATCAATCCATCGAAATGGATGATCTAATTGTTAATCACGGATTTGAAATTGATTTAGGAGCGCTATCTACTTGGGGAATGACCATGAAAGATGGAACTATACAAGTCGATGGTAACATGGAAACGAGTATTCCTGGTATTTTTGCGGTAGGTGATATTGCAAACTTCCCTACAAAACTTCCATTAATTGCGGGTGGCTTTAATGAAGGACCGATTGCAATTAATAATGCGAAACGGCACATTGCGCCAAACAAGGAACTGGAAAAACTATTTTCTACAAATATGGATACGTTTGATAAATAGTATGAAGAATTTTTAACAATCCATCCAACTCCATTGACTAGTGAGCAAAAAGCGTAATAATTAATAGTGGTAAATAAATAGCTGGAGGACGTTTTTATGAAAAAGGGATTATTATCTTCTTTTTTTATCATGTTTTTCATGATTGGAGCTTTTCCTGTTAATGCAACGGAAAAGCCTATTAAAGAAGAAGTTATCTATTCAATTGTGGTAGATCGATTCAATAATGGAAATCAAGGAATTGATGATCAGGTCGATTTAAACGATCAGGATGCCTATCATGGTGGGGATATCAAAGGAATAACGGAGAAATTAGATGAAATCAAGGCATATGGGTTTACGACAATCTCTCTGTCGCCGATTATGGCGAATGCACCAGATAAATTTCATGGTTATTGGATAGAAGATTTTTTTAAAGTGGATGAGCAGTTTGGGACATTGAATGATTTGCAGCAATTGGTAAAAGAAGCACATGATCGAAATATGAAAGTTGTGCTAGAGTTTGTAACGAACTATGTTGCGCCAACTCATCCTTTGGTGGATGATCCATCTAAAGCTGATTGGACAAATCAAACCACGGTCAATGATACGCTCTGGTTAGACGATGCGATAACGCTAAACCAAGCTAATCCAGAAGTAAAAGAAATGCTTTTTGATGCCGCTGCTTTTTGGCTGGAAGAAGCTAATATTGATGGATACAAGCTCCATGCGATGGATCAATCATCACCAGCGTTTTTAACTGATTTTGTTAATCATGTTAAATCCGTAAAACCCGACATCTTTTTGCTGGGCGATGTTTTAAGTGAAACACCGTTAAATGAAGAATACCTGGATCTAGGTATACCATTGATTGAGTATGCACCAATTCAGGAATCTATTGTAAATGTCTTTACGAATGTTGGTACGCCTGTAACGGACATTTATGATACGTGGAAAGAAACGGGAAAACGCGAGGGCCTTGTATATGTGGACAATGCGTATACAGAGAGATTCACACGAAAAATTGTGGAAGGAAATTTAAATCCACAAACTACATGGAAACTTGCTTTAGCTTATCTGTATACAAGTCCTGGTGTACCAATTATTTTCCAAGGGTCTGAAGTTCCAATGGATGGAAATACGACAGAAGAAGTTTTAGAGATGGTTCAATTTAATAGTGGGGATGAGAAGATAAGGGATTTCCTAGAAAAAATTTCAGCAATCCGCACACAATTCCCAGTGCTCTCATATGGAGATTTTAGCCTAGTAGATACGAATGGCGCGCTAAGTGTGTTTAAACGTACGTATAAAGATGAAACGATGTTTATTGCATTTAATAATGATACAGAAACGAAGACAGTTTCTGTAAAAGATGTACCAGAAGGCATGCAATTAAGTGGACTTCTTGGTGATAATATCGTTCGTGAAAATGAGCAGGATGAATATAAAATTGCTTTGGATCGTGAAACAGTTGAAATTTATATTTTAGAGGATAATCAGGGACTCAACTGGCTATTTATTGGTATGGTAGTTGGTATATTTGTGATTTTCGTAACCGCAATCATGATCTTAAGCTATAGGCAACGAAAAAGAGAGAGGGAGAGCCGGTAACTGGGCTACTTCTCTCTCTTCTTTTGTAGTGTGACCGGGGTTGAACGTTGATAAATCAGAACAAGTGTTGATATCTGGGGTTGAGCGTTGATAAATTAGAACGAGTGTTGATATCTGGGGTTGAGCGTTGATAAATCAGAACAAGTGTTGATATCCCTAGAGCAAACGTTGATAAATCATTTAAAAAAGCTGGAACATCACAGATGATCCAGCTTTACAACCTATTTTGTTTTATTATTTAAAAAGAATACGGCGATTGTTCCAGGTCCGGCATGAGCGCCTATTGCTGAACCAACCATTTCAATTTGAATATCTTTTGGATTAAACTTTTCTTTTAGCATTTCGGCAAGTTTTTCGGCAGTTTCCATGTCATCCCCATGACTTATCCCCATAACTTGATCAGAAAGGTTAGTTCCACGTTCCTCCGTGATTTCCAGAATGCGGTTCAACAGCTTTTTGGATCCGCGAATTTTTTCCAAGGGAATTAATTTGCCGCCATCTACATGTAAAATCGGTTTAATTTTCAATAATGTACCAACAAAAGCAGCGGTTTTACTAACTCGTCCACCTCGGTATAAGTACTCCAAATCATCAACGGTAAAGATATGTTCCATATGATCAGCCTGATACTTAGCAGTTTCCAGTATTTCTTCAACGGAAGCACCATTTTGCGCGAGCTGTGCGGCACGAATCACAACTAGACCAATACCAAGTGATGCACACTTCGTATCAATTAAATAAATAGGAGCATCAGGATAATCTTCTTTAACCTCTTGTTCCACGATTTTAGCTGCTTGAAATGTGCCTGAAAGCTCGGATGATAAGCCAATATAAATTAAAGGTTGATTTTTCTCTGCATAAGATGTAAAAATAGCTTTAAACGATTGTTGAGAAGCCTGTGCTGTTTTTGGGCTCTCGCCACTGCGCATGGCATCATAAATCGTTTTTGGTGTAATGGTTTTTCCATCTTCGTATTCTTTTTCATCTAATTGAACAGTTAATGGTACCATTTCGATATCAAATTCGTTATAATGAGATTTTGACAAATCACATCCTGAATCAGCTAGTATTTTTACAGTCATTTGACTCACCCTCACTTCTATAGTCTTCATTTCTTTCAGTTTAAGGCTAGCGTGGAGGATAGTCAAAGTATATTTACAAAATATTTCTACTAATATCCATGTAAATAAATACCGCAAGAACTGCAGTAGGAGGTAACACATGTTTTTATTTGAAGCAAAACGTATACTAATTGTTATATTTGGTTCACTATTAAATGCTATTTCATTAAACTTCTTTCTAATTGGAGCAAATGTATATGCAAGTGGATTTACAGGTGCCGCGCAGCTCATGTCCAGTGTGTTTAGAGACGTGCTTGGAATTGGAGTAGGTACTGGTGTGCTTTTATTCATTCTTAATATCCCAGTTGCTGTTTTCGGCTGGTTTAAAGTAGGAAAGGGCTTTACCGTTTATAGTATTATTTCTGTTATTTTTACAACTTTATTTCTAACGATTCTTCCAGTTATTGAATTATCACAAGACATTATATTGAACGCTGTATTTGGTGGTGTAATCGGAGGAATAGGTGTAGGTATTACATTAAAGCTTGGTGCATCGACAGGTGGTATGGATATCGTAGCAATGGTGCTATCACGAATGAAGGATAAACCAATTGGAACTTATTTTTTACTATTAAACGCAGTGATCATTGCGATGGCTGGTATCCTTTATGAGCCTGAAAATGCGTTGTATACCATGCTAACCTTGTATGTTACAACATATGTAATTGACGCGATTCATACACGTCACGAAAAAGTTACAGCCATGATAATTACGCACAAAGCGGATGAATTACAACGTGCCATTCATAATAAGATGGTGCGCGGTATAACAATTATTCCTGCGAAAGGTGCTTATACAAAAGAGGATAAAAACATGATGTATCTTGTCATAACAAGATATGAGTTGTATGATTTAGAAAAAATAATTAGTGAAATTGACCCAAATGCCTTTACAAACATTGTTCAAACAACAGGCATATTCGGATTCTTTAGACGAGATAGTAATTAGTAATTAGCCGCTTCCGAACGAGGCGGTTTTTTCATGAAGTTTTTTAGTACAGCGGACCCCCAAACTAAACCAAATAAAAAAGACAGCAATAACATGCTGTCCTATGCACACAAAAATATGTACTTAATAGCCGCGTTTTTCAAACACTTCTTGAACGCGAGGGGATAGGTTGTCCCATTCTGCATCGAACTGTTTATTCACGGTAATGAAGTTCTGATAACCAAAAACATTATCAACACCTTCAAGTTGCATTAAATCATTTAATATTTCGTGTTCACTTGTGTCACCAGGCATAACAGAGATACTATTGCTTCCTTCAAAAATCAGCTTGTCTGTTGTGAATTTCAATGCATTTGGATTTGGTGTAGCTTCTGCTCTTACTCCCATTATTAAACCTCCTATATATCTTTACTTAGGTCTATTTTAGCATAAAAACCTCCACCCCGAAAAGGTGGAGGTACGTTTGCATTAATTTCTGAAATAATATAATCAATTAAGGAGAAATCGTATACAACCGTTTACACGGATTGGATTGCAAAAATCCTGGTGATTAGCTTGATTGGTTTTTCGTTTTAAGCTGCTGTTCTAATTGTTGCAGTTGCTGTTTTTCTTCAGGTGAACAATCAGCATATGCGGATTGAACAGCATTGTGTGCTGCTTGCTTTTCTTGTGTGCTAGCAGTACCTTGCATGTTGGTAAAGCTTGAGACGGCTTTTTTAGCTTGCTGAAAAAGATTGTTTTCCATCTAAAACCCTCCTACTGTGTGGTCGTCCGCTTCCTCTTTTTTTCGGTCTGCGTCACTAAACCGTGATTTATAAGGAAAACGTTCGGCATGCTGTTTAACGGAAGTTGCACCCTGGTGAGTAAAACGTTTTGATTTGCTTTGTTTGCTCAAAGTAAATCCCCCCAACAAAATAAGAAAGTGAACGCTTGGTTGCGCTCACTAACTAGTATGGACCGTTTTCTTTTTTATATTGATGGAAAATAACAGAAAAAAGTTATTGTGTTTTAACTTGCAACTTCAAATAATTTTCGAGAAAAATTCCAATGCCATCTTCTTCATTTGATTGTGCGACATGCTTGGCAACAGCTTTCAATTCATCAATTGCATTTCCCATCGCTACACCAACACCTGCATAATCAATCATTTCCAAATCATTATCTTCATCCCCAAATGCAATAATTCGTTCTTGAGGGATATCATAATAATGAGATAATTTTTGCAGACCAACAGCTTTATTCATGCCCTTTTTAACGATTTCAATGATATTCCATGGTGCGCCCCATTTACGGTGCTCGATTAACTCGGCATGATAATCATCTAGATGAGCACGAATTTCTTTTATGTTATCTTCTTTTGGGTGGATAAGCAATGATGTCGGGTCTTCTTTTAATTCATTTTTCAGACTACCAATTTTAAAGGGTGGGTCATTTTGTGTCGATTGAAAAATATCGATGATTTGTTCATTGTACTGATCAAGGAATACTTCATCTTTTACTTCAGCTAATATGTTGTGTACATTAAGCTCATAACAAGCTTCAATAATTTTATGTGCGGTTCGGATAGGCATAGGGTTATGTAATGCATCCCATTTATCATCTGTTGGATGATGAATCAACGCGCCGTTAAAGTTAACCATTGGTGTATCTAAACCTAAGCTGTGATAGTAATTAATACTTGCGCGGTGTGGTCGTCCTGTCGCAATTACGACAACATGTCCAGCCTCTATTGCTTTATGAACTGTTTTCTTTGTCCGTTCACTTATTTCTTTTTTGTCGGTTAATAGCGTTCCATCTAGATCCAATGCTATTAAATGTCGTTTATTTTCCATAAGCTTCACCTCGTATTACATTAGTTTATAAGGGATGCGATGTTATGTAAAGCATTATATTGTGTGATGCTTGCAAATTATACTATATAAGGACTATGATGAAATAAATATATGAAAAAGGTTGTTCAAAAAGTAATCAAAAGATAAACGGTGAATTTCTTCATTCCTTGAAGCTGCGTGCGAAATAAAGCTTCGATGGTAATTCTATTGCTCAGTTTTTCCGGTCCGCAAAATCTTCACGCCTTGAACTTGACGCACAGGACGTGCTAATGTTGACTTTGTTTCTAATTTGCCGACTTTTTGAACATGCACTTAAATGAGGAGAATTGTAAGATGATTGGGGTCAGTAATAGAAAGTTTAACACTATTCCAGCATTAGTTATAGTTGAATCAAGTAAAGAAAATAAAGCATTACCAGTTGTTTTATATCATCATGGGTTTACAAGTGCAAAGGAACATAATTTACCACTTGCATATTTATTAGCGGAGAAAGGGTTCCGCGTTGTTTTACCGGATAGTGAATATCATGGTGAGCGTGAACTTGACATTTCAGCAAAGAAAAAACAAATCTCGTTTTGGGATATCGTCATGCAAAATGTTCATGAAACAAAGGAAATTCATGATATCCTAAAACAAGAAAAGCTGGTCCTGGATGATCGCTTTGGTATTGCTGGTACCAGTATGGGCGGAATAACGACATCAGCAGCTTTAACACAATATCCATGGATTAAGGTAGCAGCGGTTCTAATGGGATCCCCAAAAATTACAACGTATGCCAAAACATTAGTTAGCAGTTTTAAGCGGATGGGGGATTTACCTGTCACCGATGAAATGATCAATTATCTATTTGAGTCGTTAAAACAATACGATTTGTCTGAGCAAATGGATAAATTGAATAACCGGCCATTGTTGTTTTGGCATGGTGAAGATGACGCCGTTGTACCATTTGATCATTCGTATACATTTTATGAAAAAGCACGTGAACTTTATCAAAATAAGGATGACATTCAATTTGTAAACCAATCAAATCAAGGTCATAAAGTAAGTAGAACTGCTATTTTAAAAACAGTGGAATGGTTTGAGAATTATTTATAGGCTATTCCATTTAAAAAAACGTTAAAATATGTTTAAATAAAATATAGGAATAGTGAGGGAGGTTTGAGTCATGGAAGAAGCTTTAAAAGACAATATGATTGGTGCACTCGAAAACGTAATTGACCCTGAGCTTGGGATTGACATTGTGAATCTCGGCTTAATATATAATGTAGATATGGACGATAACGGTCTTTGCACTGTTCAGATGACACTAACATCAATGGGTTGTCCACTTGCTGCACATATTGAACAGGATATACGTCATGCATTGGAGGACATTCCAGAAATAAAAGAACTCAATGTTGAGATTGTATGGGATCCACCATGGGGCAAAGATAAAATGTCTCGCTATGCAAAGATTGCGCTTGGAATTCCTGATTGATCGGTTGTTAAATAAGGGTTGATTCATGTAACATGGATCGACCCTTTTCTTATTTATGGAAAAATGAGGGAATCAACATATGGTAAATATTGTACAAATCGTGGGCTATAAAAATTCAGGTAAAACAACACTTATGAAACAACTTGTTCATTATTTATCTGAAACAAAGATGAAGGTTGGAACATTGAAACATCACGGTCATGGTGGGGATATTAATCTACCTGAAGGTACAGACAGTACTTCACAATTTGAAGCAGGGTCATTAATTAGTGGAGTGCAAGGCGAGTCAATAACCCAGCTTACGTTTCATAATCTTCACTTTGATGAATTAATCAACATGTACACAATGCTCCCAATCGATCTATTGCTTGTAGAAGGCTACAAACGGGCAGATTATCCAAAGATTGTTTTAATGGAAAATAGTGAACATTTATCGCTTTTACATGAACTTTCCAATATAATTGCGGTAGGAACATACGATATTTCTTTAATAAATAATGTTCCTGCTTTTGATTTAAGGAAGATTGAAGAGCACATCCCTCAAATAGCATCATACATAACAAACAAGTGAAGGTGTTAGAATGGACAAGCAATTCTGGATTACTGACCAAGTAATAGAAGTGAATAAATGTATAACAAAGGTTATCCGTGCTGATGCTGGAGCTGTTAATACGTTCATCGGTACAGTACGTGAGTTTACAAAAGGAAAACGTACCGTATATTTAGAATATCAGTCTTACGTTCCAATGGCAGAAAAAAAACTAGCACAAATTGGTGCGGAAATTGAAAATAAATGGGAAAACACCAAGACATCAATCGCTCACAGGGTTGGTTGCTTAGAAATATCCGATATCGCGGTAGTAATTGCTGTATCAACCCCTCATCGAAATGATGCTTTTGAAGCTAGCAGGTATGCAATCGAACGGATTAAAGAAATCGTTCCTATTTGGAAGAAAGAACATTGGGAGAACGGGACCCTTTGGATTGGTGATCAAAAGGAGAACAGTTCCTATGAGAATGACATACCGACAGAGGAGGATATGCATCATGATTGATGTGTTATTTTTTGCAGAGTTACAAGAAGTGGTAGGTAAGGAAAAAGTAACGATTGAAGCAAATGAGATCACAGTGAAGGATTTGAAAACAAATTTTTTGAGTGACTTTAATTTGGAAAACATCGACCATGCAATGATTGCGATTAATGAAGAATACGCTGAAGAAGATACCATCATTAAAAGTGGAGATATTATCGCTTTTATCCCACCAGTTAGCGGAGGTTAATAAAGAAAAATTTCTAGCGTTAATCATCGCTAGAAATTTTTTTGGCAGTTAAGAAAGTATAACTACTTTCTTACTGCATGAGTGCAACTAGGGCATCCGCCATTAAAGGCTTGGCGGATGCCAAGTTTTCTAATCTATTGTTTTATTAGAAACGCGGGAAAAGAAAATGGCGTGCGTTATTTTAATGATAGGTCGTGCAACTAATTGTGCGCTTCCAATGATAAATAGAATGGTGCCAGCTGTTTGGGTTGATTCAAATAAAAATAATACACTACCAATTAAAAATTCTAATCCTAAAGTAAAGTCATTCATCAACGCAATGAACCGATATCTTTTATTAAAGGAAACCTCATATGTCCCCATTTGAACATCAAGGAAATTCTTTTCATCTTTAATACTTGGCATTCGAATACCTCCACTGATAGGCTGTTATACCTTTCCCATCTATTGTCTTAAATTAAACATAATCGAGGTTCTGTATGCATCTACAAAAAGAGAATAACAAGTATACCTATGATAAAACAGTAAAATGAAAAATACTTTAAGTTGCCGTGCGCCATAATATTCATGAACCACTTTAAGGAAAAGTAGGTGGCAATGAGAGCCGCTGCAAACGCCAATACATAGGGAATAGCTAGTGCATTAATATTTTTATCTCCTAAAATGTCCCCAATTGACATAACTGTGATTCCCAGACTTACTGGAATATAAAGCAAGAAAGAAAACCGTAATGCAGTTTCTACTTTCATCCCAACAAGCATTGCTGCGACAATCGTAGCTCCGGAACGGCTTATGCCTGGAATCAAAGCGACAGATTGTGCTAGTCCAACAATAATTGCATCTTTTACCTTTAAATCACCATCGTTCTTTCTGCCTCTTAAATTTCGAATTATCCAAAGTGCAAGACCAGTTATTAATAAGGTCACTCCAACAACTGCTACTGTGCTTAGCTTCGAACTAATATAATCCTCAAATAAAAGGCCCAGAATTCCAGTTGGTATGGTTGCAACAATTAGAAAAAGGATGAATTGAAAATCACCTTTTGAATCCGGATCCTTAGTCATCATATAATCTAAACTGTTTCGAACTAACCGCATAATGTCTTTCCAGTAAATAATCAAGACTGCAATTAATGAGCCGAAGTTTACTAAAATCTCAAAAGATAATCCCTCAATTTCTATCCCAAATAGCTCCTGCAAAATGACTAAATGACCACTTGAAGAAATCGGAATCGGTTCTGTAAATCCTTGTACTAAACCTAATAGTAGATATTTTATTAATAGCCAAAGTTCTGTAACGCCTTCCAAGATGAATCCCTCCACTTTATATGTATATTGTTCACTAAACTTTTATCACGTATAGGTAACTAATTGAATAGTCTAGATGGTGAGGAGGATGAAAATGAATAGAAATTACGGTCACCAACATATATACGATTTATGCAAAAAACATATGCATGCTTATGTGCTTGCTGAAACGAACGACGGAAAAAAACTTGACGGTATCATTACTGGGCTTGACGATGAATACGTATATATTGCAGTACCAGTTGATCAACTGGATAAACAGCAATCACGTGATGAAGAACGTCTTTTTAATTATGGGTACGGATACCCTGGATACGGATATGGAAGGCCAAGAAGGTTCAACAGACTTGTCCTTCCACTAGCAGCACTAACAGCACTAAGCATTTTACCCTGGTATTAATAAGAAAAGCGCAAGCGCCCGTTAATTGCCGTATGTCCTGGAAGGCTCCGTATGAGATAAAGGAACCACGAAGAGCGTAAGCGATTCGATGTTGACCTTATCGTAAGGAGGCGCCTGAAGGGCACTAGGCAATGGGCGCTGGACCGAGACAAAGAAAAGCGCAAGCGCCCGTTAATTGCCGTATGCCCTGGAAGGCTCCGTATGAGATAAAGGAACCACGAAGAGCGTAAGCGATTCGATGTTGACCTTATCGTAAGGCGCTAGGAGCCATAGCTCTAGACAGACAAGTAATTAAACAACAAAACCCTTGCCAATTCCTTGTAGGCAAGGGTTTATGTAAAAATGAAATTATATTTGGATAACAGCACTTATGCTTCACTATCGCCTTTAAGTACTCCTTCAGACAAAATGAATACTCCTACTGATAGGATAATGGCAAGTACTAGTGTGTGCATAAGATTAAATGTAGTTCCGCCCATACTAGTTAAGATATAGGAAAGAACACCACTTAGGAGTAACGACCAAATAAATGTCCAGATGAACCGCATAGATAACACCTCATTTTTTTCTGCATTCCTTATATAGTTTACCAAATACTAGATCAAATGAAAAGTATTATTATTATAAAATTGATTGCAAAGGATGGTATATATGACAGTATGTGTGACGAATTGTTTGCACTGGATTGGGTTTCATATTGTTAATCGATTAATCGAAAATGATTATGTAGTAGATGGTTTAGCGGATTTGGCTTCAGAGAGGGAGGAAGAGTTATCCTTCATGTTAGGAAGAAATAGTTCATTTTCCCTGTTCAATAACGAGGATGAAATCAAAGATAAAAAATACACAGATACCGTCCTGTTAACCGAAAATAAAACTTATTCTATTCAAACATTAAAAACGTATAACTTTGGAAAAGATATAGATAAGCCTAATTTTATTAATATTGAATTACCATTACTTTTTGGTGAATGGATGCCTATGGATGAAAAGGGCATATACGTTGATAATCAGCACATATCATTTGATTCCACCCGATTTCAAGAAGAGGCGGTATATATTGATGATTTTGTGGATTGTTTTATGCAGTGGATAAAAGTTTCGGAGTTACCTAATCAGATTTCATTAACAAAAAATAGAAACTTGCAAGTAAAGAAAGATTCACTTGAAAAACATCTGTTCATAAGGGAAGATAGACCTATAGGTAATCAAGTATCAAATCTTATCAAACATTACGAAAAAATAAGAAATTATAAAATATGATAAATCGTAAAGATAGAATTCGTTTACTGCAAGTAATTTAAGCGATACAATTAGGATAAGAGTAAACTTTTGTAGCAATTAGTTATACGGATTGGAGTGCAAATGTTGAAGAAATTATACGCCATATTCTTTGTTATATCAATCTTTCTAGTACTATTGGGGTGTAACAATAATATCGACACTGGACAAATTCAAAATGTAGGCATGTTGGTAGAAGGATCGATTGAAGACCAAGTATGGGGACAACAAGGTTATGATGGCTTGCAGGATATAAAGGGAAAATATGATGTCAATGTCTACTACAAAGAGGGTATAAAGACCCAGCAAGAAGTTACGGAAGCTGTTGATGAATTTGTAAGTAATGGCGTGAATTTAATTTTCGGCCACAGTAACATCTACGGAAAGTACTTTGTAAACATCTCCAAATCCTTTCCTAATGTACAGTTTGTCTATTTTAATGGTGGTTATTATGCTGAAAATGTTACGAGTTTAAATTTTAATTCACATGCTATGGGTTTCTTTGGTGGTATGGTAGCGGGAAAAATGACTGAGACAGATCATATCGGAATTGTTGCTGCATTCGAATGGCAACCTGAAATAGAGGGGTTCTATGAAGGTGTAAAATATGAGAACCCTGAAGCTAGAGTACATATAGATTATGTTAAGGATTGGGCGGACAAGGATACTGCGCTTAAGATGTATGAAAGAATGAAGAAACAGAATGTCGATGTTTTTTACCCAACGGGTGATTCGTACAGTATTGATGTGATTAAACAGGCAAGTGAGGATGGACTGTATGCAATCGGATATGTTTCTGATCAATCCTATATTGATGAAGGAACTGTTTTAACTAGTACTGTTCAACAGGTAGACAAGCTTTATATGTTAGCAGCAAAAAAGTTTAATAGAGACGAACTTAATGGTGAAATTTTGGTTTTTGATTTTCAAGATGATGTAATCTCGCTTGGTAAATTTAGTCCAGTCGTACCAGAAGACTACCAGGAAAAGATAGAAGATATTATAAAAGAATATAAGAAAACTGCCCTGTTACCGAATGAATAGCCGTTAGGGGTTTAACTCTGATGGTTTTTCTGTGTCAACCTCCCTGTTTCAACAATATAACGGTCTCCCCTTTAGTTTTTGTGCTTGCAACTCAACTTGTTATGCATTAAAATTAGTACCAAGTCATAATAATTGATAATAAAACTTTTATAAGGGGATGGCAAGATGAATGTTGGCATATTAGGTACAGGTCATTATGTTCCAACTAATGTCGTTACAAATAAAGATATGGAAAAGATAGTCGATACAAGTGATGAATGGATTAGATCAAGGACAGGAATTGAAGAAAGACGTATTGCTGGAGACGATATAGAAACTTCTGATATGGCTTTTTTTGCAGCGCAACAAGCTATTGAAGAAGCAAATTTTAATCCAGAGGACATTGATTTAATAATAGTAGCGACTGTAACTCCAGATTCCCCTTTTCCTTCCGTAGCGAATCGCCTGCAGGATAGACTAGGGGTAGGGACTGCAGCTTCAATGGATATTGGTGCAGCTTGTTCTGGTTTTATGTATGGATTAATAACTGCAAAACAATTTCTTGAAACAAAAACATACAAAAATGCGTTGGTGGTTGGTGTAGAAAAGCTATCAAAAATTACCAATTGGGAAGACAGAAATACATGTGTCCTATTTGGCGACGGCGCAGGAGCAGTAATTGTAGGGGAAGTTTCAGAAGGCAAAGGTATTTTATCGTTTGAACTCGGGACTGATGGATCTGGTGGGAAACATTTATATCAAGATGAGAATGATCACCTTGTTATGAATGGCCGTGAAGTATTCAAGTTTGCAGTAAGGCAAATGCCAGAATCGTCTATAAATGTGATAGAGAAAATAGGTTATACTAAAGAGGACGTTGATTACCTTATTCCACATCAAGCAAATATTCGTATAATGAATGCTGCTCGTGAACGGTTAGGTATTTCAGAGGATAAAATGGCAACATCAGTAAAAAAATATGGTAATACATCTTCAGCTTCCATACCGATTGCGTTATCAGAAGAAATTAAGGCTGGTAAGATAAAAGATAATGATCTAATCGTAATGGTTGGATTCGGTGGAGGCTTAACATGGGGTGCGGTTGCATTACGCTATGGAAAATAACTTAGAATGTGTGTTGTAATAGGAGGAGTATGTAATGGAGCAAAGAAGAGTAGTAATAACCGGATTAGGTGCAATCAGCCCAGTTGGTAATGATGTATCTAGCATGTGGAATAGTGTTGTAGAAGGTAAATCAGGTATTGATACAGTTACTCGAGTAAACAAGGATGACTTTCCAGCCAAAGTAGCAGCGGAATTAAAGGACTTTGATCCAACTTTATTTATGGATAAAAAAGATGCACGTAAAATGGATCGGTTCACGCAATATGCAGTTGCTGCATCCCGAATGGCTGTTGAAGATGCAAAACTTGAGATAACCGATTCAATTGCTGAACGAGTAGGAGTATGGATTGGTTCAGGTATTGGTGGAATGGATACCTATGAAGAACAGCATAGTAAATTTTTGGAACGCGGCTATAAGCGTGTAAGTCCATTTTTTGTTCCTATGTTAATCCCTGACATGGCAGCTGGTCAAGTTTCAATTCAGTTAGGTGCGAAAGGGATTAATTCCTGTACGGTAACCGCTTGTGCATCAGGAGCAAACTCAATTGGTGATGCCTTCAAGGTTATTCAACGTGGTGGTGCTGACTATATGATTACTGGTGGAACAGAAGCGCCAATTACAAATATGGCGTTTGCAGGATTTTCTTCCATGAAAGCATTATCATCGAATCCAGATCCAAAAACAGCAAGCCGTCCATTTGATAAAAATCGTGATGGATTTGTCATGGGTGAAGGAGCAGGAATTTTAATTCTTGAATCATTAGAATCCGCGTTAGAACGCGGTGCGCATATTTACGGCGAAATTGTTGGGTATGGTTCTACTGGTGATGCACATCATATAACTGCACCAGCACCTGCTGGTGATGGAGCGGCACGTGCGATGCAACAAGCAATCAATGACGCTGGTATTGAGTCGACTGATGTAGATTATATTAATGCTCATGGTACTAGTACAGATTTAAACGATAAATTTGAAACGATGGCAATTAAAGATGTATTTGGAAATCATGCAAATAAACTTGCAATCTCATCAACAAAATCGATGACGGGTCATTTACTAGGAGCAGCGGGGGGAATAGAATCTGTAATAGCTGTTAAATCAATTACAGATAATATAATTCCACCAACGACAAACTATGAAACACCTGACGAAGAATGTGATTTGGATTATGTTCCAAATGAAGCAAGAAAACAAGAAGTAAACGTCGTGATGAGTAATTCACTTGGGTTTGGCGGACACAATGCAGCCCTTATTTTCAAAAAGTACGAATAGAAACTAGTAAAAAAAGATGTTCAAAAAGGCTAGCCTTAAATGGATGGCCTTTTTTTACGTTCATAAGAATGCCTCTATCTTGTTCTATTAATCATTTTTTAAAGTAGTTTCACATACATTATAGAAAAAATGGACAAGTATAGGTGGGGGAAAAGATGATGCTTAGAATCTTTTTATTTTTAATGGGATTTGGACTAGCTGTCGCAGGTGGGGTTGTCCTCATTACATATATGAATTTTATACCGGCAGGATTAGCCTGGACAGATTTCTTTCGTTACATCAAAGGAAGACCTGAATGTTACTTTCTACCAATTGGTTTTATTTTAATGGTAATTGCTTTATATCGCTATCCTTACAAATAGGGAAAATGTGTGGAACAATCGAATATTTTTCCAGCATCCTGGTCATAATGTATTTTAAAAGGTAGCATACAAAGTGAGGTTTTTAAATGTTATATCTACATGATGTTTGGGTTAACTGGTTCGAGGGCGAAGAGAATGGTTATAGTGTTTGCTTTTTCCATGAATGGCGTAAAGAAGACGGGATTGAATTGCTAGATCAAGTGCCATTACTATACATAAATACAGATCTATTCAGGTACATTGAGAATAATATGCATGATCTACCGAAAGCTTTACTAGACCTTATATGTAAACGTGCGTATATTCGAAAAGGACAAGAACGTATCGTGTTAGATTATGCATGTATTGTAACAGATGGAAATGACATCATTGCCTTTGATACAGTTGGATATGAAATACCAATTCGAAAAAGCAGGTTAATCCCGAGACAAGAACAACAAGTATTTGACATGATTGCAGGTGTAAAACCGCAAAACTTTAAGTTAGATGAGAAAATGAAAGAAAAAGAATATCATATTCTGTCTATGGAACCAGACTTGATCCATGGATTAACACGTAGAGAACGACAGCTAAAGCAATTGTTAATGATGGGACTGGATCAATTGCGAACTACGAATAACCATGAAGAGTTGCGCTATTGGCTGACAGAATGGGATCCAAAAAAGTATGGATATATTCGCTTTATGGATCCTAGGAAAATATGGCAGGTTCTCTATGATGGCGTAAAGCAAGGCTGGACTACAGAACATGAGAATTTATGTAGAAAGTTAATCAAGGGCCAGCCATTTCTTGAAAGACTATGGGAGCTAGAACAAGTACAAGAAGGAAAACCGTCGAAACAGAATTAGCTTTATGCAGTGGTGATTGATTTTGGAATGAGCGTTAATATCCACAATATCCATATCCATCCTTTCAGAACGAACAAAAACAATCAAAAAAGCCAGTACGGAAGATAAAATTCCGCATTGGCTTTTTTTACTTTTTCCTAACACGACCAAGACCAACAGCCTTCTTAGCTTTTGCTAAGTTTTTATTTGCGACACTTGCTGCACGGTCTGCCCCTTTATCTAATATGTCATCTAGTTTTTCCGAATTAAGAAGTTCATGGTAGCGTTCCTGAATTGGTGCCAATACGTCAATGACTGCCTCAGCAACCGCTATTTTAAAATCACCGTAACCTTTGCCATCAAATTCCGCTTCAATATCTTTGATTGTTTGATCTGTACAACTAGCTAGTATGGTTATCAGGTTCGAGATACCTGGTTTGTGCTCTTTGTCGAATTTTACAATACCTTCTGAATCCGTCACGGCACTTTTAACCTTTTTTTCAATTTTCTTTGGTTCATCTAACATTGAAATAAATGATTTTTCATTTTCGTCCGATTTACTCATTTTCTTTGTGGGCTCTTGTAAAGACATAATACGCGCTCCAACTTCAGGCATACTAATGTCTGGAACGGTGAATATGTCGTTAAATCGATTATTAAATCGTTGAGCCAAATTTCTAGAAAGCTCGAGATGTTGTTTTTGATCATCACCAACAGGCACTATATCCGTATTGTATAATAAAATATCAGCCGCCATTAACGGTGGGTATGTCAAAAGAGCTGCTGATACTGCATCTTTTCCTTTTGACTTATCTTTAAATTGCGTCATTCTTTCTAACTCACCGGTATAGCTGATTGATTGCAAAATCCAGCCTAACTGTGTATGTGCTGGTACTTCAGATTGAATGAACAGTGTTGCCTTCTCTTGATCAATCCCTGCAGCAAGATACAGTGCTGCAAGTGAGCGGATATTGCTACGAAGCTTTAGCCGATCCTGTGGCACTGTGATTGCATGCTCATCAACAATACAGAAGTAGCAATTGTGCTCATTCTGCAATTGCACAAAGTGTTTCATTGCGCCAATGTAATTACCAATTGTTAACGTTCCACTTGGTTGAATGCCTGAAAAAATTGTCTTCATGTTGTTTCCTCCATCAATTCAAATGTTTGAGGAGTAGTTGAGCAATAAAAATAAGCCCACCAATCCCCTTAGCAAGGGACGAATGAACCGCGGTGCCACCCTAATTATCCTACAAGTGTAAGATCACTTTAAATGTTAAATAAGCTCCAAAGTCCAATTCCAATTTACCATGATGCTTGTTTTCACCAACCACAAGCTCTCTAAAAATCAGTGGGCAATTGTACTATAACTTTTTCATTGCAACTATTAATTTAGTATTATTATATACGATTCATAAAAAAGAAATCAAGTATCAGTGGGAGTTATTACTCTTACCAGACCAATTTGTACACCCATTTTCATTTAGCCATTGGTTAAGTATATTAGCAGTTAGATTTTCCTGAACTGTAATGGGTATTTAAAAATGAAACGAATGGTCAAGCAGGGAACCTCTGTGAAATATAGTTGTAACATTATCTTAACTTTGGTGTAATTTTGAGGTGATATACTATGGAATTAAAATGCTGGATATTTTAATAGAAATAGGAAGCGGGGGAAAATCTTGACAAGAAGATTAACTGCAATTACCTTAGTCGCTATAATTGTTTTAAGCCTATCTTTTGGTATTAACAGCTATGCGGAAACCAAACAAGACTTAGAAAACGTTCAGGAACAACGCAAGAATGTTAAAGAAGATCTATCCGAAGCGGATAAACAAGTTACTAACTTTATGTCCGAAATAGAAGAATTGAATAAAGAAATTGAACGTGTAAATCTATCATTAAAAGAAAAGCAAGGTATGATAGAAAAAATTGAACAAAATAGTACAAGGACAATAGAAGAAATTAGAATTCTTCAAGATGAAATTAAAAAGTTAGAGACTGATATTGAAAAACGCCAAGAACTAATAAAGAATCGAATTGCCTCTTATCAAAAGGCTGGTGGTTCAGTAAGTTATTTAGAAGTTATATTTGGTGCGCAAAGTTTTAGTGATTTTATAAGCCGGGTTTCCATGGTTAACAAAATTACTGAGTCTGATGCGTCCCTATTAGAAAATCTAAAAAATGACATACATAAAGTAGCCGAAAAGAGAAAGCTTGCATTAGTGAAGCTCGACGAATTAAACACCATGAAAATTGAACAAGAGGAAACTTTGGCGGAAATTAATGAAGAAAAGTTGCAAAATGAAAAACAGAGAGAATCATTAGAAAAAAAACAGCAAAAGCTGATTGGATTAGTAGAGGAATTGCAAATCGAAGACAAAGAGCTTGCTTCGCTTGAAACTGACGTAAAACAAAATATTGCATCGGCAGCAAGAAAAGCTTCACAAGCTGAAGAAGTGAAAGAAAGAAAAAATAAAGCGGTGGCTGTTGCTGAAGAAGAAAGTGGAAATAAAGCAAAAGCTATTCCTGAGGAAGAAAGAGAAAACAAAGCGAAAGCTGTTCCTGAAGAAGAAAGAGAAAATAAAACGAAGGCTGTTACGGAGGAAGAAGTGGTAGCAAAAGTAGATGAACCTGAAAAGGAACAACAAGAAAACACAGACAAAAAAACATTTACCGTTACTGCAACAGCGTATACAGTGGAAAGTGCTGGAGGCTCTGGAGTAACTTATACCGGAATTGACCTTAGGGAAAATCCTAATGCAAAAGTAATTGCGGTCGATCCAAGCACTATTCCCTTAGGTTCAGTCGTTCATGTAGAAGGTTATGGTTATGCGATAGCGGGTGATATTGGCAGTGCAATCAATGGTCACAAAATTGATGTTTATGTTCCGACCCAACAAGCTGCAGTTGAATGGGGAGTACGTACTGTTGAAGTGACGGTTCAGTAAAAACAAAACATGAGAAATCACATCTAAAATTTCAGCTGTTTTTCTCGATGATTTTTACCTGTGTTTTTATGAACTGATTTTCTTTTTTCATTGCTTTCTGTTCCGATTTAGTTGATTGAATAAAAAAGCAATCATTATTCCAATGGTAAAATCGAGGTTTATGACTAAAACGTCCTAACTTTTTATAACAAATTTTGATAGCCTGAGTGTGAAAGTAAACAAGAACGCTACGAAGTCATGAGCGTTCTTGTTTATTTTCATTTGTAATTGTCTAGTATAGGTGTGGGCTATATGCTATACATTTTTATTGTGAAAAAGCAACAGAAAACGCAAACAAAAATATGCTATATTTCGACATTAATTACACGATTTGCGTTCATTTTTTTGTTTTTTTCCTATATAATAGAATGAAACAAAGATTAGGAGATTGATATTAATGGGGAAAACACATCTTGGAATATTGGCGTTTGTAGGCATTCTCCTGTTCGCTATCGGATTGCCGCCCAATGTATCTGCAAGTGATGAAAAAGAAATACATACTGCACACAGTCACATGAAAAAACAAATAAGTCTAAAGCCTATAGATATAAGTAAAAAAATGCAACGTTTTACATATGATGCAGGACTCGATTTCGAATATCCAGACGCTGTTCGGGGAATTTATGTAACTGGACCTTCAGCAGGGGGGAAACGTTTTGATACGTTGTTGAACTTAGTAGACGAGACAGAGTTGAATGCAATGGTTATTGACATAAAAGAGGACCACGGTAACTTAACATTTAAACCAAAAGAAGGCTCTCCATATGAAGATATCGCTATAAATTTTATAAATGAACCACGCAAGATGCTTGAAGTGCTTGAAGAAAAAGGGATTTATCCAATTGCAAGAATTGTGGTATTTAAAGATACTGTCCTTGCAGAAGAACATCCAGAATGGTCATTTAAGGAAAATGGTGAAGTATGGACAAATGGGAAAGGGGAAGCTTTTGTTAATCCATTTCAAAAAGAAGTATGGGAGTACAATATAGAAATTGCAAAAATGGCCGCTGAACTTGGGTTCCAGGAGATCCAATTTGACTACGTTCGATTCCCAGAGGGCTTTGAAGATTATGATGAAGTTCTTGACTACAATGTAGGGGAATATAATAATCCAGATGTGGAAAATGTTCAACGCCGTGTTAGTGCTGTAACCGATTTTGTATCCTTTGCAAAAGAAGAGTTGGACTATTATGGTGTAGATGTAGCCGTTGATATATTTGGCTATGCGGCAACAATTCCTGAAGCACCAGGAATTGGTCAAAACTTTACAAAGATCTCCAAAAACGTTGACGTTATTTCTTCTATGATTTACCCAAGTCATTGGACATCTTATTTTGGAATAGAAAAACCGGATACCGAACCATATAAATTGGTTAGTGAGTACGCTAAAGTAGAGAATGAAGTATTAGGTAAATTGGAAGATCCACCAACATCAAGACCATGGATTCAAGATTTTGAAGCTCCTTGGTTATACAGTGGGGCGACTAAGCAATACGGAAAAGCAGAAGTAGAGGCACAAATTAAAGCATTGAAGGAACATGGAATAAATGAATTTCTACTTTGGAATGCTGGAAATGATTATACGAATAATGTGGATTACACACCACTTGATTAAGAACAAAAGCAGATCTCCATTTCGGGGTCTGCTTTTCGAATTTGAATGAAAATGTTGTTTAAAAAGTTGTTATTAGGGTAAACAAATAATAGTGCCTAACGTATAAGGTCATTTAACAAAACACGATTTATTCGTTATACTATAAAAAGACTACTATAAAATATTAAAGGAGTAGATGAATGAATTGGTATGAAAAGTTAAACAAATATTTCCCAGTAGAGGAAATGAAATCCAAGGAACATATGGACACGCTTTTGAAGGAAAAAGGCGACGTTTATTATAAAGATGAAAGCGCTGATCATGTGTTAATGTTTGCCGAGTTTGACACATTTATTTTTATCGACTATGTATGGGTATCTACTGATACAAGGGGTCAGGGTACCGGCCACAAAATAATGGAAAAACTAAAAGAAAAAGGAAAGCCGATTATTTTGGAAGTAGAGCCTGTTGATTATGACGATACAGATACAGAGAAGCGACTTCGTTTTTACCAAAGAGAAGGTTTCAACCACGCACAATCCATTGGATACAATCGCCGTTCACTTGCTACAAATGAAGAGACTTCTATGGAAATTTTATACTGGTCTCCAAGTGCCGATTCGGAAGATGTTATTTATGAAAAGATGAAGCATATGTATGACCATATTCATACGTATAAAGATGAAGAAATATATGGAAAGTCGTATCAGCCCGTTGAGGAAGTTTTAAGTTATGATACGGACCGTGATTCTGAGGACATTTTAAAGAGTTTAAAAAAGCCTGAAAAAGCTTAATACGATAGCAACCTCATCTTATTTCTTGGGGTTGCTATCGTATTATCATAAATATTTTCGGGGATTTGGTTTAATTAAAATTGATTTGGGGTATGTTATATATAATTGACAACATTTCATGAACATTTACCAAAAACATAACTTTTTTCGCATACACTCTACCTTTCACTTGACAAATGTAGTATACTTATACATATAGGTTATTTAAACTTATTTTAATCTAATAAGTTATACAAAGTTCATGGAATAACCAATATATTAGAATGAGGAGTGAAGTTTTATGGTAACACTTTATACCTCACCAAGTTGTACTTCGTGCAGAAAAGCAAAAGCATGGTTAGAAGAACATGATATACCGTTCACTGAACGAAATATATTTTCCGAACCATTATCATTAGACGAAATCAAGGAAATCTTACGCATGACAGAGGATGGAACTGATGAGATAATTTCAACTCGTTCTAAGGTTTTCCAAAAGTTGGACGTGAATATAGATCAATTGCCTTTGAAAGATTTATTTCACTTGATTCAAAAAAATCCAGGGCTGTTAAGAAGACCAATTATACTTGATGAAAAACGTCTACAGGTTGGTTATAATGAAGATGAAATAAGACGATTTTTACCTAGAACGGTACGTACATTTCAACTACGCGAGGCTCAACGTATGGTAAACTAATTTCATGCGAAATTAGTAGGAAAATGATAAAAGAAAAAACGCAGACCTATTAAGAAGGTTCTGCGTTTTTGTTTTCTTTTTCACACACACTACATGTAAGTTGAACCAACTCTAGCTTGTACAAGCAGTTTCCCTGCTGTCTTACCTTGACTTTTCTGGTGTGATTTTTACTGTAATTCAATTTGCGTAAAAAAATCCGTGGACAAATTTTCATTTATCATCTAAAATATGAAATTAATTGTATATATATAGGCATTTTAATTTTCAAAAGGTATCGTTGTAGCATACAATGAAACTATAGAAATTAATACACTAATGAATGGTTGAAAAAGCAAGAATACGGGTAATTAATAGTAAAGAAGGCTTATTCTAAGTATAGATAGACACGGGTGAGATAGTCTCTTCCACCTAACTATTTAATAGAAGGGAGAGAAATACCATGGAAATAGAACGAATTAATGATAATACCGTTAAATTTTATATATCCTACGTAGATATTGAGGATCGTGGATTTGAACGCGAGGAAATTTGGTACAACCGCGAACGCAGTGAACAATTATTCTGGCAAATGATGGATGAAGTAAACTATAAAGAAGACTTTAATGTAGATGGACCACTATGGATACAAGTGCAGGCATTAGAAAAAGGATTAGAAATTATTGTGACAAAAGCACAAGTTTCCAAAGACGGTGAGAATATTGAACTGTCCACTGAGAATGGAAAAACGATAGATCTATCTGTAGATGAGGATATTGAAAATATGTTGGAAAATAAATTTGGCAAATCAGGTGACAAAAAAGCAGACGAAAAAACAGAAGAAGAAGAAGAGGGTAATTTATCACTCGTCGTAAGTTTCAATGACTTTGAAGAAGTAATTCAGTTGAGCCATTACTTTCAGGATAAAACTGATTCTTTCCAAGATAGTCTATACAACTATAATGACAATTATTATTTTTATCTGGAATTTATAGATGAATCGTTGGATGATGACAAACAAGAAGATGTCATTAGTAAGATTTTCGAGTTTGGTAAGGATACGGATGTAACCATTCATTATCTAGAAGAATACGGGAAAAAGTTGTTCACCGATGACACATTTGAACAAGTAAGAAATTATTTCCCTGCACAACTATAAGGCACTCCAACCATGGGTGTCTTTTTTTTAATGAAAAAAGCAGGAATTAGTCTGTTTCTGTCGAATTAATTAATGAATTAATGATGGAGGTGATAGTGACCTATGCTTCAAGCAAAATCAAAAAGTGGTAGAATGACAACACTTTTCAGCCTATCAAAGAATGAGATTGTAAAGGCTAGGGAAGATGAATTTTTTTGTCCAACCTGTAATGAGCCCGTTTTAGTGAAGGCTGGTATAAAAACAATTGCCCATTTTGCACATCGCTCAAAATTGGAATGTGTTGCAGGAGATTACGGTGAGGGCCATTATCACGAGCAGGGAAAACTTTTATTGTATAAGTGGTTTAAGGCTCAGGGAATTGAAGTGGAGCTAGAAAAATATTTACCTGAAATTAGCCAGCGCCCCGATCTTTTTGTAACAATTAAGAATCGAAAAATCGCAATTGAATATCAATGTGCGCGGATCCCAATAGAAATAGTAAACCAACGAAACACAGGGTATAAGGAGGCAGGAATTACACCCATATGGATTCTTGGTGCTAAGCATTTCCATCGATTACGTCAGTATCACTTTAAGGTAGATTCATTCACTCTTTCGTTTATGCATCGATTTTCACCCAGCCTCCCCTTAACGCTTTACTTCTTTTGTCCGCAAACCCTTCAATTTATCATTATTCAACACATTCATTTAACATCAGCACGTCTCGCCATAGGTTCATTTAATTTTAACTCATTAAAAGATATGAAACTTTCCAATATGTTTTTCCAGCAAAAGTTACACGATAAGTGGCTACTTGAACTGTGGAAGAATGAAAAGAAAGCATTTCGATTACGTCAGAACAATCGATTGTACGGTTCAGAATTAGCATGGTTTAACTGGTTATATGAAAAAGGCACACATAAAGAAAAGTTACCGTCCATCGTTTATTTACCTGTCCGTGGACAGCACCTCATGGAAACATCGCTTGGTATTTGGCAAAGTAGATTGTGTCTAGATTTGTTAAACCCATTACCAATTGGCGCCACCTTCACCTTAGAAAGAGCTCATCGAATTCTTCGTTATCACCCACAACACTATTTTTCTTTAATCAAAGGGACGGATAATCCCATCTATGAATATTTAGTTCTATTGAACAATCTTCAAGTAATCGAGGAAGTCGATGTTCATCTTTTTAAAAAAATAAAAGAAATACACTTTCACAAAAATATAGAACGTTCGCTTATGGAAGATACACGATTAATGAATCAGTTAATTCATTGTAGTACAATAGAATAGTGCATGATTATAGTGGAAATTAACATACTAAAGATGTCATTATTATTTAAAGGAATTTAGTAAATCTTACCGAATAAGTATAAGAGTGGAAAAAAAGGAGGAAATTCAATTGGCTAAAGCAACAAAGGAATTACCAAAAAGAAGTGAATTACCTAAAGAACTAACATGGGATCTTGAAGACATTTTTCCAACAGATGAGAAGTGGGAACAAGAGTTAAAAAGCTTAAAGCAAGACATCCCTGAGATTGAAGCATATGCTGGGAAGTTATCCGATTCAGCACAAGCGTTGTATGACGTATTAAAGCTCCAGGACGATTTATCGCAGCGTTTAGGAAAACTTTTTACATATGCACATATGCGTAATGATGAAGATACTACAAACTCATTTTACCAAGAAATGAATGCGAAGGCAGAAAATGTGCTTACCATTGCATCAAGTTCAATGAGTTTTCTAGTACCTGAAATTTTAACAATTGAGGAATCGAAGCTTAAGGAATTTCTGGCACAAAAAGAAGAATTAGTATCATATAAGCAAACATTGGACGAAATTACGCGTCAACGTGCACATGTATTGAGTCAAAAAGAAGAAGCATTGCTTGCAGAAGCTTCGGAACCGATGGAAAATGCATCTCAAACATTTGGTATGTTAAACAATGCAGATCTTACTTTTCCCAGCATTAAAAATGAGGACGGGGAAGAAATAGATTTAACACATGGACGTTACCTCGGTTTTTTAGAATCAAAAGACCGTAAAGTACGCGAAAATGCATTTAAGGCGATGTATGGCACATATGGTAGCTTTAAAAACACGTTCTCGTCTACCTTAACTGGGACGATTAAGAAGGACAACTTTAATGCAAAGGTACGTAATTACGATTCAGCAAGGCATGCTGCGCTGGACGGAAACAATATTCCTGAGCAGGTATATGAAAATTTAGTTGAAGCGGTGAATGATAAAATTCATTTACTCCACCGATACTCTGCGTTGCGCAAGAAGGTATTGGAACTAGATGAACTGCATATGTATGATATGTACACGCCACTAGTGAAAGATGTGGAAATGAAAATTCCATATGAAAAAGCACAGGAACATGTAGTGAAAAGCCTTGCACCACTTGGGGAAGAGTATGTCAATATCGTCAAAGAAGGCTATAAAAATCGCTGGATTGATGTGGAAGAAAATAAAGGAAAACGCAGTGGAGCCTATTCATCGGGTGCCTATGGTACAAATCCATATATCCTATTGAACTGGCAGGATAATGTGAATGATTTATTCACACTAGCACATGAACTTGGCCATTCCGTTCACAGCTATTACACAAGAAAATCCCAACCATTCCGTTATGGAAACTATTCTATTTTTGTAGCAGAAGTTGCGTCAACCTGTAATGAGGCATTGTTAAATGAGTACATGTTGAATCATTTGGAAGATGAAAAAGAAAAATTATACTTGTTAAACCATTTCTTAGAAGGTTTCCGTGGAACCGTATTCCGCCAAACCATGTTTGCAGAATTCGAACATGATATTCATAAGCGGATGCAAGATGGCGAGGCACTAACTGCCGATAAATTGACGGAAATCTATTACGCATTGAACAAAAAATACTTTGGTGATGAAGTTGTTTCAGATGAAGAAATCGGCACAGAATGGTCGCGTATTCCACACTTTTACATGAACTATTATGTTTTCCAATATGCAACAGGCTACTCAGCTGCAACCGCTTTAGCAAACCAAATCTTAACGGATGAGGACGGCACAGCTGTTGAGCGCTATTTGAACTTCTTGAAAGCTGGAAGTAGTGACTTTCCTATCGAAGTATTGAAAAAAGCGGGTGTTGACATGACGTCAAAACAACCAATTCTTGAGGCACTCGATGTTTTTGAAGAGAAATTAGAAGAAATGGAAAAGCTGTTGTTGAAGTAAATTATTGAAAAGAGGATGTTCCAATGGGGGAACATCCTCTTTCTATTTGGAAGGGGATGGAGGATAGGAGTTCACCTGTTAACATTCGCTATCGTAACCTTCTAAAAACCTTTCTGTGGGTGAAAGAAAAAATGGTCAAATAAATTGATATAAAAAGTAATGGAAGTGTGATATAAAGCGGGATTAGTTGCATAAATCCTAAGATATTTAAAAAGAACGCAAAGACCATTAGTATTAAAAATAAATATGGCATAATCCCTTGCATTACAAAACCTCCTAAAATCTTTTTTTCTGTCTAGCTCCAGCGCCTAGCCCGCCTGAGGTCTTAGATATAGCCGAATAAGTGTTGATATCCTGGATCGAACGTTGATATATCGGAATCAGTGTTGATATCCTGTATATGTTGATATATCGGAATGAGTGTTGATATCTTGTATTGAACGTTGATATATCGGAATCAGTGTTGATATCTCGTATTGACCGTTGATATATCGGAATGAGTGTTGATATCCTGGATTGACCGTTGATATATCGGGATGAGTGTTGATATCTCGTATCGAACGTTGATATATCGGGATGAGTGTTGATATCCTGTATTGAACGTTGATATATCGGAATGAGTGTTGATATCCTGGATTGACCGTTGATATATCGGGATGAGTGTTGATATCTCGTATCGAACGTTGATATATCGGGATGAGTGTTGATATCCTGTATTGAACGTTGATATATCGGAATGAGTGTTGATATCCTGTATTGAACGTTGATATCTCGTATTGAACGTTGATATATCGGGATGAGTGTTGATATCTCGTATTGACCGTTGATATATCGGAATAAGTGTTGATATCTTGGATCGAACGTTGATATATCGAAATAAACGTTGATATCTCGTATTTGAACGTTAAGACAATTCTCTTTTTGATAACAACTTCACTAAGAGATTCGTCTTAAACTTGCCTGAGGTACCACTAAGGAAAGTTTCTGCGAATAATCACAGCAGGAATAATCTGTACTGTGATTGTTTCGAAGGCACTCGCGCTTTTTTTAAAGTATATGCTGTATGAACAATAAGTAGAAGTATGACATTTTTGTGAAATGATGAACGAAGATATTGAACACTAGCTGAGAACTTGGTATATTAAGTTTGTGAGATAAAAAAGCAAACAAACCCCTTTGTTTGAACTTAAAACTTTCTCCATCCCCTTTGTTTGATACAAAGATAGAAAAGACCTGAAGGATATACGCTGCCCCGTATATCCTTCTTTGTGTGCTGAAATTTAAGTGGCGATCTGAAATATAAGGAATTTATCATAATAAGGTTCGTTTATAGTGCGTCAGATATCCGCCATTTACAACTGTCACTCACGGCTAACAAACAAAAAGCGGCCACTCCAAGGCAGCCGCTCCACATTTCAATCTTTTATATATTTCCAAAAGGATCCGTATTTAACTGGGATCTTTTCAACGGTTTGTTTTAACTGTAACTTTTTCATTTCTTTATCTGTTTGAGTAAGTGTCCAATCATATACCACAGATATTTCTTTATTACCAACCACGCCATAATAAGCCATAAATTCGTGTAGTTCTGGTGTTTCAGCGGGTATTGGATCTTGTTGGAGCATCTGTTTGAGGACTTTCACATAAATATCATATGGATAAAGGCCGGAAATTTTAATGCCTTGCTCTTCGGCAACTTGATTGAAAAAAACAATAGTTGGAATATAATCGACTTCCATCTCCTGTGTCAGCTTTAAGTCACATTGAAATGCCTTTTTGGCTGATGGGGAATATAAGTCATTCTTAAATTCTTGCAGGTCAACATTTGCCTCTTTTGCTATATCAAACAATACTTCTTCATCTGATATATTTCGCTTTTGTAAAAACAGATTTTCCTGTACCTTGCGTAAAAAGATTTTACCAGCTTTTTTGCCTTGTAATTCAGCAGCTTTGATTGCTAGCGACGCGATCCACGGGGATGAAATTGGATTATCAATCCATAAATCTCCGTCACAGCTCATTCCTGTTCGTTTTGCCGTTTTGTCCCAAATTTCTTTGAGCTTTTTTGGTTTATCGAATTTATCTTTGTTTAATGTATTTAAATGTCCACTAATAATAGGTCGAATGGTTAAAAAGCGTCCATACTCAATGGAAAGCTTTTTGAGATAGGGCTCTAAAGACCAACACTCAGGACAAAGAGGATCTACAAAAACATAAATTTCTATCGGTTTTTGTACAAAATCAACAAAGCCAGATTTCGCCGATGTGTTAGTTTGATTAAAGCTTTCTAGCTCAGCATTTTGCCAACTCACATCGATTCTCCTTTCTATTAACGTCGAGCTCCAGCACCTAGCGACAGGTGTTTCACTTTTGTTCCATTGATAAGAAAATATAAATTGTTAAGTGGATATCAGTATAAGTGCAACTAATGTTTAAAGCTTGGCTATAAGCCAAGTTTTCTAATACTCTGGTGTGTTCATCATATGATTTGCTGTCATGGTAAGTTTTTCAAAAATTGCAGTGCAATAGGGTTCCTCGATTTCGGCCTCCACAAGCGCTTCCTTCATGCATGTAAGCCATGCTTCTTTTCTAGTTGGAGTTATCTCAAATGGGAGATGTCTACGCCTTAGCATTGGGTTACCTCTTTCTTCAGAATAAATCATTGGACCACCAAAAAATTGTGTTAGAAATAAACGTTGCTTTCTGGTAGTTTCCGTTAAATCATCTGGAAAAATGGGTGTAAGTTCTGGATGTTCTCCTACTCGCTTGTAAAAAGCAGTTACTATTTTATCTATGGAATCAAAGCCGCCAATCGCTTCGAACATTGTGCCAGGTCTTGTCATTGCTTTCTCTCCTAATATGTTTGTCTATATTGTAGCAACGTAACAATCCTTCGGCAAATCATCTGATTTAATCAAGCGTCAATGATGTGAAAAATCGTTTAATTTTATTTGGCGTTTCTTTTTCAGTTATCCCATACTTATCAACGATTGAGTGGAGCATGTTCAGCCCATCTTCCTTCGATTGCGCTTCGATTTCCAATTCATAATCGGACGTTCCATTATAGGTGCTGTAATCTAATACTAAAAGTGTTCCCTGATAGTTTACTTCGTATCTCTCGGTTTGTAATTTCCCATAATACACCAGATCGTGTAGACGGATACCAAGTAATTCAAGCTGTTTACTCACCTGACTTTTTCCAATTGGATTTCCATTCATCCACCTTATAACCTCATTCCTTGTCAGGTCATCATGGGACTCCAGTAATCCATCTGTATGCGGTTCTTTTAATGTTAAAACATGCTTCCCGGCTTTTTCGCGAATTCGAAGGGCAGCACCTTTTGCTTTTAACGAAAAATCTTTTGTTTCAAAATAATAATTGGTTTGCCATATCCCTGAATCAGGAAAAGGTAAACGCTGCAATAGTTGTTTGAACTCTTTTGCCGTTAACAAATTTTTATATTCGATCTCAATTTCCTGTGCCATTTATTGACCCCCATTTAAATAGGATGGTTTACCATTGATTATCGCGAAATATCAGTGGTAATGCAAAGATTTCCCATTGAATTGTGTTATGATAGGATGGAAAAGGTTAATTATTGAACATCCTCTTAAAGGTGGTACATATACAATGAATTGGAAAGCATTACTCGCCCCGTATTCACAGGTGGTCGAGGAGTTAAAGGTAAAACTTAAAGGAATGCGAACGCAATTTGAATATGAATCAAGACATTCACCAATTGAATTTATTACTGGTCGAGTTAAACCTGTTACAAGTATTTTGGATAAAGCAGAAACGAGACAGATTTCGCTAGAACGAATCGAAAAAGAATTGCAGGATATCGCAGGTGTACGTGTTGTATGTCAGTTCGTCGATGATATCTATAAGATTGTAAACATGCTTCGTTCGCGTAATGATTTTACGATAATTGAGGAAAAAGATTATATATCCCAAAAAAAAGATAGCGGATATCGTTCGTTTCACATTATAATTGAATATCCAGTGGAAACGATTCATGGTGAGAAGAAAATAATTGCTGAAATTCAAATTCGCACACTTGCCATGAACTTTTGGGCAACCAATGAACACTCACTAAATTATAAATATAAGGGAAGCATACCAAGTGATATTAAAACAAGACTACAACGAGCAGCAGAGGCCGCGTTTAAATTAGATGAAGAAATGTCTAATATAAAGAATGAAGTGCAAGAGGCACAACGTATTTTTCATCGAAAGTAATAGCGATGCCAGACACCGACCCAAAATTTGTCGGAAAATACGTATTTCGAAGGAGATGACGACTAGTGAAATTTGCAATCGTATCAAAAGGCGACGATCGTTCAAATAATATTATGGCAACAATGAGACAATATTTAACTGAATTTGATTTAGAGTATGATAAGGAAAATCCCGAGCTTGTCATCTCCGTTGGTGGGGATGGCACACTACTGGAAGCATTTCATCGTTACATCCATCGCCTTAATGAAACAGCTTTTATTGGGGTTCATACAGGACATCTCGGTTTCTATGCAGACTGGGTTCCAGAAGAAGTGGAAAAATTGATTATCGAAATAGCAAAAACGCCATTTCAGGTTGTGGAATACCCACTTCTAGAAGTAAATATTCGCGCGAAATCTGGGGGGAATGAAGATACATTCCTAGCCCTAAATGAAGCGACCATTAAAACACCTGATGGCTCCGTTGTATTTGATGTGGAAATAAAAGGAGAACACTTTGAAACATTCCGTGGCGATGGATTGTGTTTATCAACTCCTTCAGGCAGCACTGCCTATAACAAAGCACTTGGTGGTGGGATATTGCACCCATCCCTTGAAGCATTTCAGTTAACCGAAATGGCATCAATCAACAATCGGGTTTTCCGTACAATTGGATCTCCATTAATTTTGCCAAAACATCATACTTGCCTATTAAAGCCTCTTGCTGATCGTAGCTTTTTGATTACAATTGATCATTTTACAGAAACCTATACCAATGTAAAATCAATCCAATGTAGGGTAGCAAAAGAAAAAGTACGATTTGCTCGGTTTAGACCATTCCCATTTTGGAATCGAGTACGGGATTCATTTGTTTCAGAAGGCGAGAAAAAAGTTTAGAGAAGGTGAACGTATTGAAATGGATCATTACACAGGAACAAGACGGTATGTCAATTCATGATTATCTTCGTACCGTTCAATCCTTTTCAAGACGATTAGTTAAAAGTGTAAAAGACAGTAAAGGGCATATACAAGTTAATGGAACAAACCAAACAGTGAGGTATCTCCTGTCCTTTAGTGATGAACTTAAGGTCGCCTTCCCACAAGAGACTATTGGAAAAGGACTATCTCCAGAAGATCTGCCATTATCAATTGTCTATGAGGACACGGCTGTATTGGTAATTGACAAAGCGGCTGGGATGGCGACCATTCCTTCCTTCAAACATTTAAATGGAACGATTGCAAATGCTGTTCTTGGACATTACCAAAAACACCAGATTCCTTATACCGTTCATGTTGTAACGAGATTGGATCGTGATACATCAGGTCTACTATTAATCGCCAAGCATCAATATAGTCATTCCTTGCTTTCAAAAGAACAAAAAGCTGGAAACGTAAATCGGAATTATTGTGCAGTAATAGAAGGAAACCTTTCGGAGCTGGAAGGTACGATTGATGCGAATATTGGCCGTAAAGAAGGTTCCATCATCGAGCGAATGGTTATAGATTCCGGAAAAAGAGCAATTACACATTACCAAGTAAAAGGGCAGTCAGCTAACTATTCTTTGGTTGAGGTCAGGCTTGAAACTGGAAGAACTCATCAAATTAGAGTCCATTTTGCACATATTGGTCATAGTTTAGCAGGGGACGATTTGTATGGTGGATCAACTAAAGATATCAATCGTCAAGCATTACATTGTAAAGAATTAACGTTTCGTCATCCTTTTACAAAAGAGGTGCTGCATTTTCAATCTGCACCACCATCTGAACTACTCCATTTGATTAATAGATCTTAAATTTTTCAGAGATAAAAGGCTGTCTCGACTGAACAGAAACTATTTCTTTTTCTGGCATGCGAAAGGCAGTTAATTTATTGCCAAAAACACATCCAGTATCAATGTTTACTGTGTTGTTGATCATATGCGGTTCTAATACTGGTGTATGACCATAGATGATCCATGGCTTACCGTGATAATCCTGCGCCCAATCGCGGCGTATTGGGCGGCCATCCGCGTGCGTGGCACCAGTGATATCACCATATAACACAAATGTCCGAACCTTTTTATCTGTACGCCCAATATATTCTTCTTTAATTCCTGCATGAGCTACAATCATATTACGATCGGTCAAATGTAAGTATAACGGTGCTTCCTCATACAAGGTCATAAATTGATGCCTGATTTTTTTCCGGTCTCGTTGACTTAGCGCAAGATATTCTTCTACTGTTGTTTCGAGACCATAGCGTATTTGTATATCATTTCCTGAAAAATATCGATAAAGCTTGTTACAATGATTACCTGGTACATACCGTCCTAAGTGATGTTCTATGACCATGTTATACACTAGCTCAATAACCGCAAGCGAATTTGGCCCACGATCCGTTATATCCCCAACAAAAACCGGAATACGATCATGTGGATGAACGAATATCTCCTTATTTTTTCGGTAGCCCAGTTGATGGAGTAGTTCAATTAACTCATCTATACAACCGTGAACGTCACCAATTACATCTATTTTCATATTATTTTCCACCTTGATCAACAAAATTTTAAAGAGGTTGTTCAAAAAGTTATCAAATGATAAACGGCGAATTTCTTCGTTTATCAGTTTTTTTCCGGTCCTCACGTATTAAAAGCATGAGGAACTTCTACTAAAACCGTCCACGTCCTGTGGACAACGTAGAAGTCAACACATCGCGCGCAAGTCCGGTACTCCAAATCTTCGCGCCTTGAACTTCTTGTTTCTAATTACTTATTGGACACACACTTAAAGGATATTTAATATGGAAGCACAAAATGATTTGTGGTAAAATTGTTTAATGGTAACTAAGCTACAAATACCACTACGTGTTGATATTAAATCAAAACTTCGACAAATTGTGTCGTTGCTATTTCCGTGCTTTTAAAATTAATCTTACACTACATAGTTTAATCAACTGATTCAGCTCACATCGACAAGTATAAACAACCAAAGGACAAAGGTGATTTTTAATGGAAAAAGAAAACTCAGGAGGATTACAATTTGATTTAATTATTATTTTCTTGTTGTTTATGGCTTCCAGTTTAACAGCTCTTTATAATATGCAAGAATTTTCTCCTGTAGATGACGATTTCATGCTTAAACAAGTCGTCTGGTATGCAATAGGGGCAGTCTTTATTTTATTGATCAGAATGATTGATTTAAATCAAATGTATCTTATTAGCTTTTACGTTTACATTTTTGGTGTTGTCATATTGGCTATATTATTAGTAAGTCCTGAGAGTATTGCCCATGAAATAAATGGTACTAAAAGTTGGTTCACATTACCAGGACTAACGATACAACCTGCAGAATTTACTAAGATCACAACGATTATGTGTTTGGCTGCCACGATTTCCAAGCATAAAGAGAAGTATGTAAACAAAGATTTTCAGAGTGATTTTTTTCTTTTAATTAAATTGATTGTGATCGTGGCAATACCTGTATCCTTAATTATGATGCAGCCTGACTTTGGTACATCGATGGTATACCTTATTATTCTCAGCTTTATGGTCCTTCTGTCAGGAATTAACTGGAAATTACTATTCATTGTCATCGCTTCTCTCGCAATTATCGGTGGAGGAGCTTTGGCATTAGTCATTAAGTATCCTGAATTAGCACAAGAAATATTACCAATAAAACAATATCAAATTGATCGAATTGAAACATGGTTTGGACCGAGTGAGGAGGTGGATGCTGAAAGCTTTCAGGTAAGTAGATCATTTTCAGCAATTGGCTCTGGACAATTATTCGGAAAAGGAATCGGCGAGCTTCAAGTATATATACCTGAAGCACAGACAGACTTTATATTTTCCATTATTGGAGAAAGCTTTGGATTTGTTGGAAGCAGCTTAGTAATATTCCTGTACTTCTTTTTTATTTATAAATTGGTCAGTATCGGATTAAAAATATATAGTACCAGCGTATTTGGTGCAATGTTTTGCTTTGGATTTATGGCTTTAATCGCTGTTCACACATTCCAGAATATCGGAATGTCTATCGGTATAATGCCTATAACAGGAATTCCGCTTCTATTAATAAGCTATGGTGGTAGTTCGGTTCTGGCAACTTTAATTGGCTATGGAATTATTTACCGGGTAAGTGAGGAAATTACAAACAGCGAAGGATATATGTTTGGGAAATAGTTAATAACCCCGTGGCCTTTTTTGGCTGTGGGGTTTATTTCTCTTATTATTTTTTTGAAAGGAAGTGTTCCATATGGAAAAAACAGTTGAAAATGAACGCCAATGGGATATGTTACTCGTTCTATTAGAAAAAAAGGATATTTTCAATTTCCGAACAGAATTTATAGATATGCATCCATATGATCAAGCACAATTTTTCTTGGGTCAAAAAGAAGATGTGCGCCTGTTAATTTACACCTATTTATCTCCTGAGGAAACTGCGGAAATCATGGAAAATATTGAGCTAGAAGATACAGAAGCCTTTTTTACGGAGATGGATCCACGCTATGCTGCGATGGTTTTTTCAGAAATGTCCACAGATGATGCTGTAGATATTCTAAATGAGTTAAGCAAAGATAAGGTAGCAAGCTTTCTCACGATTATGGATAACGATGCTTCTGATGAAATAAAACAGCTGCTCCATTACGAGGAAAAAACCGCAGGAAGTATTATGACGACTGAGTATATAGCTATTTTTAAAACGCAATCTGTTAAGGATACGATGGTCCAATTGAAAAAAGAGGGTCCAGGTGCCGAGACTATTTATTATTTGTATGTAGTTGACGAAGATAAGCGTTTAGTCGGCGTACTTTCTTTAAGAGACCTGATCATATCAGAAAACGATACATTGATAAAGGATATCATGAGCGGAAAGATTGTTTCCGTATCTGTTGCAAAAGACCAGGAAGATGTCGCACAAATGATGCGGGATTATGACTTTTTAGCTGTACCGGTTGTAGACTTTCAAGATCACTTACTGGGAATTATAACAGTCGATGATATTTTAGATGTAATGGAGGAAGAGGCAAGCGATGATTACTCCAAATTTGCTGCAATTTCTGATGTAGATCGACCAAACGAGAATGCATTTGTTTCCGCAAAAAAGCGTCTTCCATGGCTGATTATTTTATTATTCTTAGGTATGTTAACTGCTAGCCTGATTGGGCGATTTGAAAATACGCTTGATAAAGTTGCGGTACTTGCCATATTTATTCCACTGATTGCGGGCATGGCAGGGAATACAGGGACACAAGCTTTAGCAGTTGCCGTTCGTGGTTTAGCAACAGGTGATTATGGCAAACAAGGAAAAGCTAAGCTGATCATGCGCGAAGCTGCTACGGGTTTAATAACTGGAACCGTTTGTGGCATTGCAATTACGTTGGTTATTTACTTATGGCAAGGCGATATTTTCCTTGGACTTCTTGTTGGAATCTCAATCATGGCAACACTAGTAGTTGCCACTTTAGCAGGTTCGCTCGTTCCACTTATTATGGATCGGTTTAACATAGATCCAGCAGTTGCATCCGGCCCATTTATCACAACTATAAATGATATTATATCTATTTTAATATACTTTGGCATGGCAACAGCGTTCATGGGATTTTTAATTTAAGATCTTACTGAACAAAAAACACAAAATTTGAAAATGAAAGAAAACTATTTGAAAAAGGCTTGTTAAATATCAGAAAATAATATATAATTTTAAAAAATCCAGTTATATTACAAAACCATTACAATGTAATATTAACTGTATTTTTTTGTTATTATTTTTTGTAATTTTGTTATTTTTTAAAAAGAGACTTCTTAAGATAGGGGGATTAAATTGAATAAAGCGTTGTTAGAGATTAAGAATTTAAAAACATCCTTTCGAATAAAAGATGATTATTATGCAGCGGTAGACGATGTTTCATTATCTGTCCACAAAAATGAAGTACTAGCTATTGTTGGTGAATCAGGGTGTGGAAAAAGTGCCCTAGCTTTTTCAATAATGGGATTACATAACCAAGCTAAAATTGAAGGGAATATATTATATAAAGAGCACGACATCGCGAATAGTAAGCCAGGCAATCTTAATAAGCTGCGCGGAAATGAAATGGCGATGATTTTTCAAGATCCTCTCACAGCTTTGAATCCGTTAATGGTAGTTGGCGATCAAATTGGTGAAACATTATTATTGCATAATAAGAAACTTTCAAAATCTAAACGGAAAGAAAAGGTAATTGAATTGTTAAACAAAGTGGGAATTCCACACCCTAAACGAACATATAATCAATTCCCACATGAACTGTCTGGTGGAATGAGGCAGCGAATAGTGATCGCGACAGCAATTGCCAATGAACCAGAAATATTGATTGCTGATGAACCTACGACTGCACTTGACGTGACAATTCAATCACAAATTCTTGATCTGATAAATGATTTGAAGGAGGATATGCAGGCTGGCATCATCCTAATCACTCATGATTTAGGTGTTGTTGCTGAGACCGCAGATAGAATAGCAGTCATGTATGCAGGGCAAATTGTCGAAATTGCTGATGTAGACACACTATTTGGAAACCCTTTACATCCTTATACAAGATCCTTATTAAATTCTGTGCCTAATTCTGCAACAAAGCAGTCAAAACTTCATGTTATTCAAGGAATTGTTCCATCTTTACAAAAACTACCGAGACAAGGCTGCCGGTTTAGCCCGCGAATTCCATGGGTGAATAGCTCAGCACATGAGGATCATCCAGACTTGCATGAAGTAGACCCTGGTCACTTTGTACGATGTACGTGTTACAGGCATTTCAATTTCCCAGAGGTAAGTAAGGAGGATCATAGTCATGTCGTTTCTTGAAATTGAGGATTTAAAAGTTCACTTTCCGGTTAAAGGCGGACTATTTGGGCGGACTGTAGATCATATAAAAGCAGTAGACGGAGTTTCCCTTAAAGTTGAGAAAGGCAAGACATATGGACTTGTTGGTGAATCAGGATCAGGTAAAACGACAACTGGTCGAGCAGTAATTGGCTTAAATAATATTACCTCAGGGAAAGTATTCTTTGATGGTCATGATATTACCGATTTACGTCATACGAACTTAGATGTGCGCAGGGAAATTCAGATGATTTTTCAAGATCCTTACTCTTCGTTGAACCCTAAAAAGCGCGTATTGGATATCGTTGCTGAACCACTTCGCAATTACGAAAAACTATCAAAACAGGAAGAAAAAAAACGAGTTCAGGGCTTACTGGAAATGGTTGGATTAAACCCGGAAAGTATTGTGAAATATCCACATCAATTCTCTGGTGGACAACGTCAACGAATTGGGGTTGCAAGAGCGATTGCTTTAAAACCAAAGCTTATCATTGCTGATGAACCTGTATCAGCGCTTGATGTTTCTGTTCAAGCACAAGTGTTGAACTTTATGCAGGACATACAGAAAGAATTAGATTTAACGTATATCTTCATAGGTCATGATCTAGGGGTTATCAGACATATGAGTGATCACATTGGAATAATGTATAAAGGTCGTTATGTTGAACAAGGAACATCGGAAGATATCTTTAATGACCCACAGCATATCTATACGAAACGACTCGTTGCAGCAATTCCGGATATTGACCCTGCCAAACGTAAACAACAAGCCCATTTCCGTCAAAAGGTGAAATTGGAATACGAGCATTCGTACAACGATTATTTCAATGACGAAGGCTTGGCTTATAACTTACTGCCAGTATCTAATACACATTCAGTGGCTTTACCCGGGAAAGGTTGAATGATATGTGGAAATTTTCTGTACGCCGAATTTTAATAATGATCCCACAAGTAATATTGCTAAGTATTTTAATATTTTTAATGGCTCAGGCAATGCCAGGTGACGCTTTATCAGGTTTAATCGATCCAAATTTAGACCCGAAGGAAATTGCGGATAGAAGAGAAGAACTTGGCTTAAACGACAAATGGTACGTTCAATATTTTGACTGGGCAAAAGGTGCGGTTCAGGGAGATTTTGGACAATCTTTTCGTTTTAAAATGCCAGTTTCAGAACTAATTAACCAAAGAATTATGAATACCGCTTGGCTTTCATTAGCAACCTTAATTTTTACCTATATAATTGCGGTTCCACTTGGAATCACTAGTGGACGTTTTAATGATACATTAAGTGATCGAATGATTACTAGTTACACGTATATCGGATTTGCAACACCACTGTTTATTTTTGCACTGGTTACGCTTTGGATATTCGGTTTTCAACTTGGCTGGTTTCCTACCAGTGGTAGTGTATCCCCGGGGTTGGAACCAGGTACGTTCGATTATGTAATGAGTAAAATATATCATTTATTACTACCGGCCTTATCTGGCGCATTAATCACGACGGTTTCAACAGTTCAGTATTTGCGAAGTGAAATTATTGATACAAAACAAAAAGATTTTATTGTTACAGCAAGAGCAAAAGGAGCTTCTGAATCGCGAGTCTACAACAGACATATCTTAAGAAATTCACTATTGCCGATTGCTGCATTTTTTGGTTTTGAAATTACTGGATTAATAGGGGGATCTATTTTTATTGAAAGTATCTTTGCTTATCCAGGTATGGGACAACTCTTTTTAGAATCAATTAGTCTACGTGATTATACGGTCGTAACTTCAGTTGTCTTATTATTCGGGATAGCGTCCATATTAGGTGCATTAATTTCAGATATTATTCTTAGTCTCATAGATCCGCGCATTCGTATAAAATAGAACGACTCTGAGGTGATTATAAATGGAAATGAATAATGTTTTACCTGACCTTGATGAAGAAGTTGACAAGAGTCCATCAGGCTGGCGCATTATCTGGCGTGAAATTGTTCGTGATAAAGTAGCGCTGATATCGTTGATTTTTCTTGTACTAATAATATTGTTTGTATATGGAATTTCGCTTATTTTGAACCAGGAAGAAATTGTTAAAGTTGATTTGTTTTCTATCCACCAAGCACCTAACGATGAATTCATTTTAGGAACCGATTATGGTGGTCGGGATATATTTGGTCAGTTGATTATTGGTACACGTAATTCGCTTTCAATTGGGCTTCTGGTTACATTAATGACGGGCATTATTGGTGTACTGTTTGGTCTGATATCTGGCTATTATGGTGGAACACTCGACAATATATTTATGCGAATTCTAGATTTCTTTCTCATTTTACCGTTTCTCATGATTGTTATTGTTTTTGTTGCTATTGTTCCGAAGTACACCATTCTGGGATTCTCATTGATTATGACAGCATTTTTATGGATGGGAATTGCCCGTCTGATCCGCTCAAAAGCATTACAAGAGAAGGAACTCGATTATGTTCAAGCTTCTAAGACACTCGGTTCCTCTAATTTAAAGATTATGTTCACACAGGTTTTGCCAAATCTAAGTTCTCTCATCATTGTAACAATGACACTAAACTTAGCTGCAAATATAGGTTTAGAATCAGGGCTTTCGTTTTTAGGATTTGGTTTCCCTGAAAGCACACCAAGTCTGGGTACTCTTTTAAGTTATGCAACAAACCCACAAACGCTTGAAAACAGATGGTGGATTTGGATACCTGCATCAATACTCATTCTGGTACTGATGTTAAGTATAAATAACGTTGGTCAAGCATTGAAACGTGCGACTGATGCAAGGCAAAGAAGAGGATAATCAAGGAGGTGAAAAGATCGGTATACAGGGAGGTTTAATCCAGTTACCTACACCACTACCTATTCTTAGTACTGGTGTTGAGTATAAATAATGTCGGTCAAACCTTAATCGTTTGATCTAAGCAAGACAAGTAGAAGCATAAAAAAGGGAGGGTTCAAGTATGAAAAAGATTGGTTTGACTAGGGCATTATTTGCACTAATGCTTATCCTGATGTTAGCGTTGGTGGCTTGTAGCAATGAGACAGGTGGCGAAGAACCACAGGATTCCGATAAGGGAACAGAGGAAGGTTCCGATTCTGATGAAGGTGGGGAAGAAGCTGAAGAGGAAAAGAAAGATGGTTTGTATTCCATTGAAGATTTTAGCCCCGATAAAACAAGTGAAGGCGAAGCAATTGAAGGTGGGACACTGAACTTTGGTTTAGTATCGGATACGGCATTTGAAGGTACCTTAAACTGGAACTTCTATGGAGGCGATCCTGACGCACAAATTCTTCAATGGTTTGACGAAGCGTTGGTACAATTTGATAAAGATTATGTGATGTCAAACGAAGGTGCAGCAACCTATGAAGTAAGTGAGGATGGAAAGACGTTCACATTTACTATTCGTGATAACGTAAACTGGCATGATGGTGAGCCTGTTACCGCTGAAGATTGGGAATTTGCCCATGAGGTCATTGGTCATCCTGACTATGATGGACCTCGGTATGGTTCAGACTTTACAAACATCGTAGGGATGGACGAATATCACGCTGGGGAAGCTGATAAAATTTCTGGCCTCGAAGTAGTTGATGATAAAACGTTGAAAATCACATTTAAAGAGGCAACTCCATCACTTCTAACTGGAAGTATATGGACATATCCTTTAGCAAAACATATCTTTGAAGATATACCAGTTGCAAAAATATCTGCTTCACCAGAAGTACGTGAAAACCCAGTTGGTTTTGGTCCATTTAAAGTAGATAGTATCGTTCCCGGTGAGTCTGTAGTGATGACTGCGAACGAAGACTACTGGCAGGGTGAACCAACGCTTGATGAGGTAATTGTTCAGGTAGTTAACCCAAATACGGTTGTTCAAGCATTAGAAACCGGTAAAGTTGATATGGTTAGTGCCTTCCCGACTGATCAATATCCTGCTAATGCTGAGATGTCAAATGTTGAATATCTTGGTATGATTGATCTTGCTTATACGTATATTGGATTTAAACTAGGTACCTGGGATAAAGAAGCCGGTCAAGTAGATCCGAATCCCGATGCAAAAATGGCAAACAAAAATTTACGTCAGGCAATGTGGCACGCTGTAGATAATAACGCTGTAGGTGAAAAGTTCTATCATGGACTTCGTTGGAATGCGACAACGTTGATTCCACCTTCTCATCCACAATACCACGATGAAGAAAATCCGGGTAAAACATACGACCCAGAAAAAGCGAAACAACTTTTAGATGAAGCGGGTTATGTTGATACTAATGATGATGGAATTCGTGAAGATCCTGAAGGCGAAGAATTGGTAATAAACTTTGCATCCATGTCAGGTGGCGATACAGCTGAACCGCTCGCTAGATATTATATTCAAGCATGGGAAGCTGTTGGTCTTAAAGTTGAACTTCTAAATGGTCGTTTATTAGAATTCAACACGTTCTATGACAAGGTTGGAAATGGCGGGAATGATGATCCAGATGTTGATATCTTCCAAGGTGCTTGGGGTGTAGGTTATGATGTTAACCCTGCTGGTCTTTATGGTCGCGATGCAATGTTTAACTTCTCTCGTTACGCCAGCGAGGAAAATGATCGTTTGTTAGCAGCAGGCGTATCTGAAGAAGCTTTCGATGTTGAAAAACGTCAGGAAATCTATGATGAATGGCAAGCATTAATGGTTGAAGATGTACCTGTATTCCCAACACTTTACCGTGCGTTGGTAGTACCTGTTAACAACCGTGTGCAAAACTATTCACTTTCTATCGATTACAATGATGCTTATAAAATTGCTGTAACACAGGACGAACCAATTACAGCTGAATAATTAGCTTAAACAAAATGACTATCAAATTTTGAAAGTAAAATTTGATAGTCATTTTTTATTAGGGCTGTTAAATGGAATGGAAACTATAGGCTAAAGTCACGTTTATTAATTCGTATTCATATAATGTCGTGAAAATGGCAAACGAAAGGAGCCCAACATTATATGACTAAACAAAAGAATTTTGCTAAATCACCACTTTTATATATACATCAACCAGAAATTTCGAAACCAAAGGCACCGATGCAGTCGAATTATGCAACACCGAAAAAATCAAAAGAACCAGAGCCTCTAAAAGCACAAGACCCTCCAAAAACACAAAAAACATATAATCGACCGCCGAAACGCAATGACTTTTCAAAAATGCTTAAAGCAAAGTCCGAAAATAAAGCGGAAGAAAAAACCAAAAAGCCAAAAGATTCAAGCAATGAAGATGAAGAGAAAGCAAAAATCGAGCAATCAAACAAAAAGTTTAATGAAATGACAATCCAGGAAAAAATTGATTATTTTATTACCAAACCTAAGCATTTACCAACAATGAAATGCGATGTAAAAACCGAAGAACGATCGTTTCGTGGAACAATTCAAGGTGTAGAAAAGGATTACGTTTTGATGCGTGTAGGCAGACGTTCAAGTACCACTGAAATCGCAATTGAATCAATCAAAAGTATAAAATTAGTAGGATTTTAATCGTAGAGTTTTGACGAGTTGGCTTGAGTGTTTATATTCTAATAACAAATAAAAAGCACAGAAGCGGAAAATCACCCCGTTCTTCTGTGCCTTTTTATAATCAAATTAAAAGAAAAACCCATCATTCGCGATTGACGGGTTTTTCTAGCAGTTGTTCGTTAACTGAATTAGCGATTAAATGCATCAATAGCTGGCAAGCAAGTTACATGACAGAAGCAATCTAAATTAACAGTTATACAAATTCCTGAAGCCTCTAAATCTTTAACGCACTGACCTTCTGGACTATCTTTTTTATAATGTTTACGTTTATTACTATGACCATTACGACGACCATTTTCATCATCGTCTTCATCGTCTTCATCGTCATAATACCTATCTTCGACTAATAATTCTAACGTTGCACAGCAATCCTTATCTACACGCTTGACTCTAAAGAAGAAACTATCCTCAACTTTATAATCATCATGATTAGCACCAAAGCCTTTGAATGGTTTACAGCCATCCTTGCAATATAGAATTACTGGTACAGTATTAAGTCCATTTCCGTTATCGCTATCTCCAAGTAAATCATTAATGGAACGCTCACAGCTGGTATCACAGCAATTTTCTACTACGTCATTTTGTGCTTCAGCAATTTCTCTTAAAATATCGCATACACAGTTACCTGTTTCATAATCTTTTCCACAACAACCCATGAATGAATCCCCTTCCTAAAATTTATTGACTTATTGTCTATACTAGAATATGTACAATCGACCACATGGTGTGGGCGAGTATGGGAAAATACAATTTTAATTATAAGACGCTTAGAAAAGGGCGAATGACTACACCCAATTCGATCCCTTTACATAGTCTATTAACGATAAAGTATATAAGGGAGTGAACAGGGTGTCTGAAAAAAAACGAGTTTATCACGTTAAAGATTTAATTATTAAGGCAGATAATGTATATATAGAAAGTGAAGAACGTGACGAGAAGCATCACCGTCGCGATCCATTCTTTGGCGGAAAACATGAACGCGATGAAGAAGAAGGCGAGCGGGACTACCACAAAGAGAGAAAACATGAGCATGATGAAAAAAAACATGAGCACGAGGAAGAGAAACACGATAGACGAAGAAACCGCGGACCTTTCTGGTTTTAGCTAAGACCTGTAGACAGCCTAAACAGCTGTCTTTCTACATATAAAGATGCATATTTCACGAACTAATAGGGTATTAGTATAGTAGAAACGTAACAAGAGGATCATAAAAAGGATCAGTTCTTCGTATTTTATAGGAGCAGATTAACTAGAACGAATCTAAGGGGAGGCCTTAACGATGGGATATATACTTCCGATCACACATTTTCAGTATCAGGATTATCAAAATCGTGTTATCAAAAATGACCTTGATCCATTTTATATCGAACATCCGTATAAAGTCATTCTGGACACCAAATCACGGGAAATGGAAGATAGAGAAGATACCCTGACAAAAGGCAATCCTTCTAAAACAAAGTCTGATTACGAAACGATACTACCGAAAGAACCCACAAGTGAAAAACTATATGCAAAATTAACAGGAAAAGGTCGACACTTTAACGAAAGTATATAGACAAGCGAAGGCAGCTTCTAGGAGCCGTAGCTAGAAAGTAAAGAACAAGATAGGAGTCGATTTGCTTGAAGTTCACCACCTTAAACGAGACCTGCTATTATTTTGACGCTGTTGTAAATATTGGCTATATTCACCGTGGCGATAGAGGAATGTTAGTTGACACTGGAATCGATGACTCGACGATGCGAAAGGTTTTAAAGCAATTAAAATCAAATGAACTACCAGTTACACATCTATTCATTACCCATGCTCATGCCGACCATTATGGTGGTGCACATTTTTTACAACAAAGACATGACATCACGACGATTGCCCCCAAGTTTGAAGCGGCCATTTTGCAAAATCCTTCACTAGAACCGCTTTATTTATTTCAAGGTAACGATCCTATCCCAGAACTTCATAATAAATTTCTAGAAGGCAAAGCCATTCGAGTAGATCACGAAATCGTTGATGGAACACACGAAATTAACGGGATTTCATTTACCGCACACCTTTTACCAGGTCACAGCTACCATCAGTTAGCAATGAAAATTGACGGTATTTTGTTCGCAGGGGACAGTTATTTTAGTGAAGAACAATTAGACAAGCACAAAATTCCTTATATTACCGATGCCGATCTAACACTGGAAAGTTTACATCAATTAAATGATATAACGTGCGATGGAGCAGTGCCTGGTCATGGTGTTTTTGAAGAGGACTTCAGTCAAACGGTGAAACAAAACATCGAATGCCACGAGGGCCTTTTGGATTGGTTGGAGGATTATATAACGGATTTTGAAGCGGGAATATCCCATGAATCCATTGTGTCAGATATGTGCGAGCACTTTGGCGTGGAAAACTCCATGTTATCGTCATGGTTATTATATCGAACAGCTGTCACGGCCTACCTGGTTGGGTTAATCAATCGGGGAAAGATTGATCACTATATTGAGAAAAATACATGGAAGTTTAAAAAAGTGCAGTCATAATTGAAACTGTGCTTTTTAATTTGGTTCTATTTAAATAGTGTATGGTATTTCGGAATACCTCTTAAATTCAACTAGATAGGACTTGCTATTTCAGATAATGAAGGTATAGAGTTTCATCTAAGTCGAATGTGCAGGATGAAACATACAATTTCGAAAACAATAAAGATAAATAGGTAAAATTAAAATTAAGTAAAGCTGAGAATTACAGTGATGGGATCCAAAATGATAAGGCACAGAAGATTGGAGATTTTTCAAAGTAAAGCAAAATAAAAAAACGTAAAACGAAGATATAACTATTTTTTTCTGAACACTAATCTTTTTATTGAAAGTAGGCAAACTAATGTAAAGGAGGTTTTTAAAATGAGAGACAAGGCTAAAATTAAAAACAAAAGTAAGGAAGAGCTTAATGCTTTAAAAAATGAGTCGCTGAGAAAAGGTGACAAAAAATTAAATGGACCAAATCGTCCATCCACATAAAAACAGACATGGAAACGTTGATCAACGTTTCCATGTCTGTTTCTTTCTTTATTGATTATGTTTCTGATCATTTACTTCATCTTTTAACTCATCACGTAGGCCGTCAACGCTTTCTTCACGACGCTCGTTTTTCTCTTTAATTTCTTGTTTTTGTTCAGCACTCATTTCTTCTGCGTGCGCATTTGCATAATCTCGGGCCTCGTCCATGTTTTGCAATGTATGGCCGATGGTATTTTCAATTCTTTCAGGGTTGTTGGAACGGTCATCCGGTTTTGGCATCCGTCATTCCTCCTTTGCATTTTGATTTTAGTATGCAACCATTCGCGCAAAGGTATGTATAGCGGTGGACTATAAATTGAACTTTTTTTTATTTTTGGCCGTTTTCTAAAAGGTTGTTGTTTTAACACAAAATATTTAAACTGCGACGTAACATACCATGTTTGGTGGTTGGACAACCGTTCCGGAAATCCACTACGCTTTCCGCGGGCGAGTGTCGATCCTCCTCGGACTGCCGTCCTGCGGGGTCTCGCCGTTCTCTTACTTCCCGCAGGAGTCTCCGTGGATTTCCTTCACTAGGGTTCTGCTTAACAATTTC